>CAYPAG010000187.1:0-3630 GCA_964408645.1 uncultured Pelolinea sp. | reverse complement strand
ACGCCGGTTGAATCGCCCAATCCAACCGCAGCCAACGATTAAGCTGCTCTCCGATGATGGATGCCAGCGCCACCCAACCCCACAGCAGCGACAGCAGGAAAACGATCAAAACCACAAGTCCGACAGGACTCAAGCAGATGGTGATGATAAAAACAACCGAAATGATCGGCGCGGCGATATAAGTCAGCAAACCCGCGCCCCAGGCCGCCGGAAGGCTGCAGCGGATGGCGCGGACAACTTTCAAGGTTTGGTCGGTGAAAAGATAAATTACCAAGAGCGTGACCAGGGTCATTCCAAGCACCTGCCCCAATTTGAAAAGCAGGATACGGCGCGGCTGCAGCCACGAGAGCGCACTCACTACATCTTCACCACTGGGAGAACCATCAACCTCAGGGAAAATAAAGGAATTGATCTCTCCGTTTACACGCGCGTTCGGTTCTATCTCAGCCGAGGTCAACGCCTGGTTGAAATTACCGAAGATTTCGGCAGTGTCCTGAATGACAGCTGAAGCAGCCAGCACATTAACATCACCCGTCACATTTCCGGCGATTTCAAGATTTCCGCCAATGATACTAATGTCTCCGAGAACCGAAGCGCCATCCTCGATGATCAAAGTGGTGCCGATACCCGCGATATCGCCATCGATCTTCTGCTGGCCATGCAGGATATATACATCTCCCACCAGGAACTGCCCCGGGAAGGTCTCGGGCTGAGGCACCGTCCAGCTGTCAAATCCCGCTGCGCAGCTGCTGAGGAGCAAAGCGGCCAAGAGAAGGGCAGGAAAAAGCCAAACTTTAGACGGTTTCATGCGCAAATTTCTTCCTGCTGCGGATATTCCACAGCGCAAAGGCCGCGGTCATCAGGAAGGCGGTCAGAAGTCCAAACAGGATGAAACCGGCAGCGATCGGCACTGCCAGGGGCAGACGTCCGAGCCACAGCCCAAGGGTTGATAAGCCATGGGTGATGGCGATGATCAGGCTGGTAAGCGCGTTGAAGGAATCGGCGAGGATGTGCAGGAATGAACCGCTGGCTGCCATATAAACCAATGAAGCAAGAAATCCTGCCAGGATCAAACCGGCGATTGTCAGACGATGGCGGCGTATCTTTTCGACGCGGGATTTTCTGGCGAGCGTAGCCTGCCAGCGGGCGGAGAACCCGGGCGCGGGCGATGCCATCACCGGTTTGAGCAGCACTTTCCGGCTGGCTTCCCAACCGGCAGAAAGTTGTCGGCATTCGCGGCAACCTTCCAGGTGCACTTCCAGCATCTTCCTTTCTTCAGGTTTGAGTGTGGATTGGTCCAGGATCCAGCCCTTAAACTGTGAGTGTTTCATTTTGCCTTCCTTCCATTGTCATGCTTTCCTGAAATTCGGTCCATTGTTCCGCCAGGTGCTGGCGGGCGCGATGCAGGCGGCTTTTGACCGCGCTTTTAGTGATGGACAAGGTGTCACTGATTTCTTCTTCGGAGAGTTCGTGCCAATAACGAAGAACCAGCACCGCCCGGTCGCTTTCGCTTAATTCCGCCAGCTGCCGCTGGATATCCTCGCTGAATTCCGAGTCCAGTGCTTGTTTTTCCGGATTGGGGGCGGGATCTTCAACCGAAAATTCGATGATTTCGTCCAGATCAAGTGCGGGGAGATGCTTGCGGCGCTGCTGGTCGATGCAGTAGTGGGCGGCGATGGAGAGCAGCCAGGTGGCAAACGGCCGGCCTGTATCGAAACGTTTAATGTTTTTATAAGCGCGCCAAAACGTTTCCTGCGCGGCATCTTCCGCGGCTTGAGGTGTGCCAAGCATCCGGTAGCACATGTTGAACACCGGTTTTTGATACGTCTCGACTATTTGTGTGAATGCGTCCTGGTCACCCGCCTGAGCGAGCTTGAGGCATTCGGCCTCGTCCATGTTCACCAACCGCTCCGATAGATTTTTTTCTATCCTATATACGCTGGTATTGAAAAAAGGTTGCCCCGATTTTTCCAATTGTTCATTATTTTAGCGGCGTATTGCTGTATATTTAACTACAAAACCGAATGATGTGGAAGAGTTCGCTTAAATTTGATCCATTTTCCCCACTATTGGGCTCAGATTCTGAAGCTTTGCATTGCTTCATTGAAAGGGATTTGCTTGGCTCTCAATCGAAGCCAGTTGAGTTCCTTTGGAAGCTGCCCAAGCCATTGAAAATTTTAGAAAAACAACAAATAAATGGCGCATGGCATTATCCCGGCAGCCGACCGGGAGCGGATTTCGGAGAAGCATACGAATTGCTGGAAACCTGGAAAATTTTACGGGCATTGGTTGAGATGTACGGCTTCACCCGCCAGCATCCTGCTGTGGAGCGCGCCTGCGAATATATTCTAAGCTACCAGACAGAGGAAGGCGATCTGCGCGGCATTCTCTCCAACCAGTACGCACCCTATTACACCGGCGCGATGTTGGAGATCCTGATCAAAGCCGGATATGAGCAGGACGGTCGAATCTTGAGGGGATTGAATTGGCTGCTGGAAATGCGCCAGGACGATGGCGGCTGGATCATTCCGCTGATGATGTTCAAGATCAACGCTTATTACCGGCTTTATGACCAGCCTCCGATGCCGCCTGACAGACAACGGCCTTTCTCACACATGGCCACCGGCATGGTGACGCGTGCTTTTGCCGCGCATCCAGACTATCGTCTGCTGCCTGAGATCGTTCATGCCGGCAACTTGCTGAAGGGGCGCTTTTTCCAGAAAGACGCTTACACATCGCGGCAATCAGCAGCATACTGGTTTAAATTTCAATATCCTTTCTGGTGGACCGACCTGCTCACTGTGATGGATTCGTATATGCGCATAGGAATAATTCAGATGGATGAGCAAGTGGAAAAGGCGCTGGATTGGTTCATCGAAAATCAGGCCACGGATGGTTTATGGCACGCGGCTTACGGCGGCGCGTCCAGGGGAGAATCCAATGAGTGGGTTACACTGGCGGTTTGCCGGGTGCTGAAGCACTTCATCGGGGAATAGCGATCACCAGATACCCGGGAGCAGTCGGTAGCGGACACGCTCTTTATACTCTTTGTAACCAGCCAATTCTTCAGCCAAGGCTTGCTCTTCACGGCGTATGCGGTAGATAAACAGCCCCATGATGACGGCGACGAAGATAAACCCAGCCGCAACACCAAGCATCAGCGGAACCCCGAGATAAAAAAGTAGGCCGCCGAGGTAACCCGGATGGCGGATGACGCGATACGGGCCTTGGTCGCACACGACCTGGCCGCGGTCATTTTGAATCCGCACCACGCTGGAAAAAAACCGGTTAACGCGCATCGACCACGCGGTGAGCGCGAAACTGAGGCCAACAAGGATGGCACCAGGAATGAACCAGACGGAAGGGATGGACGTCCAGCCAAAGCGTTTATCCAATCCCGCTGCCACCACAGACAGATAGCCGCTTAACGCATAGGCAGCCAACAGGCGCCGGTCCCAGGATTCCGCGTTGGGTAAAATCCTGCCGCGTTCATTATAAAGATCCGGCGCGGGCAACACCACAACCAGATGAAAAATGATATTTAACGCGATCATCAGCCAAAATAACAACCAGGCCTGTCGCCAATCGAATTTACCTGAAGTCAGCAGCAGCAAGAACAGGATGAGCGCT
>CAYPAG010000186.1:0-3774 GCA_964408645.1 uncultured Pelolinea sp. | reverse complement strand
CGCGAATGGAAGATGGATGAAAAGGGTCGGTGGAGTTCTCCAAAAGAACAATGCCTTCACCGCCAACTGCATCCAAAGATCGAAAAATGGTGCCCAAATTACCAGGATCCTGGATAGAGTCAAGTCCGACCCATAAACCTTTGGAAATTTCCACATCACTCAAGGAATGCCATTTTTGTTTGACCACGGCGGCCAATCCCTGAGGACCTTCTTTTAATGAAAACGAACCGAACACCTCTGGTGTCACTTCAATTAATCCGGGAAAGTCTCTCGGTAACTGATCAACCAACTGGTTGCCAAAGGTGGAATCGAGTAATTCAGGGCAATAAAGGATGTGTTCAATTAACTGTCCGGTTCTTGTAGCTTCACCCACCGCACGGATTCCTTCAACATAAAACATGCCTGTCGCGTCACGTTCTTTTTTATTGCGCAATTTGCGTATGGTTTTAATTACGGAATTTGAGGGGCTGGTAATAAGTTTACTCATCTTGTTAGAGCATCAGTGAATTTCCGTTGGTGAATGTGGCAAATAGCAATCGCCAATGCATCCGCGGCATCATCCGGTTGGGGAATGGCATCCAATGCGAGCAGCACCTTCACCATCTGCTGGATTTGCGCTTTATCCGCACGCCCATAACCGGTTACCGCCTGCTTGATATCGACAGGATTGTATTCATGGATTGGAATATTGTTCAGAGTTAGCGCCAAGAGAATAACTCCGCGGGCTTCACCGACTGACAGCGCGGTTTTCGTGTTCTTTTGAAAAAAAAGCCTTTCGACCGCGGCACTTTCTACCGTATGCCTGGAGATCACCGCGGCCAACTGCTGAAAAATCGAGACGAGCCGCACTTCGGGCCTTGTCCCGGCTTCTGTGCGCAGCACTCCGTAATCTAATGGTACGATGGAACCGTCCGGCTTCTCCTCAATAATCCCGAAACCCGTGATGGCTGTGCCCGGATCGATCCCGATCACAGCCATGGATTACATCTCTTCTTCCATGGAAGCCAGGGCTTCTTCGGAGATCTCCAGATTGCTGTACACATCCTGTACGTCATCCAAATCTTCCAGGGCTTCAATTGCGTTCATCACCTTTACGGTTTTATCAGTATCCAGCGCGATCTCCTGCTTGGGCGTGTATCGCAGCCCCGCTTCATCCGGCTCAAAGCCTGCCGCTTTCAACGCATCACTCAGGTCCTTGAAGGAATCCACCGGGCCGAAGATCTCGATATATTCGCCGTCATTAGTGACATCATCCGCCCCGTTTTCCACAGCGACTTCAAACACTTTGTCAAAGTTCACACCTTCAGCCGGTATGGAAAAATAACACAAATGTTTGAACTGCCAGGATACTGAGCCGACTTCTGCCATGCTGCCCCCTGTGCGGGTGAGTACATGTCGGATTTCGGCGATGGTGCGGTTGCGGTTCTCAGTGAGACAGTCAACAAGCACTGCCACGCCATTGGACACATAACCCTCATAAGTGATGCGTTCAATCTGAACACCATCCTTGTCGTCTCCGGTGCCGCGTTTGATCGCGCGCTCGATATTCTCCTTTGGCATGTTCTCACGTCTGGCCCGGTCAACTGCCAGCCTGAGTTTGAAGTTGGAATCCAAATCGCTGCTGCCTTCGCGTGCCGCGATGACGATTTCCCTTGCCAGGCGGGTGAAAAGCTGACCGCGTTTCGCGTCAGCTGCGCCCTTTTTGCGCTTGATCGTTGACCACTTATTATGACCGGACATGCCAAAGCTCCTTATAAAACCAGAATTTTTCGAATTATATACTATTCCATCGCTCGAGAGTATTTATGGCGTAGTTCTCTTTGAAAAATCAATTTATAAAATAATCAGGGTTTCACCTTTTTAAATATAAAAAAAATTACTGATGTGCCTTTACAGGATTGGACAGCTTTCCAATTCCTTCAATCTCTACTTCGACCACATCGTCAGGGTGAAGGGGGCTGACACCGGCTGGCGTTCCAGTCAAAATCAGATCACCGGGTTCCAGGGTCATAACCGATGAGATATACACAATCAATTGCGGGATTCCGAAAACCATCTCGCGGGTTGAGGACATTTGGCGTATCTCTCCGTTCACACGGGTTGTCACCAGCAGGTCGGAAGGATCAGCTTCGGTCTCAATCCACGGACCAACCGGACAGAAGGTGTCGAATCCCTTGGCTCTGGTCCATTGGCCGTCGCGGTTCTGCAGATCGCGCGCTGTGACATCATTGGCGACGGTGTACCCCAGAATATGATTGGCCGTGTCTTCCAGTCGGATCCAACGCCCGCGCCGACCGATAACCACCGCCAGCTCCCCTTCATGTTCCACTTGCTGAGATTGCGGAGGCAGCACGATCGCTTGACCGGGGTTGATCACCGCGGAAGGTGGTTTCATGAAGATCATGGGCGTTTCAGGGATGTCAACCTCGTGCTCCCTGGCGTGTTCTGGGTAATTGCGACCCACCGCCAGAATCTTGGAGGGAGCTACCGGTGACAGCAGCTTGACTTCGTTAAGTGGAATGACCGCGTCCAGACGCCGGTAAGCGCCGAAGGGCGGCGCGGACAACAGGCCTACATGATCTTCAAGAATCCAGCCGTATTGGGGATCCTCGTTTTTCTGAGTGAATCGGATGATCTTCATGGGATATTCCTGATTGTGGGATTTGGCCTAATTATAAAGTTGGATGTGCAGTGGATATAATATATCCATTTTTTTGACAAAACTTGTCATTTCTTTACATTATTTGAAAAAGTAATGAATTGAATCAAGGGATCAAACAATTTAAAGATGTTATATCCTAAAAGGTATTTTGAACCTTTAGGGTAAAAACTATTTGCTTCACCTATTCTTAGTTATAATAGTCATTGCCCGGGCGGATAGCTCAGTTGGTCAGAGCGCATCTCTTACACAGATGAGGTCGCAGGTTCGAGCCCTGTTCCGCCCATCATTTCATTAAATCTCTCCTCCCAAAAGATAAAAGGCGCCCAAAGTTGAAGTCACCAGAACTACTGTGTATAGGTAGATCCATGGCTGTTTTGTTTTTGAAAGATAATACACAAGCAAGGCTGTGATCAAGATGCTAATAATGAACAGGGTGACCGGTGACCGATAAAGGAAAATTCCCAACGTGACAAATACTACAGCAAGAGGCACCGTGAGGAAGTACGCTTTTGACAAGTGCGGAATCTTTAATCTAAAGATCAGCCATGAAATAAAGAGGATTACAACAGCAAACAAAAAGTGAATAAGCGGGGAATACCAAGGGAATACATTTTCAGGATTTGCGCCTGAGGTAAAGAGACCAAACACCTGCTCCGCTGCCAGGTGAAACAGATAGTCCAAAATAAACGTCAGGTTTAATAGCATGAAACCCACAACGCCTACCGAGATTGCGGACAAGATATTTCGTAAAATCGGATTCTTTTTCATTTATTTCAATCGAAAGTTCAATTTTGCTAAAAATATTGCAGGCGGTAGATTTACCGCCTGCATCTTTTCTTATCCTTGAGGGATGATCGGTTTGGAATGCTCATCCTTCTTTTCGTGTTTTTGTTTGCGCTTCTCTTTGATGGTCAGCTTGGGTTTTTTACGGTCTTCACGGCCGCCTTTATCTTTCTTACCTGATTCTCCCATAATCATTACTCCTTACTATGGCTTTCAATTAAGTATATGGGTATTTATCAATATTTCAATAGATGTTTATTATATTAAGGTAATATTTACACGTTTTCAGGTCCTTTTTTCTGATTTATGCTACTATCTTAGTAAATCAA
>CAYPAG010000185.1:0-3839 GCA_964408645.1 uncultured Pelolinea sp. | reverse complement strand
CCCTGTTTTGGCCTTGAGAGGGCCGCGTCCTGGGCCGCTAGACGATGGGGGCGGGCAGGTGAAAATTTTAGCATGCGCGGGGTCGTATGTCAATCAACAATCATGTTTCCCATGTGAGGATAAATTCAATTCATGATAAATGATAGATACTGGTTGACCAGAAACCAGGATTAATACAAATCTAATTGACTTCTTAATACCCGCATGATAATATAAATTTACAGTTTTTATTTAAATTTATCCGAACTTTAACAACCCTGTTGAAAGGAATTATTCTTATGAAAACCACTGTTCTTATCTTTCGTATTCTTGGTCTTATCGTTTTTGCAATATCCGGCTATTATCTTGGAAATCTTCTTATTCCGCTATTCATGCCCGTCGCAGGTACACTCCCCTACGCCATCGGCGCCGGGGTGATCTTCGGCGTCATTGGATTCCTGGTAATGCCCTATATCACCTTATACCCCATCAACGCGATCCGCATCAGTCTCAGTAAAGTCTCGGTGCCGACGCTTCTTTCCGCATTGGCCGGGCTGGTGATCGGTTTGGTGATTGCGGCGTTGGTTGCGTATCCTCTCTCGCTTCTGCCGGACCCCCTCAGCAGCGTCCTGCCCTTTGTGGTCGCTGTTCTGTTCGGTTACCTGGGCGTGGCGATTGCCGTTTCGCGGCAAGGCGACCTGCGCGAGATCTTCACGACGACCCGCCGTGGACAGCGTTCTTCCGCGCATGCCGGGGCGAAGGCCGGGCAGGAAAAATCCATCTTGATCGACACCAGCGTGATCATTGACGGCCGTATCGCTGATATCGCGCGTACCGGGTTTATTTCGGGCACCCTGCTGATCCCGCGCTTTGTGCTAAATGAACTGCAGTACATCGCGGATTCGGCCGAAAGCATGCGCCGGCAGCGCGGCCGGAGGGGAATGGAGGTGCTTTCAACGCTTCAAAAAGACCCCTCCATCAGCACCACCATCGCGGATATTGATGTGGAAGGTGTGCGCGAGGTGGATGAAAAGCTGATCATGCTCGCGCGCCAGATGCAGGTGCCCATCCTCACCAATGATTACAATCTCAACCGTGTGGCGGAGCTGCAGGGCGTTCAGGTGTTGAATATCAACGATCTGGCCAACGCGGTCAAATCCATCCTGCTGCCGGGTGAAACCCTGCAGGTGAACGTCATACAGGAAGGCAAGGAGCAGGGGCAGGGCGTCGGCTATCTCGATGACGGCACCATGGTGGTGGTTGAGGAAGGCCGCAATTACATAGGCAAAGAGGTCGAAGTCTCGGTGACCAAGGTGCTTCAGACTGCTGCCGGACGCATGATCTTTTCCAAACCAGAACGGACCATCAATTCCGGCAAGAAATAGGGAGGCCGCATGACTTTGAAAGTATTTAACACGCTCTCTCGGAAGAAAGAAGAATTCAAGACCATCGAAGATGGCCAGGTGCGCATGTATGTCTGCGGACCGACCGTCTATGACAAGGCGCATGTCGGCCATGCCATGTCAGCGCTGGTGTTTGACATTATCCGCCGCTACCTGGAATACCGCGGTTATTCCGTGCGCCATGTGATGAATTACACCGACGTGGATGACAAGATCATCAACCGCGCCAACAAATTGGGGATGGACCCCTTCGACCTGGCGCGCGGATACATCCAGCAGTATGCCGAGCACCTGCTGGCGCTCAACGTGCTGCCGGCCAGCTATAACCCGCGCGCGACGGATGAGATCGAAAACATCATTAAATTTGTTGAGGACCTGATCGCAAAGGGTTATGCTTACGAGGCCGACGGGGATGTGTATTTTCGCGTCAACAAAATGGATGACTACGGAAAACTCTCCCACCGCAAGCTGGATGATATGCGCGCTGGTTCGCGCATCGAAGTTGATGAAAAGAAAGAAAATCCGCTCGATTTCGCCATGTGGAAGACCGCCAAAGCGGGTGAACCCGCCTGGGAAAGCCCGTGGGGCAAAGGTCGGCCCGGCTGGCACATCGAATGCTCGGCTATGTCGGTCACCCATCTGGGTGAACAGATCGATATTCACGGCGGCGGCAATGACTTGATCTTTCCGCACCATGAGAATGAGATCGCCCAGTCCGAGGCGTTCACCGGCAAGCAGTTCGCGCGCTACTGGATTCACAACGGCATGCTGCAGCTCAGCGGTGAGAAGATGTCCAAATCGATCGGCAACTTGGTGACCATTGAGGATTTTCTGGCAGATCATTCTGCTGACACCCTGCGCATGATGGTGCTCAATTCCGGCTACCGCAGCCCGTTGACTTTCAATGATGAAGTGATTGGGCAGGCGGAAACCGCGCTGGATCGACTGGCGTCTGCATTGAAACCCGCGCAGCCGGACGCAGCCGGAGTTTCCGATGCAGGCATGCAGCCCCTCCGTGATCAGATGAAAAAAACCCGCGAGGGATTTGAGAACGCCATGGATGATGATTTCAACACAGCTGGCGCGCTCGGCAATTTGTTTGACCTGGTGCGGGCGGTCAATCAGGCGCGCGCCGATGGCGCATCCAATGACCAGTTGGCTGAAGCCCAATCGCTGCTCAAGCAATTGACTGAAGTTTTCGGTTTGCAGTTGGGTGAAAAGAAAGGCGCTCACGAAGCGGATCCCTTTGTTGAACTGCTGCTTGAAGTCCGCGCCAAGGTGCGCGAGCAAAAGATGTGGGAGCTCTCTGATTTGATCCGCGACCGGCTGGCTGAGTTGGGCGTGCAGGTTGAGGATGCCAAGGGCGGCTCCAACTGGACGTGGAAATGAAAGAGTGGATCACCGGACGTAATTCTGTCTATGAGTGCCTGCGCGCCAAGCGCAGGCACTTTTTCCGGCTCCTGGCTGCCAAGGGCATTGACCAAAGCGGGCATACCGGCGACATTTTCGCATTAGCCAAACAGCTCAAGCTGACCCCCGAATGGAAGGATCGCCGTGAGCTGGATGAGATCGGAGAGCATCACCAGGGCATCGCGTTGGAAGCCAGCGGTTACGCTTATTCCGATTTATCGGAAATCTTTTCGCTGGCAAAAAGCAAGGACGGAAAATTCTTCATCCTGATGCTCGACCAAATCCAGGACCCCCAGAACTTCGGATCGCTCATTCGCAGCGCGGAGCTGTTTGGTGTGAACGGCATGGTTATTCCCTCCAGCCACGCGGCTGGCGTCACGCCGGCGGTGGTAAATGCATCCTCCGGCGGCAGCGAGCACATGCTGATCGCGCAGGGCAATCTGGCCCAGGCGATCGAACAGGTCAAGCAGCGCGATGGCTGGGTGGTCGGGCTGGACATGGAAGAAACCTCCCAATCCATCAACCAGGTGAACCTGAAAGGCAATCTGGCCATCGTGGTCGGTGGTGAGGGTTCCGGCCTGCGCCGGCTGGTGCGCGACCAGTGCGATATCATCGCCCACATCCCCACCAGCGGGCAGCTCGACTCGCTCAACGCGTCCGTCGCAGGGTCAATCGCATTGTACACAGCCCAATTGCAGAGGGATTCTTTGTCATCCTGAACCCACGAAGTGGGTGAAGGATCTCAGCCAGAATTAAAAACTAACCATAAATCAACTGTATCTGTGGACTAAAACGGCAGCTCCCCGCTCTGCCACACCCACACCACCCACAAAGCGATCATCACAAGGCCGATGAAGAAGCGCGCGACCGCGGCGGTGGCGCAGCCGATGGCCATCTGTCCGGTCGAATCACTGGCCTTGCGCAGGTCGCGCAAGCGCAGGTATTCAAACACGAACAGCACCGCCAGCGCGGCGATGATCCCGCCGAAGGGTGGGAAAACCAGGCTGCCGATGAACGCCGCCAGCATGGAGAGGATCACGCTTTTCC
>CAYPAG010000184.1:0-3840 GCA_964408645.1 uncultured Pelolinea sp. | reverse complement strand
TCGCCGGTCTCGTCCACCAGCACAATATCTTCAGCCGCTGCTGTGTTTTCTTCACTCGCTCCTGCTGATTCTGTTTCTTCAACAGGCGCTTCTACTTCTAAAGAATCGCCTTCATTAGTATTTGGCGCATTGCCACCGTGAGATGGCTGTATTTCATTTGAAGGTTCAATGGCTACAGCGGCTGAATCCTCTTCTTCAATTGCCGCTTCAACTTGCGCTGATGGTTCCTCGCCTTCGGGCATATCACCTTCCGCGAACACAGCCGAACTGATCAGCAAAACCAACAATAGTGCAATCGTCAGCCCCCAGGCTGCCTTTCTTGTGAATAGGCCCATCCTCTTCCTCCCTGATTTGGCTTCGAAAACTTGCATCATCATCTTCATCTTCCTTTCCCGTTTCAGGCTTTCGCGGGGAAACAGTGTTAAGAAACAAAAAAGCCTGCATGACTGCCAGGCTTTGTCTGTGGTTTAAAGCAAAAACGATCTTCGGCGGCCTGGCGATCTAATTCCATTAGACCCATAGCTTTGCGCCCCCTGCTCACGCAGGGTTTGCTATTATCGGATCACTATTCTGAAATATATTATACCAATTCTCTCCGAATTACAACCATAGATATGGGGGAAATCAAGCAGGGCATAATACCTATGGGGGATTATCTCCTTTTTATAAAATCTTCAACAGGGCAATTAGAAAATACCTTGGTAAAGTTTCTTCAATGTAAAAGTTATCGTACGGCTTCCACCGCTGCCATGAAGCGTTTCACGACTTCCAGATTAACGGGGCGGTCCGGGTGGCCTTCGTCTTTCATTCCGTAGCCGACAATCGAGCCGTCCGCGTATTTCAGGAAATCCGCGATGTTTTCCGCGGTGGTGCCGCTGCCCATGATGATCGGGCGACCTTTGGCAAGGTCTTTGGCCAACGCCACCTTTTCCAAGTCGGGTGCATTACCGGTCATCCGTCCGGTGATGATCAGCGCGTCCGCGCCGTAGAAATTGGTCCATTCAATGTGCGTCGCCAGATCGATGCCCGGGAAGCGCACCGAGTGTTTCTTGTCCACGTCGCAAAACAGTTTGATATGGTGCGAATTGGTCATCTTGCGCGCCGACTGCAGCTCGCGAGCGCAGCCGTGGTCAAACTCGCCGCCGTCCCAGACCGCCGCGCCGGTCAGCATGCAGACGCGGATAAAACTGGCGCCGGCCGCGATCGCCACGCCCAGGCAAGCCCGCCCGCCGTTATGCACCACGTTGATGCCCACCGGGATATCCACCGCCTTGACCACTGCCGCGGCTGCCACGGCCTGCGCGCATAATTCCTCCGGGTTGACGTTCATGCCCGCCGGGAACGGGATGCTCCACATGTTCTCAACGATCACACCGTCCACCCCGCCCTTTTGCAGGGTCTCCGCGTCGCGCACCGCGAAATCCACGATCTCCTGCACCGGATAGCCGGTGTAGCCCGGCGCACCCGGCAGCGGGGGCAGATGCACCATGCCGATGATCGGTTTAGGTTTGGAAAATATTTCCAATAAACTATTGATGCGGTAGGCGTCCATATCCTGCCGCCACTCAGCAGCTTTTCCTGGCATTAAAACCTCCATAATTTTTCTTCATTTTAAAGGAAAAAGCTGAAAGATGAACAAAACCCCTCGTGATAAAATCACGCCATATCATCAGCGAGGAGAGGTTTTTCATGCCCGAATATGTTCTTGCCGCGGTTGCGTGGCCTTACGGCAATGCCGAAATTCACGCGGGCAACCTGGCCGGCGCTTACCTGCCGGCGGATATTTTTGCCCGCTACCATCGTTTAAAGGGCAATCATGTGCTGATGGTGTCCGGCACCGATTCGCACGGCACGCCCATCACGGTGCGCGCGGAAGCCGAGAACTCGACGCCTGAGGTGATTTACCAGCGCTTCCACCACGGCTTTGTGGAGCTCTTTCAGAAACTCGGTTTGAACTACGACCTGTTTACCTCCACCCACACCGAAAACCATTTCAAGGTGTCGCAATCCATGTTCCTGGCGCTCAAGCAGAACGGATTCATGTACCCGGAAAAACAGCCCCAGTGGTATTCACCGGCTCAGGGGCGCTTCCTGCCTGATCGCTACGTGGAAGGCACCTGCTATATCTGCGGTTTCACCAATGCCCGCAGCGACCAGTGCGACCAGTGCGGCAATCTTCTCGATCCCTCAAAATTGATTGAGCCACGTTCCAAAATCGACGGTTCAACCCCTGAACTGCGCGAGACAGAGCATTTCTTCATGGACCTGGGCGGCTTGCAGGCCGACATCGTCAAATTCCTGCAAGCGCGCGAGTCTTTCTGGCGGCCCAACGTCCTGCGCCAATCCCTGGGGCAGATCCAGACCGAAGGGCTGCGCGGGCGCCCGATCACCCGCGATCTCGATTGGGGTATTCCTGTCCCGGTCGAAGGATGGGAAGGCAAGTGCCTGTACGTCTGGTTTGAAGCCGTGATCGGCTACCTGTCAGCGTCCATTGAGTGGAGCCAGCTGCACAACCAGCCGGATGCCTGGCGCAATTGGTGGAAACAGCCCAAAGCCAAAACGCTCTATTTCATCGGTAAGGATAACATTCCCTTCCATGCCATCATCTGGCCGGCCGAGCTGGCAGGCGCGGACGGTGAATTCGATGAGATCTTCGGCTGCGCCCAAAAGGACGACTTTGTCCTGCCCTATGATGTGCCCGCCAATGAATTTCTCAATTTGGAAGGCAAGAAACTCTCCGGCAGCCGCAATTGGGTGGTCAACGGGCTGGACGTCCTCACCCGCTTTGATCCCGACCCCTTGCGCTATTACCTCACCAGCGTCATGCCCGAGACACGCGACACCGATTGGGACTGGGACGAGTTTTATCACCGCAACAATGACGAACTGGTCGCCACCTGGGGCAACCTCGCCAATCGTGTGCTGTCCTTCGCGTTCAAACATTGGGAAGGCGTGGTGCCTGATCCCGGCGAGTTGACCGCCAAGGATAACGACTTGCTCACCCAGGTGGAAAAGGGTTTTGAGACTGTCGGCGCGGAGATCGAGGCGGTTCATCTGCGGGCGGCGCTTGCCGAGGCGGTGCGCCTGGCTTCGGAGGTTAACAAATACCTGGATGACACCGCGCCCTGGTTCACCATCAAAACCGACAAGGCGGCAGCAGGGCGTTCCATTTTTGTGGCCATGAAAGCCATCGACTCGCTCAAGGTGCTCCTGTCCCCGTTCCTGCCCTTCACCTGCGAGCGTCTGCACAAATTCCTGGGGCACCAGGATCAGTTATTCGGCGTCCAGCACACCCAAAAGATCAAGGACGCGGTCGGGGAGCATACCGCTCTGTTATATGACGGAGAGCTGGGGAAAGGCCGCTGGCAGCCCAGCGATTTGAAGCCCGGCGCGCGTTTCAACCAGCCCGAACCCCTGTTCAAAAAACTGGATGAGAGCATCGTCGCCGAGGAGCGCGCGCGGCTGGGAAAGCAACCCTAAAACGCTTTTTTATAGGGGCGGATTTGAAATCCGCCCTTTTCTTTTTAATCACCTGGTGGCGCGAATCGTGCTTCGCGCTAAGGTCAATCATAGTCATTGCGAACCCTAAACTTGTCGTAGGGCTATAACTCTGAGTAAAACGAAGAGTTGAAGCAATACCACACCCCCTGTCAATTCGCGTACGGGAATTCACCCTGCCCGTTGAGCGCGTCAACGCAGGGCTGGAACTCGCGGTGGTACTCCAGACAGGCATACAGGTCATCGATCCCACCGCTTCGGTCGCCAATGGCGATCTTGGAAACGCCCATCCAATAGTAGCTTTCTTCCAGCGCGGGCACGTCATCCCGCACCATTTCGATG
>CAYPAG010000183.1:0-3919 GCA_964408645.1 uncultured Pelolinea sp. | reverse complement strand
GAGCTTACGTGTGACCTGGCGAATGAACTCCAGGTCTTCGGGTGTGTCCACCGTCCAGCGCAGCTCACCCAGGTCGGTTTCATGATCCACCACCACAAATGTCATGCCATGCGCCGGATCATATAGATAGGGCATGACGTGCTCGCGCTCATAACTCTCGCTGGCGTTTTTCCAGGCGTGTTGAAGCGCGCTGAAAGTCGCAACCTCAACATCCAGCCCGATCGGATAGGTGCGGTGATAGGGAGGCGGCAGGCGGTTGGCCGCAAAATCAGCGTTTTGGACAAGCAGCGCGTTGACCGTCTTGTCGATCAGGTCTGGGTCTATCAACGGGCAGTCCGCGGTCAGCCGCACAACCACATCCGCTTCCCCGCAGAGGGCTGCCTGGTAATAGCGATCCAGCACATCAAATTCACTCCCCCGGTAACAGGCGATTCCATTCGATTGGCAATAATCATGAATTGGATCATCACCGGGGCTGACCGTGGTGGCCACCATGATGTGCTGAATACTGATTGCGCGGACAGCCCGCCGGATCACCCAGTCCAGCATGGGTCTGCCGCAGATTTCCTTGAGCACCTTGCCCGGAAGGCGGCTGGAGCCCATGCGGGCCTGCACAATGCAGATGATCCTGTCCTCTTTCTTGAACTCATCCATGATTAATGTTTTTTATGATACTGCCAAAGATCCTGATAAGTCTGCAGCAGTACCGCGGTATTCTTCTGCCAATCCGCCCGCTCCTCCACCGTCATGCGGGCATGCCGGCCTTTTTCGATGATTTCGTGGCGGTGCCGGGCAATGTGGATAAACTTTTGCGCGAGATCGCCCGCCTGTCCGTCGCGGAAGATCCAACCCTGCTTTCCGTCTTGCACCCATTCCAAATTGGCAGGAATATCCGACACCAGCGCCGGGCAGGCGCAGGCCATGGATTCCATCAGCGCAACCGAAGAACCGTCAATATGGGAAGCGCTCAGATAGACATCCGCTGCCTGGTAATACCCAGCCAACGCGTCATTTTGCTTGTAGCCGCTGAACAGGATGCGATTCTGCAGCCCTTTTTCTTTTACAAATCCCTTGACCATGGCTTCCTGGGAGCCGCCCCCCAACATGAACATGCGCAAGTGCGGCTCAACCTGAACGGCCTGCCAGAAACCGGAGAGGGCGACATCCACGCCGTAGCGCGGCTCCCATGAACGGGTATGAACGATGAGCAGGTCTTCCTCATAACCCACCTGCCGGCGCATCATGCCGCGCCGTTCCGGGTTGAACAGATCGAGATCCACCCCCCAGGGAAAAATGGTAGCGCGCTGCGGAGCCATGCCATAAGACACAGCCAGATCACGCGTGGTGCGGCAGTCCGACGTGAACCAATCAGACCGTTCGAGAACAAAGCGGGTAATTTCAGCCCATCTTTCATCGCGCTTGGCGTCTTCCAGAAGATCGAAACCCCAGGACATGGTCAACAGGGGATGAAACCCGATCAATGCCGCCAAATAAGCCACGCGCTGGATCGGCCCGGCGTGAATCAGATCCGGTTTGATCCGCTCGACCGCCCTGGCAAATTCATCTTTGATCAATGGGTATTCATCCAACCCCAGTGTGCGATCATCATCACGCCATGGCACAGCTGTGATATTTCCCGGAAGCGCGCGCGTTTCCTCGATCCGCCCTGTGCGTTCAAGGCGCAGCCAGAAGATCTCATGGCTGCTGGTTGAAAGCGCGGACAGAAAGCGGTGATCGTGCGGTGAATACCCCTGGGAGCAATATAGAATTCGCAGGATAGACTCCTTTAGTTAGCCAGCATCCCCCAGCGCAATTCCTTGCCAAGGGGAATGTCGGCGATCGCGACCATACCGATCACCCTGTCCACCTCATCAGGAAGAATGGCGCCTGGCGTGGCTGGCCGCAGCACGTCGATCATCGCGCGGTCAAAGATCTCTCCCGCGTGAATATCACGCGCCGCACGCAAACAGCGGCGCTGGATCACCACGGTCTCCAGCTCATTTTCCGCCACCACCTTATCCGGCGAGCCCATGGCGCGTTCCAGGCGGCGTGTATTCTCAACCATCTCCGCCCAAGTCACCGGGTTCATGGCAAATTTATGATCCGGACCTTCACGCGAATTATCATCGGTGAAATGCTTTTCAATGACCCGCGCGCCTAAAGCCACCGCGCCAAGAACCGTGGCGTGCCCGGGTGTATGATCCGAAAGCCCAAGGACAACCTCAGGAAACATGGCATGATAGGTGTTGAGCACATTGAGATGAATGTGGTTGAAGTTTTCAAGGCTGGCCGTGTAGTTGGTGTTGCACTGCATCAGCACGAGTTGTTTATTCATGGCCATAATGGCGTGCACCGCTCGCTGCACCTCACCGATAGTCGCCGCGCCGGTCGCAAGCAGGACGGGTTTCCCTTTGGACGCCATGCGTTCCAGCGCCTCGATCCAGTCAATCTCACCTGATCCAATCTTGTAAGCCGGCATGTACGCGTCCAATTGATCGATCGCATCGAAATCATAGGGCGATGAAAAATAATCGATCCCCACCTTGTCGCACTCTTCCTTGAGAATAGGCGTCCAGTCGAAGGGCACGGAAGCATCCTGATAGACTTCAAAGACTGATTTTTTCCACTGAGACTGATGCGACTGCTGGCCGCCCAGCGACTTGAAACCATAATCGGACACGATCTTGGGTGCGGTGAAATTCTGGAATTTGGCCGCGTCCGCGCCTGCCTCCTTGGCCAGCTTGATGAGCAATTTCGCGCGATCGAGATCGCCGTCATGGTTGGCAGCGATATCCGCGATGAAATAGGTGGGATGCTTTTCGCCTATCCAGCGAGTTCCAATCTTGAATTCCATTTTTCCTCCAAATTCACAAGGCAAATGACCTGATTTTTTCAGGCAACCCTGACATGAAATCCTGGTAAAAATGATCCATCCCAGCCGTCTGGTCCGGGGGCATAATCTTCCCGCTTTTCAGCTTGTCAATGCTTAGATCCAGCCGCGGTGAACGCCGAGCGGTCAAACCGCCTTCCGCCACGGAAATGGGTTTAATCAACGCGGAGTCAAAACCGAACTTCCTGGCGATATTGACGCCAAACGTATATTTGCTGAGAGATTCCGGCGACACCACATGATAAAGTCCCATGAGATCATTATCCACCATCTTCATGATGACGTCGATCAGGTCAGCCACATAAAGCGGACAAAACATCACATCCACAAATCCATTTACGGAATTTCCAGCGCTGAGATGGTTGAGAAAAAATTCAGCCAGACTGCGGGTTCCGCTCACGCTGAAGCCGAAAAAATTCACCCGCGCCACTATCGCTTCGGGATTGGCTTCAAGCACATTTTGCTCACCCGCCAGCTTGGATGACGCATAGACAGACAAGGGATTCGGATCATCCTCTTCGGAATAATCGCCCTTCCTGCCGTCAAAAACCGCGTCAGTGGAAATATGTACCAGTTTGATGTGACGAGCATGGCACACAGCCGCCAACTCACCTGGTACCTGGGCATTGATTAACATCGCCTGATCTGGGTGAGTCTCGCAGGCATCCACATTGGCCATGGCCGCGCAATGAAGAACCAACTGGGGCTGGTGATTGTCAATTAATTGGGCAATCACACCTGCTTCAGAAAGATCACATTGAACACTCTCAAAAGGCAAATCGCGCAGCGTGCTGGAATGGGTCACACCGGTAAGCTGATGATCATCTGCCATTTTCAGGCAGAAGTTCAACCCAAGAAGTCCGGAAGCGCCTGTCACCAGGATGCGCATAATAAGTCCGATCTACTCCTTTTCGAAGGGTTCAACGATCTCTTTGATCTGCTCCACATTCAGCCAATCGGTGTTGGTGTTGCTTACGTAACGGAATTCATCCGCGATCGGTGTGCCTTTTTTCGCCCAGGCGTGCCCGA
>CAYPAG010000182.1:0-3946 GCA_964408645.1 uncultured Pelolinea sp. | reverse complement strand
ACCTCGTTTTTTATAGAATCAGGGGACATTCTGATTGAAGAATGGGGTGACGGCAGCCAAAAAATCTATGAGCATAGCGGCCGCTCGCTTGACACAAAATCGCCGATGGTCGTCTTGATCAATGAGGGTTCCGCATCCGCCTCAGAGATCATGGCAGGCGCGCTTCAGGATTATGGCCGCGCGGTGCTTATTGGCGCCACATCTTACGGAAAAGGTTATATCCAAATCTGGGATCCTCTGCCGAACGATTTTGGCGCGATCCGACTGACTATCGCGCGCTGGTTGACACCCAATGGGCGTCAGATCCAGGAAGAGGGGTTGGCGCCAAATATCTCCATTGATATATCAGAGGAAGATATCGAAACTCTCACTGACAGCCAGCTAAATCGGGCAATTGAGTACCTGAAAAACCTCGGGTAACTCAATACTTTAATTGACAGCTTAAGATCAGGAGAGTATAATGAACGGCTGCTTGATACCAATGACAGGAGCATATGTTTAATGAATTCAGATGAAGTAACTGGCATCACCTCAATTGACCAGATCGAAAGAAAAATGCATCTCAAGGGGAAGGTTCTAAAAACCGGTAAAGCCGGCGCGATTGTTGATATTGGCATTGAAAAACCCGCGCTGCTGCATGTCTCCCAAATCGTTACCGCGAAAAATGAACCAATTCTCAAAGTGGAAGATGCATTGCAGGAAGGACAGGATATTGATGTTTATGTCCGCAACCTGCGCGGAGATCGGATTGAGGTATCCATGAAAAAGCCGCTCACCCTTGAGTGGCGTGAAATCGAAAAAGATATGGTCCTGAAAGGAAAAGTCGTTGAACTGGAAAAGTTCGGCGCATTTGTTGATATTGGCGCTGAGCGGCCGGGATTGGTCCACATTAGTGAACTGACCCAAGGTTATGTTCGCAATGCCACAGATGTCGTCAATATCGGCGATGAGGTTGAAGTCAAAGTGATCGATTTCAACCGGCGGCGCCGCCAGATTCGATTGAGCATGAAAGCGCTGCAGCCAGATTTGGATGAGATCGAAGGTGTGAAAATCACACCTGCCCGCCCCGCTCGACGCAAAGGTAAAGGTGGTCAACAAAAGCAGCGAGAACCAGAAATTCACGAAGAAAAATCCGAAGAAGCTGAACCCACAGTCATGGAAATCCGGATGAAGGAAGCCATGGAAAGGGCGGAATTGGCTGACCGGAAAGCCGCACAGCGCGGAAAGAAAGACAAAGCGCTTAGCGAAGAGCAGGAAGATCTGCTTTCCCGCACCCTAAACCAAAGATAAATTACCCAAATTACTGAAGACCTCGCCGAGGCGAGGTCTTTTCATATGGTAAACTTTTGGAATTAGTGAGAAAAGAATATTGAATGCGAGGATCTCGTACCTCAAGCAAATCAATACAACTCGCCATTCTGGGGAGGGTTTATTCAACAGCCCTCCCCTCTCTACTTAAAATCAAAGGAATAAAAGCCAATGATCGATAATTCATCCAAATTCATCTTTTTCACTGGTGGGGTGATTAGCTCCGTCGGCAAGGGATTAACCGCTGCATCCATCGGCCGATTGCTCAAGGAGCGCGGTTTTTCAGTGGTGATCCAGAAACTGGACCCATATCTCAATGTTGACCCCGGAACGATGAGCCCTTATCAACATGGAGAAGTATTCGTTCTGGATGATGGCGCTGAAACGGACCTGGATCTTGGCCATTATGAACGATTTGTGGATATCCGCCTTACCAGGGAATCGAACATGACCAGCGGCCAAGTTTACAACGAGGTGATCAGCCGCGAACGTCGTGGGGATTATCTCGGTGGAACGATTCAAGTGATCCCGCATATCACAGATGTCATTAAAAAGAAAATCCTGCAGGTCGCGGAGAAATCAGGCGCGGAATACGTGCTGGTGGAAGTGGGCGGGACAGTCGGCGATATTGAAAGCCAGCCATTTTTGGAATCCTTAAGGCAGCTCCGCCAGCAGCTTGGGAGGGACAGGACATTTTTTGTTCACACCACCTGGCTTCCCTATATCGGCGCAACTGGCGAATTAAAATCCAAACCAACGCAGCATTCCGTGCGCGAATTGCGCTCCATCGGAATCACCCCGAATATGATCGTTGCCCGCGCCGACCAGCCAATCAACGACGCGTTGGTGGAAAAGATCTCTTTATTCTGTGATGTTGAACTCCAGGCGGTGATTCCTTTGGTCACTGCGCCAGTACTTTACTCGGTGCCTCTAATCTTGGAGAAATTCCACGTCGCGGAATATATTCTTAACTATTTTGGGCAAAAACCGATCAAAGAACCCGACCTGAGAGACTGGGAACGTCTGGCCAGTGCAGTTGAAAACCCTGATCATCATTTGAAGATCGCGTTGGTAGGTAAATATGTGGAGCTGCATGACGCCTACATCAGTGTTCGTGAGTCGCTAAAACATGCCTGCCTGAATAACAGCGCCGAACTTGAAATACTTTGGATCCATTCATGCGATCTCGAAGAAAAAGACGCAGATGAATTATTGTCAGGAGTGGATGGGATTGTCGTACCTGGTGGATTTGGCGTTCGTGGCACAGAAGGAAAAATCAAGGCCGCTCGTTATGCCCGTGAAAATAAAATTCCATATTTAGGATTATGTCTGGGTATGCAAGTGATGGTCATCGAATTTTCCCGCCATCTTTTCAATAATGAAAAAGCGAATTCAACCGAATTTGATTCAGAAACCCCATACCCAGTGATCGATCTTATGCTTGATCAAAAAGACGTCACCAACAAAGGCGGCACAATGCGTTTGGGATTATGGCCTTGCAGGGTCTTTGCCGGCACCAAGGCTTTTATGGCCTACCAGCAGGACATGATTGAAGAACGGCATCGTCACCGGTATGAATTGAATAATCAATTCAGGGCTGAGCTGGAAGCTGGCGGGATGGTATTCTCTGGTATTTCACCCGATGGAAAACTTGTGGAGATCGCCGAGCTGAAGGATCACCCATTCATGCTCGGATCGCAGTTCCATCCTGAATTTTTATCACGGCCCAATCGGCCTCATCCATTGTTCAACGATTTTATCAAGGCGGCAATAGGCAGTCCGGCTAAATAAGAGTCAAGTATTATACTTAGCGCGAAAATTTAATTAAACTTAAGGTGAGAGGAAATAATATGTACACATATATCGACGCAATTGAAGGTAAGGAAATCCTGGATTCCCGCGGCAATCCGACCGTTGAGGTTGAAGTTTATCTGGAAGATGGCAGCGTAGGACGCGCGGCTGTCCCATCCGGCGCTTCCACCGGCGTGCATGAAGCCCTGGAGCTGCGCGATGGCGACAAAGACCGTTTTCTGGGGAAAGGCGTATTAAAAGCTGTCGATAACGTAAACAACGCGATCGCTGACGAACTTATTGGCTGGGATGCGTCTGACCAGATGGGTATCGATAAAGCGCTGCTGGAGCTGGACGGCACACCCAACAAATCCAAACTGGGCGCCAACGCGATTCTAGGCACGAGCCTCGCTGTGGCTAAAGCCGCTGCAGTCTCCCAGGATATGCCGCTTTACCGCTACATCGGCGGCGTTTACGCGCATGTGCTTCCTGTTCCCATGATGAATATCCTTAACGGCGGCGCTCACACTGCCTGGCAATCCACGGATGCGCAGGAATTCATGGTCATGCCTTTTGGCGCTTCCTCTTTCGCAGAAGGGCTGCGCTGGGGCGCGGAAATTTATCACGCGCTGAAATCCGTCCTAAAAGCCAAAGGTTACGCCACACTTGTAGGTGATGAGGGCGGTTATGCGCCCAATTTGAAAGCCAATGTTGAAGCAGTTGAAGTGATCCTTGAAGCCATCGAAAAAGCCGGTTTTAAAGCGGGACGCGGACAGGATGTCGCCATCGCGCTTGATCCTGCGGCTTCAGAGCTTTTTGATGAAAAGGAAAAGAAATACAACCTGCG
>CAYPAG010000181.1:0-3996 GCA_964408645.1 uncultured Pelolinea sp. | reverse complement strand
TGCGTTCCTCGGAGGTTTTCGCCAGGATCATACGCTGCACGATGGGCAGACGGGATTGTTCAAAGAACATATGCTCGGTGCGGCACAGGCCGATACCGCGTGCGCCATAAGAGCGGGCGCGCCGGGCATCCGCGGGATAATCCGCGTTGGCCCATACCTGCAAGCCGGTGGTCGGCCAGCCAGCGGGCGCTTTACGCATGCCGGGGGTATCGCAGATCGCGTCAGCCCAGCCCAGGAGGGTGAGGAGATCGGTCTGTTCCTCAAGTGATGGAGCGGACATGTCCAGCTTGCCGGTGAAGGCCTCGCCTGAACCGCCGTCAATGGAGATCCATTCGCCTTCTTTGACTATCGTTCCTTCGGATTCAAGGATCCGTTTTTCCATATTGATCTTCATCATGGAAGCACCGACGATACAGGGAACGCCAAACTGTCGGGCAACGACCGCCGCGTGAGAGGTCGCGCCGCCCTCGGAGGTCAAAATACCTTTGGCCGCGAGCATACCATGTACATCATCGGGTTTGGTGAAAGGACGCACCATGATCACCTGCTGGCCTTCTTCCTTGGCCATGCGTTCGGCTGTGTCCGCGTCAAAATAAACCTGGCCAACAGCCGCGCCCGGAGAAGCGTTGACGCCGGTGGCGAAGCGCCGGCCGGATTTCTTGGCTTCATCCTTGGTGTTGCCGGTGAACTGCGGGTGCAGGAGGGTATCCACCTGGGTTGGGGTGACGCGCTGGATCGCTTCTTCCTTGCTGATCAAGCCTTCGTTAGCCATATCCACCGCGATCTTAACTGCGGCTGCGGCGGTGCGTTTGCCATTGCGGGTCTGAAGCATCCACAAACGGCGGTTTTCCACCGTGAATTCCATGTCCTGCATGTCATGATAATGTTTTTCGAGGATATGGGTGATTTTGATGAATTCTTCGTATGCTTCGGGCAGAGTGTCAGCCATTTTGGTGATGGGATCAGTGTTGCGGATACCCGCGACCACATCTTCACCCTGAGCGTTCAATAAGTATTCGCCATAAAGTTTATTTTCACCATTGGCCGGGTTGCGTGTGAATGCGACACCTGTGCCGGATTCCCAGCCCATATTGCCAAACACCATGGTCACAATATTGACTGCGGTGCCCAAGTCATCGGGGATATTTTCCGCGCGGCGGTAATCAATGGCGCGTTTGCCATTCCAGGAGCTGAAGACTGCCTCGGTGGCAAGCTTCATTTGTTCCAGAGGATCCTGCGGGAAATCAAAACCTTTTTCTTTCTTAACCACGGCTTTGTAGAGTTCAACCAGATTCCTGAGGTCCGCGGCATCCAGGTCGGTGTCCGCAGTGACGCCCTTATCCTTTTTCGCTTTCTCAAGCACATGCTCAAAGGCCTCATCGTCAATGCCCAGTACCACTGATCCAAACATGGACACCAGGCGGCGATACGCGTCAAACACAAATCGTTCGTTCTCGGTCAGAGCGACCATACCCTTGGCGGTTTCATCATTCAAGCCAATATTGAGGACGGTGTCCATCATGCCAGGCATGGACATCTTTGCGCCGGAGCGGCAGGAGACCAATAATGGATTTTTTGGATCGCCGAATTTCTTGCCGGAAGCCTTCTCAACTTCTTTCAAGGCAGCGAGCATTTGGTCCCACATGGCTCCAGGGAATTTGTTTCCTTCCGCCAGATAGGCATTGCAGCCTTCTGTGGTAACTGTAAAAAATGGCGGGACCGGCATTCCGATGCGGGTCATCTCCGCCAGGTTTGCGCCTTTACCGCCCAATAATCCTCTCACACCATCCCAGGAGCCAGCATACGCTTCGGCTTCCTTGACTTCGTTGAAAAGGTATACCCATTTCTTTTCTGACATTTCTTTCCTCCGGAAAAATTAATTGGTAAAAATAACGAAATTTGCCAAGATACGATTTTACCATACAGGATTTTTTCAATAGAAAAATGAACTTGCCTTTCCTGCTGGATACCGCATAATCTTTTCATTGATGTATAATCTCCCCTCGTTATGGAGATCAATTTGATGACTTGGTTATTGGCCGCGGGGCCGATCATTCTATTCCTGGCAGTCATGCTTGGATTTAAATGGGGCGGCAGCCGCGCGGGTGCATTGAGCTGGTTGGCCACTGTCCTCACCGCAGTGCTTTTTTTCGGCGCAAGGTTTGACCTGATCGCTTACACATACAGCAAGGCATTCTTTCTCTCTCTGGATGTGCTGCTGATCATTTGGACCGCCCTTCTCCTTTATATACTCACCGAGCAGGCAGGAACAATATCAAAAATCGGTTTATGGCTCACCCATCTTACAGGTGATAAAGCCATGCAGGGAATTTTTCTCGGCTGGCTATTTCCTTCATTTCTTCAGGGCATGGGCGGGTTTGGTGTGCCGGTCGCTGTGGCTGCTCCTCTGCTGGTTAGCACCGGCTTCAATCCGGTTCAAGCGCTGGTCATGTCCAGCATCGGGCACGCCTGGGGCGTCACCTTTGGCTCGATGGCGAGTTCTTACCAATCCATGATGGCCGTGACCAACTTACCCGGCGAGCTGCTCGCGCCAGCATCCGCGGTGATGCTCGGTATTCTGGCTTTCATCAGCGGCTTGCTAGTCACCTTCGTAGCCGATGGTCTGCGCGGATTAAAACGCGCTTTCCCAACCACCGCGCTCACCAGCGCCATTCTGGCCGGCGGACAGTATCTTTTGAGCACCAATGGCTTGTGGATCATCGCCGTCACTGTACCCGCTTTGATCGCCTTGATCGTCACTTACTTGCTGATCGCCAGAAAAAAATCCAGCGCAGAGAATTCTCCTGTATCCCAAAAGCACCTGCTGCTTTCCTTGATGCCATATGTGATCCTCGTTTCGCTTACGCTGCTTTTCAACCTGGTGGACAGCATTAAATCAACTTTGGGAAAAGTCAAATTCGAGCTGCTTTTCCCGGAAATCACCACCACGCTGGGTGATATCACGCCTGCGGGTCCCGGGCGGGCAATCAAGATACTCACACATCCAGGCACGATCATTCTGCTAAGTGCTGTGATCACTTATTTTGTCTTTAGAGCATCAGGCTTGCTGAAAAAGAAAGACCTTGCCATAGTGGTCAAGAAAACCGCCAAGAGTTCCACCAACACCACCATCACCATCTTCACCATGGTGGGTATAGCCACGATCATGTCCCACACCCAGATGATCGAGATCCTCGCGCTCGGTATCAGCCGGGCGTTTGGTCAATCGATCTTTCCTCTGGTTTCCCCTTTCATCGGCGCGCTGGGTGCGTTTATCACGGGCTCAAACAGCAACTCCAACGTGTTGTTTGCTGCGCTGCAGATGCGCACCGCTGAACTGCTGGGGTTGAGCGTGCCCATGATCTTGGCTGCTCAAACCGCCGGTGGCGCGATGGGCAGTATGATGGCGCCGGCCAAAGTGGTTCTGGGCTGCGCAACAGTAGGATTGAACAACCAGGAAAGCCAGGTGATCGGGAAGATATTGATCTATGGTCTTGGTTTGGTGCTGATATCCGGAATTATCGCCATGGTATTTAATGCGTACGGTTGGTTTTAATGATGAAAAAGAAATCTCTTAATCTAAATACGATTAATCGGCTTTCGGTGGCTACCGATATTTTGATCCCAGTGGCTGTATATTACGCTATGGTCAATCATCAAAGCATTCCCGCCTGGATTCTGATGGGTATAGTTGCGATAGCAAGATTCGCGTTGGTTTTCGTAACCAAATAGTTGGTTAACCCTTTATTTTTCCTCTCAGATCCTCGGGATTCAACGGACCCGGCAAACCAATCACTTCGCGGGCATCGTCCACTTTATCCCACACATTCCATAGCAACACCCCTCGCACTCGCCGGTCTTTGAGGTAGTACAGCACACCTTTATGATATTTCTCCTGCCAGTCCTCAACAATCTGGGCATCTGATCTCAACTCACCCACAGCTTCGTACCCCAGATCAAACAGATCGGAGTAAAAGAGAGGTAGATAATCGTATG
>CAYPAG010000180.1:2979-4000 GCA_964408645.1 uncultured Pelolinea sp. | reverse complement strand
CCCGCTGGGTGGAGAACATCTCGAGTTCATGGAAGCTGCCCGGATCCAGCAGTTCTCTGATGCGCTCACGGGCGGTTAGTTTGCCTTTTTCGTGCTGCTTTTGTATCCTCTCCTGACCGCCGCCTAATCGCGCGATTTCTTTTTTTTCATTTAATGTGTCAATTTTTTTCTTCATTTACGTCCAAATAATTCCGAGAATTTCAGATTAAGGCTTCAATTTATTGAAACAGCGTATCTGCTTTCCTTAAAAAATATAAGTGGAATTTCTTCAATGTCAATTTCTTCCTGTCCCACTTATAAATCTCACCGGTTTCCAATTATTTTTAAAGCTTATAAATACCCAATCAATTTTCTGTCGTTTTACAAAAAGACCCTATTTCTATTAAGAAATTTATGGTCATGGGTAGTTGGGTTTGGCTCCAACTACCCTGTTCTGAATTTAAAGGTTAATTTGCTGGTTTCAGTTTCTTCCAATGGATAATTAGATGGATTTGGGTTTATGAATAATCACTCCCGCTATTGTTATTTTCCGAACTTCCTCCAATAATCTCCAAATAGTTTTTCCTCATCTGGGACCACTGGTTCAATGGGTTTGGATACCCAGGTTACATTCATAAAATGCTTTAAGTGAATATTCTCAGTGGTAATGTTCCCGCCCCAGCTGCCGCAACCCAAAGTTAGGGTGAATGGCATACCATTGTTATAGTTACCGCTGTTCCCCAGGCTGTGGGACTGGTTAACCATGATTCTGCTTACATTGACGGAAATCGCCAATTCAACTATTCGATCTTCCATCGCCGTGTGAATGCCGCAGGAATGCCCTCGCCCATTGATGTTGGTGATCTCATTGATGGTACGAATAGCTTCAGCAAATTGTGTATATTTCCACAAGGTCAACACAAGAGAAAGTTTCTCTTTACAGAAGGGATCTTCAGGACTAATTTGTTTTCCCTCCACCATCAGGAAAGTGGTACCGTCCGGGATTTGAACACCTGCCAAACTGGCAATTTTTTCCACTGGC
>CAYPAG010000180.1:0-2969 GCA_964408645.1 uncultured Pelolinea sp. | reverse complement strand
GCTGAGCCACGATTGCGCCATTGAGATGAACACCGTCCGGCCACATTAATGCCTTCAATTTGGCGCGTTCTTCTTCATTACAAAGGTACCCGCCTTGTGTTTTCAGTTGGACAATCATGTCCTCGTAGATTCCTTCCTGGATAACCAGAGAATTCTCTGAAGAACATGACGTGGCATTATCAAAGGTTTTTCCCAGATAGATCTTTTTTGCCGCTTCAGCCAGGTCTGCCGTTTCATCCACAATCACCACGGCATTCCCCGCGCCAACACCATAAGCTGGTGTGCCACTCGAATAGGCAGACTTGACCATCGGGCCGCCCCCGGTGGCGATCACCAGATCCACTTTACTCATTAATTCTTTGGATAGGTCAATACTGGGTTCATCGATGACCTGAATCAGGTCCAACGGTGCACCAACCTTACGCAGTCCAGCCCACATAGATTCACACACCAGTTTGGCTGTTTTCTTGGCTTTGGGATGTGGCGCGAAAATAATTGCGTTGCGAGCTTTCAATGCGGGCAGCGCTTTGGAAGGCAAGGTGGCTTCGCAATTTGTCACAGGCGTCAGTGCGCCAATGACACCCACCGGTTTGGCCACCTTGATCAATCCTTTTACAGGATCTTCTTCAATTACGCCAACGGATTTAACCCCATCCATATCACGCAGTGCACCCAGGGTTTTCTTCTGGTGTTTAAGCTTTTTGTGCTCAAACACACCCATCTGGGTTTCTTCCACTGCCAGCTTCGCGATGGCCTCCGCCTGTTTATAGGTCTCCCACCCCACCGCAGCAACCATCAGGTCAACCTTGTCCTGAGGCCAGAATTCAATTTGTTTCTGAGCCGCGCGTGCCTTGGCAATCAGTTCATCAATAAATCCATCCATATTTCCCTCGCCTATTTATCCGGATTTGGCAGCATGTAATCACGCACCAATGCTTGCAAATCGTGATAAGAAGTAATGAATCCACGCAGTGTGCGCACCGTTGCACCATAAGTATCGAATTCTTCTGGCTGCATGCCATCCACATCATAAGCTTTTCGGAAATCCGCGAAATGAGAATAGAGATAGTCGACGATTTCGGTGGAAACAGGATTTTGCATGCGTTCCTTGACCTCAATGTCAGATGAGTTGAAAAGGCGCTGATATTCAGATGGGATCGTTAGCACAACGTCACCACCAATCAGCTCCGACCAATGCAGATGGTGCCGGTATGCTGCCGCCAACAAGCGAGTTCGGTATCCGCGCTCCTGGTAGATGCCGTATGCTTTCTTCATCACCGCGACACCGGCCCAATCGAGATATCCTGGTGTGACCGCGATTTTTTCTTTCGCCGCGATGACCTTCAGCCAGTCATCCATTCGGCCAACCATCAGCGTACAGACCGGAGTCATATCGGTGCACGATTTTCCCTCTGCTTCCCGCCGCTTCATTCCACGCTCCACCGCTTCAGCCACTGCAATTGCCTGCGGCACGGTGAAACTAACCGTGGCGTTCACGTTCACGCCGTGGTAGGTCATTTCCTCGATGGCTTTTACACCGGCGCTGGTTACCGGGGCTTTCACCTGAATATTTGGCGCCAATGTGTTGAAGTGAATGGCTTGCTCAGTCACTGCAGCTGCATTGCGGTAGTTGGCCGGATTGGTTTGAATGGACAATCGGCCTTTTTTGCCCTTTTCGCGTTCGAAAACAGGAAGCAGCAATTCCGCACCTTTAACACCTATTTCTTCAAAGATCTTCCAGGTGACTTCCACTTCAGACCAGGTGGGGTTCTCACGAATGATCTGCAGCAATCGCTCCTTCCAGAGGTGGAATTCCTGTTTGAAAACATTTAATACAATCGTCGGGTTGGATGTTGCGCCAACCGCACCATGCTCAATGGCATAAGTCAGCTCTTCAATGGAGCAGGAATCATTCCAGAAATCTGTTTTGGTGGTGCTGACTGTTTTGTGAAGCGGGCTTTTAAATTTACTTTCCATTTTGACCTCCTCGGTCTATATTTTTTTAAAAAGAAATTGTTTGTCCAATCTCGCCAGTAATTCCGATCTTGCTTCAGATTACCATTGCTACCAATTCTTATAAAGATCACTTTTCTTCACAAGATTTAATTTAGGAAGATATATTTATCCATTGCCTTGCTCATTGCTGAAGCAACTTCAAATACATCATCCTCCCAATGTTTTGCGCTTACAAGTTCGCAAGACCAATAACCATCATATCCGGTGGATTTCACCGCGTCCACCCAATCCCTTATCGGAATGTCTCCGTCTCCCGGATAATATCCCCTCAATATTGTTTCATCCCATTGGGTGTCTCTTGGTTGTTTTTTGCCATCACAGAAATGAATGTTGTAGATCATGGATCTATCCAGTTTGGCGACTTCCTCCGGTGATGTTTCCCCTCCAGCCCAAAGGTGCCAAAAATCCACGACCATTCGCACGTTATCTTCGCCTGCAATTTCAATCATTTCAAGGCATTTTGACAGAGAATGTATCGGAGACCATGCGACCGGTTCCATTTGGAAACCTATTCCATGTTTTTTCCCAATCGCACCAATTTTCCCAACATTTTGTCCAGTGATTCGCGCAATTTCTTCCCAAGGCCTACCTTCCAAAGCAAGCAGTGGAACAAGTTGAATGACCGGGCAGTTAATCTCCTTGGCTACTTTTGATAAGTATTCTGTCTCTTTCAAAATCTCTTCCAGCTTTACCGGATCATCTGTTTCAACATGTGCGATGTCGTTGATACAAACTGGGGCGATTTGATAGTTGTTCAAGATCCTATTTAAATCATCGGTTGAGTTGCCTTGTTCCAGGAAGCTATACAGTTTGGATGCAACGATTTCAATCGCGCCGAATCCACAATCATGCGCCACTCGGATATCCGTCGCCAAATTGCTTCGATAAATGGTTTTTCCGTGTATCGCTTTTTTATTCATTACATTCCTCATCTATTTATCCGGCCACAGGAC
>CAYPAG010000179.1:0-4107 GCA_964408645.1 uncultured Pelolinea sp. | reverse complement strand
CTATGCCATGATGCTGCCGTATCTCGTGGGAGGCATCAATCTTTCTGTCAATGCTGCTTCAAATATTTCAGCCATCATGGCATCGTTTTTTATATTGAAATTTCTGCCATTGGCCGGACTCCCCGAAAATCCCGCGATACAAATCGGCGCGGTCTGCCTCGTGGCAGTGCTCGTTGGTATATTATGTGGGCTGTTTAATGGGTTGCTGGTTGGCTACATCAACGCTCCGCCGATCCTGGCAACCTTGGCAACGAATGCTTTTTTCACAGGGATTTCGGTTGGTTTAACCAAGGGATCTGCAGTCACCGGTTTTTCCGAATCCATCAGTCTAATCTCAAACACCTCAGTCTTTGGATTTCCGATGCCTTTCTTGATTTTCTTGGTTGTAACAATTTTGTTGATGTTTCTCCTGAATCGATCCTCGTTTGGTTTTAAATTGAAGTTGTTGGGTACAAATCCTGTGTCTTCGCACTTTTCCGGAATCGACAACAAGAAACTCACGCTGTTGTATTTTGTGTTCAGCGGTATCCTGTCCGCGATTGCCGGAATCCTGATCATGAGCCGCACCATGTCAGCGTCTTATCAGTATGGGATCCGAACCTATGTCCTGCTAACCATATTAATCAACGTCCTGGCAGGGATCTCAGCCGGTTCCGGAAAAGTCATCAATGTGTTTATCACCGTATTCATCCTTCAAGTTATCTCAACAGGCTTCCATATGCTGTTGGTTGGAATTCGGGGAAGCGCGTTCTTTAAGGATTTTGTCTGGGGGTTGCTCCTAATCTTGATTTTCATCATTAACTATTACACAAAGAATAAGGTGACCGCAAAGGTGGCAGTTCCTAAAGTACAGAGGAAAGAATAGGCGCAAATGGACAAGAAGTTGGTGCTTGGCGTTGATATAGGAACATATTCTTCAAAAGGCGTCTTGGTCGACTTAAATTCAGGAGAGATTGTTGCCGAACATTCTCTTGAACATGGCATTGAATCACCAAAGCCTGGCTGGGCCGAGCATGACGCCGATCAGGTTTGGTGGGGAGAGTTTTGCAAAATCAGCCAAATCTTGCTAACCAATAGTGGAGTAGATCCTTTCGAAATCAAATGTGTTGGCGTCAGCGGTTTGGGTGTTTGCGTACTACCGATAGATGCAGGCGGTCACCCTTTGCGAAAAGCCATCCTTTACGGTATTGACACAAGATCACTGGATGAAATTGACGAATTGGAAGCAAAATTTTCAGAGGAAAAAGTCTTTAAGATCAGCGGCATGAAGCTGACTGTGCAATCAGCGGGGCCGAAAATCTTATGGATCAAGAAAAATGAACCGAAAATTTTTGCCGAAACAAAATATTTTTTAACAAGCCACAATTACATCATTTATAAATTGACAGGCAGGCCCACCCTGGATATTTTCACCATGGCTGAATATACGCCCATGGTCGATATACGCCGGCATCAATGGCATCCTGAAACAACCAATTACATCACTCCGGTAGATAAGCTGCCGAACCCGGATTGGTCTTGCGCGTTGGCTGGTGTGGTCACGGAGCAAGCCGCCCGGGAAACCGGCCTGGCAGCCGGCACCAAAGTGATCGTCGGGGTGACGGATGCAGGTGCTGAGACCGTTAGCACCGGAGCAAACCAGTCCGGAGATTTGATGATCATGTTCGGCAGCAGCTTTTTCTTTGTGCTTCTCGCGGATAAACTGATCCCATCAAAAAAATACTGGGCTGCCCCCTGGCTCGATGAATCCGCTTTTACCATTCAGGGAGGAACATCTACTTCCGGCAGCATTACCCGCTGGTTCAGGGATAATTTTGCCGGGTTGGAAATGGCAAATCAGGAAGCCGGCGGGAAAAATGCCTACGCTGCCCTCGCTGATCTATTGAACGACTCTCCACCCGGAGCCAGGGGTTTGGTCACGCTTCCCTATTTTGAAGGGGAAAGGACGCCGATATACGATTCGAAAGCCAGGGGAACCATAATCGGTTTGACCATTGGACATACCCGCGCCGATGTTTACCGCTCCCTCCTGGAAGGGATCGCATTCGGCATTCGTGACATCATCGAAACCATTGCAGAGGAAGGAATCTACCCAAAAAGGATCATCGGCACTGCAGGCGGAACCAAGAACCGCGGCTGGATGCAAATTGTCAGTGATATTGCCAATATCGAAATGACCATTCCTGAAACTGAAAGCAGTGCCGCATATGGCGACGCGTTTATGGCGGGCGTTGGTTTGGGTGAATTTAAGAGTCTATCGGAGAATTACAAATGGGTTAAGAATGTCTCGACCATAAAACCTAATCCCGCTAATGCCAATATTTACAATGACCTGTACGATGTCTTTAAAGGGCTGTATCGAGACACAAAACATCACATGCATTTTTTGCATGATTTTCAACGCTGATTGATCAGCCATGTTTGGTTCGATATAGATGATCCAAGCTAGACAAAACCATATCTAAAGATAGTGAAGTCATGGGGATTTGTGAATTATTAAAAATGTCATGACTACTCAGCTCACTAATTAAAAAAAATTAATATGCAATCGCTTTTGCTAATTCGGCCACAGAAATCGATTGAATCATGTGATCGCTTCTCAAGAATTCAAGAGATTTTCTAATTTCTTCTTCAGATAATTTCACCCCGGAAAGGGCGCTTTCAACTTGTGAAATATTTGAATTCGGCCATCCATCATTTTCAATCTTCAAAGACTGAATGATCCCGCTTTTTACAACCAAACATATTTTTATATCACCTTGATCAACCTGCCGTTGTTTGTTTACTATGAACTCAGGCGATTTTCCATAGATCCACTCCCAGGTCGCGTACTTTTCCTCATTCAACCGGGAAATAGCCTCCATATCCTCGCTTGACAATTCGAATTCCTCGACATGCGAATTTTCGCGAAGGACATCGGTCAGTTCAGAAATAAATTTGTGAACCGTTACATTTGGATAATGCTCAACGATGTTGGTTACCTTGCTTCTTACTGACTTGATGCTTCTGGATTCGATTCGATCATTTCTCGCTTTTAATGAATTTGAAAGTACATTGAGATCAGAGCAGAACAGCAAAGTGCCATGGTGGAGCAACCGCTGGCCCTTTATAAATTGCGAACTACCCGAAATTTTTTTTCCGTCAATCAGAAGATCATTCCTTTGGTTTCCCCCAACATCAACGCCTAATCTGGTTAGGGTGTCAACCACTGGATCCGCCATGCGTTTGATATCCCAACGCATCTCATCCGAATGAACAAGAACAGAATAATTAAGATTTCCCAGGTCGTGAAATACCGCCCCGCCGCCCGAAAGACGCCTCGCGACTTGAATCCCTGCGTCATTGGCATACTCGAGATTGATTTCCTCAATCATATTTTGGTGGCTGCCCACCACAACCGCCGATTTGTTTTGCCAAAGCAGAAAATAAGCACCGGCATGATCCAGGCGTTGAAATAGATACTCTTCTGTAGCCAGGTTGAAGTAGGCGTCCTGGCTGTCCAATCGGATTAGTTTCATACTCGAGAAAAGATTGTATTAGAAAGAACCAGTTTTTACCATCCCTGTCCGCTTATAATTTGCCACAACAACCCCGCTTGGAGTAACGATCGATTTTGTTAATTGGAAAGAGGCAGGTCTCACACCACCACCAAACAGCCGCTTGCCCTTCCCCAGCAATACTGGGAAGGTTTTCAGCCACATTTCATCCACCAAATCATTAGCCAACAGCGTTTGAATTAAGTTGCTGCTGCCGTGAACTTGCAGCATTGGTCCATTCCCATCTTTTATTTTTCTAATCTCATCAGAAACATTAGTGGCTATGCGCATTGTTTCCTTCCACTCATTTTCAATTGGTCGATGGGTGACCACATACTTCACCGCTCGATTGAGGGCTGCCGCTGTCGGATCATCCGGATTCTGTAACGGCCAATAACTTGAGAAAATATCGTAAGTTTTTCTTCCCAAAAGAAGGTCAAACGGCTCCCCCATCTGCTCATCCATTACTTTTCCAGCTTCCTCATCGAAGAATGGCACGGTCCAACCTTCCAAATCAAAACCTCCGGATGGATCCTCGCCCTTCCCGCCTGGCGCTTGCATAACGCCATCC
>CAYPAG010000178.1:0-4109 GCA_964408645.1 uncultured Pelolinea sp. | reverse complement strand
GTGATTTCACCTTCGTCTTGAACATTCTTCACAATTCTTTCGAGGTCTTGATGAGTCATCTTCTGAATTGATGACAAAAAAGCCCACTGATCGGGATAGGGATTAAGATCATTGTCCAAAAAGACGCTGTTGTTTTGTTCACGCGGTTTTTTCTGCAGCGGCAGGGCAATCAGATTACCAAATCCGCCCCTGGGCAAGGTATCCTGACTTGGGAAAAGCCGGTCGTAGGAATCCATTCCGATTTCCGGTCGCCTGTTCATCGTCCTGGTAAGCAATAGTGCTCCGAGTTTTCGCGCTAATACCGCAGGAACCGGTGTTTCAAAAAATATCCATACGTGCCCACCATTTCCGGATCGTGATCGTTCTAAAACGGCAGGAACTTGATAACTGATACATGTCTCCAGAAATGCTCTGGCATCCTCAGCCCAGGCGGATTTGTCAAAGTCGACCGCTAGAAACCAGCAAGTTTCGTCCGCCAACAAAGGATAAACCCCCATCGTAAAGTCTCTGCCTGAACGTTCATTGGGGTCAATCCCCATGAGGTGATTCCGGATGATTTCATCGTTCACTTGAGTAAACGCGCGAAAATTGCATTCCTGGCAGGCGATCTTCGGCTTCTGACAAATTCCTGCTTGCCATTCATTACGACAGACGGGGGCATAGCCTGACTTTCCGGTTTTGGAATTTTCGAACCTGCGTGGGAATACGTCCTCCCGCCCTTTGAATAAAGAACGGAATAACCGAATCTTTTCCTCTTGAGAGGATTGGTTATTGACGGTAATTCCCTGAATGTTCAGCATTAGTTGTGCCGGGGAATCTTTTTGAAGGAGCTGCCGGCGGTAATGTTTTAGCTCATCCAGTAACTGGTCACGGTGATGATCCAGATTCGCTAATTCTGCTTCGATTTCAGAAATTTTTCGTTCGATATCAAAGGATTCAGCCATAGTTTTATTGTACATTCATGCTGATTAGCAATCAAAGTTTTTTGAGTAATTTTAGGTACATGTTTGTTGTGCTGTTTATCGACTTGTACTCCATTTTCGTTGACATTTTTTGTGACCTCATCTATGATTATAGAAGATCCCCACACGAGGTGGCTCATGCCCGGAAAAATTGTCAATCATTTTCGTATTTTACTGGCACAAAAGGCAACCAAGCAGCAGCAAAACATCGCGCTGATGGACGTGCAGCGCGAGACGGGCATTGCCTGGTCCACGCTGAATTCCTGGGCAAACAACCAGGTGACGCGATATGATGCACCGGTGATAAAAACCTTATGCGAGTACTTTGATTGCCAGGTGGGGGACCTCATTGTATTCGAGAAGGAAAATGTTACTTGAAACTAATTATCGCCTTTGCTTATTAATGTAGCCATGAGAACCACGACTTATCACCAAATTCTATAAAGCTTGCATATTATTTATCATTAGGAGGCGTGTGAACAACACAAAGACTGAGCTTTATACCAGTAAAATTATTAAAGCTGGAGCTCTGATTGATGATACGAAAACATTGTTAGCCAACTGGGATATTTCCCAGACGGTGAAGTTTAATTTATCCCGTTTACAAAGTCAGAATATTTTTGGAAAAGCAACACGTTCTAGGGTTGAGGATATTCTAGTTGTTTTCCGTCAGCGTTATTTAGATGATCCAGCTTTGATTGAAGGTCTGCTTCTTCTGATGGTCAAACCTGCATTATCACAAATGCTTGACCGTGTCCTATTCTACTTTTCAGCCAAGAATGATCGATTGCTCTATGATGCCGTAACTTGTTTCTTGGTAGCCAAAAGAGACCAAGGTTTTGAAGAGATTACACCGGAGATGGTAATTGACTGGATAAATGAATTGATAGAAAACAAACAGACCATTACGGCGTGGTCAGAAAAAACAATCCTTCGTTCTGCACAAGAACTATTAAGCACTCTGCGTGACTTTGGCCTTTTAGAAGGGGTAAAAACAAAAAGGATAGCTCCATTCTACTTGCCAGTTGAAGCATTTGCGTTTATTGCTTTTTATATATTCCAGGAGGTTGCATCTGGTGAACGACTTATTCATCACCCAGACTGGAAGCTGTTCTTACTATCGGAGAGAGCAGTTGAACGTTTTCTGATGGAGGCTCACCAGCTTCACTTGCTGGAATATCATGTAGCAGGGACAGTAACTCGATTGACGTTCCCCGCAGCCAATTTGGAGGAGTACGCGCGTGTTATCTCTCAAAGAACGTATTGATCTGCTGGAAAACGACCTGAAAGCAGATCCTCCCCGGATCAGTGTTTATCACGATCTTCCGTTTGCGATCCTGCGATATGATCCTCAGGAAGAATGGATTCTTCGTCGAGAAGTTCGTTTCCTGTCCACACGCCTGAAGAGTGCTGGAAAAGAGGTCGTCACAATTTCATTGGCCCAATTATTATGGGAAATCATCGAATCCGCCGAAGGGTTAGATGCGATTGTTGAACTCGAGCGCCGCCAGGGGTTTGAAAAAGCCCAAGCGCAAATTACAACCTATTTATCGGATGAAAATTGGTTTCTTTTGCCAAAGCATTTGGCAGAAAAAATGAATGCATTCGACCCGAGGAAAACAATCGTATTTCTTACACGGGCAGCATCGTTGTCACCAGCGATTTACCATCTTTCTAAACTTTTGGACGAGATGCAAGGACATACGCAAGTTCCAGCTATTTTGTTTTATCCCGGTTCTCTCGAGGGAGCAACCGGCTTACGATTTATGGGAATGAAAGACCGCGATTCACTCGGAAACTACCGGGTGAAAATCTATGGATAATCAGCACGGAGCTAAACTATGATCATTCGTGAAATTCTCGCTCGTGATTTAAACCAACGGATTGAAGAGATCATCAAAGTAGACCAGACAGACGAGCAAACCGTCTACTATGAAATAACTGAATACGTGGCCACCGAGCGGATCAAAGAACAGTATCGCACTCTGCTTAAAGCCATTGCAGATTATCCATCCGAGCCACACGAAGGTATCGGGGTTTGGGTTTCAGGTTTCTTTGGCTCTGGAAAATCTTCTTTTGCGAAAAACTTGGGTTATGTTCTTGCGAACCGGAATATTTTGGGGCATTCAGCAAGTGAATTATTCAAAGCTCAGATAAAGGATCCAAAAATTGATGAGTGGATCGATCTGATCAACGTCCAATATCCCATGGACGTCATCATGTTTGATATCCAGTCGGATCGTGCTCAATCTGGAACTGGCGCACAAAGTATTTCATCCTTCTTTTATCGGGTTTTATTGCGCTATCTGGGTTATGCAGAGGATTTTGACCTGGCTGAGCTTGAAATATCCCTGGAAAATGAAGGCAAACTGGATGAGTTTATCCAACGCTATGATGAACGTTACGCTTCGTTAGATAAGGCTGGTAAAGGCTCGTGGACCCAGCGTGGACGGACCAGTACTCAAGTCTGGAATCGGGCGGGCGTTATCTTGCATGAAATGGATGCCAGTACCTATCCCATGGTTGAATCCTTTGCGCAATCCATGGCGCAAAACCGGGTACAGGTAACCCCAGCCTTATTGGTAAAAAGAACTTTTGATCTTGCTTCCCGCCGGCGTCCTGGTAAGTCGATTCTTTTTATCGTGGACGAAGTTGGACAATATGTTGCCTATAACCAGGAGCGCCTGGAAGACTTGAGACGCGTGGTTGAGCTTTTTGGCACCGAATCCAAGAACCGGATAAAATCACGCCAAATATCCTCTCCTGTCTGGGTGATTGTTACCGCGCAAGAGAAGTTGGATGAAGTTATCTCCGCAATGGGAGACGACAAGAAAGTGCTCCTGGCCAAGGTGCGTGACCGCTTTAAGTTTGAAATCGATCTTTCACCCGCCGATATTCAGGAAGTCGCCACAAAACGTGTTTTGGCAAAAAAGCCGGATTCAGAGCCAAAATTGAAAGAGCTGTTCAAAAACAATCAAGGCCAATTGAATATTGCTCTTCGCCTGGAGCGTACCAGCCGCAAGAGTTCGCTGACCGAAAAAGACTTCATGCAGTTCTATCCATATCCGCCGCATTATATTGAACTCTCAATTGATATCATGTCGGGTATTCGTCTGCAGCCAGGCGCGCCAAAACACCTGGGGGGCA
>CAYPAG010000177.1:0-4141 GCA_964408645.1 uncultured Pelolinea sp. | reverse complement strand
GAAGAGCAGCAGGTCGCCAATGACAAAACCTACCAGTCCGGAGAGCGCCAGCCAACCGTAGAACACCACACCGGGGCGGATCTTTTCCTCGTAAGTGCGGGCGATGAGCATCAAGGCGAAAGCTGCAAAAAAGTTCCACAGCATTTCGTATGCAAAAGTGGGGTGAAACCTGGTGAAATCCACCGGGTAGGCGATCAAGTTATCGTAAGGCGGGATACGGTGGGCAGCGTCAATGGGGATACCCCAGGGCAGGCTGGTGGGCTGGCCGTAAAGCTCCTGGTTGATGAAGTTGGCCGGTCGGGCGATAGCCTGCCCGATAAGGATGTTCGGCGCCAGCGAATCCAGGAACAGCCACAGGTCGAGTTTGAATTTGCGGGCATAAAGGATCATGGCAGCCGCTCCAAAAAGCAGCGCGCCGTAGAAATGCAGGCCGCCTTCAGTGATGTTGAGCGCACGCACGGGGTTATCGAGATAGTAGCGGCTGCCGCCCAGGGTGGCATTGGTCACATACCAGAGCCGCGCGCCTACCATGCCAGCCAGCACGATCCAGACCAACGCGTCCCAGATATGGTCGGGGTTCTCGCCATGCCGCTTGATCTCGTTGGCAGAGAGCCAGGCCGCGATCATCACGCCGGTCATCACCAGCACGCCGTACCAGCGCAGCGCGATGGTGATGCCGCCAATGGTGAAGCTAAAGATGACAGGATCGATCATTTATCCTCCGGAAAGGTCTACGAGATGAAAACTTGACGATTATAACATCCAGGTGGATTGCTGTAATTTCATCCAGCGGCCAGTATGGATATTAAACCCGATGTTATATGCAGCCGCAGAAACTCAGATGTTTAGAAGCTATCAAGATTCCCACTGAATCCCATCCACCCTAAAGGACAGGGTCACATCACTTATCTGGAGATTCAGGTGCTGCTGATGGGATATAACCCTTGCTTTCCAGCAAACGGCTGATTGCCTCAATTGACCCGTCCAGCTCCTTATCGCTAAAAGCCAGGTCCGGACTGAGATCGGTGGTTGGACGGCTGCCCGCCCAGACGGTGACCAGGCGCTCAGCGCGGTCGCCCAGCCCCAGCCGCAGGATGCGCAGGTCACTTTCGGAGATTTCGCGGGCAGAGACCACGGTGATCAGCCCGGCATGCATCATCATGTTTGCCACCTCCGCCAGCCGGCGCATGTGCTCGGGGCGCACTTCCCGCCCCAGGTCGCGGATATCGGCATCCATGCCATACAGAAGGTTAGCCATGCCGATGAAATACACGAAACGCCCCTGGCGAAACAGCCTTTCTGTGAGATGTTTGGCGATCATCTTGCGATGGTCATCTCGCGGCGAGCCGGTGATCAGCACCATGCAAGCCATCTGATGGTAAGTATCTGCGCGCATCTCCTCTGAAATGTCGATCACTTCCCATTTCTGGTCGCGTTTGACCACGTCATCGTACATGAAGCGGGTGTTGTCATCCAGCGCTTCAATGATCACACCCCCGCCGCGAATCTCGTAATCATCCACAATCACGAAACGACTGGTTTCCCGGATCTGGGTATGCAGGTCAAAGGCAGCCAATGCGTCCAGCTGGATGACGCACTCGGCAAAATCATGCCGCCGGATGGCCTTTAAGCGTTTGTTCTTTAAGGTGGACGCGTCAAATACCCTTTCGATCGCGTCAATGCGCATGGGATATTTGGCGGTGCCCAGCTTGAAGATATATTTTTTGTCTTCCGACAGCGAATGTTTGCCCAGCCAAAAGAGGCGGGCGCGAAAGCGCGAGGAGACTGCCGGAGGCTGTTCATTTACTTGGGCAGCGATCTCGCCGCGTTTGATATACAGTTCATCGCGCAGGGTGAACCCGGTGGACCAGCCAGCCGCCTGCCGTCGGATCCTGCGCCCTTGGTTAAAACCTTCGATCGTTTTCACGGCGGAGCGCTTGCCGGAGGGATAAAACACAAGCTCATCCCCAACCGACAACCTGCCGGCTTCAATGCGGCCAGCGATGATGCGCCGCTGGTCGCCGTTGGAGGTGAATTTGTAAATATCCTGCACAGGTAACCTTAAAGGAAGATCGCCAGCCTGCTGGAGTACCTCAAATTTCTCTATTTGTGAAAGTACAGTCGGCCCGCTATACCAGGGCATGCGGCTGGAAATCTCTGTGATGTTATCTCCTTGAGCGCCGCTGACCGGGATGAATCCCAAAGGCTGGATATTCAGCTGGTTGAGGTAGCTGGTGTATTCAGCGCGAATATGCTCAAACTCCGCCTGGCTGTATTCCACCAAATCCATTTTGTTAACCAGCACCACAATCTGCGAAACACCCAGAAATGAGAGTAAGTAACCATGCCGGCGGGAATTTTCTCTAACCCCTTCCTGTGCGTCGATCACCAAAAAAGCGGCGCCTGCCCAGGACGCACCGGTGATCATATTCTTCAGGAATTCAATGTGCCCGGGCGCATCAAAGATCAGGTAATCCCGGTGTCCGGTTCTAAAGAAAACCCGCGCAGCGTCAATGGTGATGCCTTGCGCCTGCTCATCTTTGAGCGCGTCGAGCAGAAAAGCGTACTCGAAGGGCTTGGCGTTTCGCCGGCATTTTTCCCGGACCGCCGCGATCTTCGCTTCAGGCACAGCACCGGTTTCTGCCAGAAGGCGGCCAAGAATGGTGCTCTTGCCGTGATCCACGTGGCCGGCCACCACCAGGTTGAGCGTTTCCCGCCGCGAAGAACGCCTCACATGTACCCCCCTCGGCGCAGTGTTTCCAAACCGCCGCCGTCTTCCTGATCCTGCTCGCGCCCTGCGCGTTCGGCCACGTTTTTCAGCGCGCCGGCGCGCAGCTCTTCGATGATCTCGCTGACATTGGATGCAGTGGATTGAATTGGCCGGGTGCAGGGCGCGCAGCCCAGCGAGCGGTAGCGTGTTCCCTTGCCCTGGTTAAAATACAATGGGATGATGGGGATCTTTTCCCGTTCGATATACTGCCAAATGTTCAACTCGGTCCAGTCCAGCAAAGGATGCACGCGCACGTGCGTTCCCGGAGCAAAATCGGTCTTGAATTGATTCCAGAATTCCGGTGGCTGATCGGCAACGTCCCAATGGCTGTCGCGTCCGCGGGCGGAAAAGTAGCGCTCTTTGGAGCGGCTGCCTTCTTCATCAGCGCGCATGCCGACAATCACGCCGTAAAAAGGCGCGCTTTCAGCGTCCTGTTCATAATCCCCGGTCTGATGGTTCAGCCGCCAGCGCGGCCAGCTGCCGTTGATGGTATTAACCAGCGCTTCGGTTTTCAACGCCCCGCAGCAATCCAACCGCGTGGCATTGCCATCCGGGAATGTGCGTTTTTCTTCCAGCGCGCGGCTATTCCTGCCCACCAGCATCTCCACACCCAGTTCCTTCGCCAGCCGGTCGCGGTAGGCGATCATTTCGGGGATTTTGTAGGATGTGTCGATATGCAGTAGGGGAAATGGGACATGCCCGAAAAAAGTCTTGCGCGCCAGCCACAGAAGCACGGTGCTGTCCTTGCCAATCGACCACAGCATGCACAAATTTTCCAACTGGCTGTAAGCCTCGCGCAGAATATAAATGCTCTTGTTTTCCAGAGTATCCAGTTGATTCATCCGATCATCTGCCTAGCACGTCTAATTCATCAATCAGGTCCATCAATTGGTTCACGCATTCACCAACATCCTGGCGATCCGTGTCGAGCACCATGTCAGGGCAGCGAGGTTCCTCAAACAGCGAGTCGATGCCTGTGTAACTGCTGATCTCCCCGCGCAGCGCCCGGGCGTAAAAGCCCTTGGGATCGCGCGCCATGCAGGTTTCCAGCGAGGCTTTCACATAGATCTCGCGAAAAAGCCCTTTGCGGGCGATGGCTCGTGCTGCCTGACGGCTTGATTCGGTTGGCGTAATGAAAGTTGCCAGGACAATTAGTCCCGCATCCTGCAAAATGCGCGCCACACCCGCCGCGCGGCTGATATTCTGTTCGCGATCTACCTTAGAAAACCCCAGGTCAGCATTCACTGTCTGCCTGAGATCATCAGCGTCAAGATGATAAACCAGGGCGCCGCGGTTGAACATGCGTTTTTCAAGTTCAATGGCAATGGTCGTCTTTCCCGCGCCGGACAAACCGGTAAACCAAAAAATATA
>CAYPAG010000176.1:0-4207 GCA_964408645.1 uncultured Pelolinea sp. | reverse complement strand
CAATGCCTAAAGCCAATTGTCCGAACCTGGTTTTCTCCAATCCGAACTCTTTCAACAGGGCGAGGAGGATTACTTCTCCTACCGTCCCAAAAGCTACTCCAGCGAGAAATGCAATTCCAAAAGAATGACTTACAAAGTCTGGGAAAATCAAATAGAAAAACAGCCCAAGCAATAATCCTTCGACGATCGTTAACAGAATGTCTCCAACAATAATGTGTTTCCCTAATTTGCGGATTTGACTGAAATCTAGGTCAATACCAATTGTAAAGAGGAAGAAAAGCATTCCAAGACGGGCAAGAAATTGAAAGTTATCACTTTGCAGCGTCTCTGTAAACCAACCCAAAGCTGAAAAAGTCATTCCAAGAATGACCACGGTAAACATCCAGGGTAGACGTAAATACTTGTTGATTAATGATCCGATGGTGATGACAACAAGGCATGTGATTGCCGCAAGAAGAAAAATTTCCATTGATATTCCTATTCTGCAACTACTTGACTAAATCAAAAATCATCTTGGCCGCGATGACAAACAGTAACACGCCGATGATCTTTTTCAACTGACCGCTGGAGACCTTGGTCTTCATCAATTGCGATCCAATGATCGATCCACCTGCGGCCATGACCGCCATAATCCCCACAAAAAGTGGATCGAGGCCGCTGATGCTTGCATGTGCCAAGAAACCAGATAGAGATGAAAACACAACCACCAGCGCGGTGGTTCCGGCAGCGACTTTGGCATCCAATCCAAGCCAATTAAGTACCGGCAGTATGAAATTTCCGCCGCCCACGCCCAGTAATCCACCCAGAAAACCGGCCACACTTCCTACCCCAGCTCCGGCAGCCACCTCAACACCACGACTCAGCTCGTGTTCGCGTTTTTTAGCCTTATAGAACAGCATCATGATGCCGGCAAACACGAGGAAAGCCGCAAACAAAGCTAAAAGGACAGTTTTCTCCACATGTGGGGTTAGCAGCGCACCAACCGGGGAAAGCACGACCGCTGTGATAAGCACAGGAACCCCCACCCGCCAGTTGATCAGTTTGCCGCGCCAGTAGTTGATGGTGGCGAATAACAGGCTGACCACGTTGAGCAGCAAGGCGGTGGGGGTCGCCTCGGCCAGAGGAACCCCCAGGTAATAGAATAGCGGAACAAACAGGAAGGCAGCCCCCAGACCAGCCATAGCCAGCAAACCAGAAAAGACAAACACCAGAACTGCACTGATCAGATAGATTTCAATCGCCATACCAACCCCATTTACCGGTCATAACCAGAGCAGGGGATGCAAACATGCTGAGTGCCATCCACACGGAGATAGGCAAGGGCAGTCAATTCACCGCAGCGATCGCAGGGCTTAAAGCCCATCACTTCCGGGATCCAATTGCCAGGATATTCAAACACCTCACCGATTTTCAGCACTTCTTCTTCCGGCGCATTCCAGACCAGTTCCACCAACTCCATTTGATCTTCCATAGGGATTTCATCGGGTGAAATTCCGGCAGCGCGCTGCTGCATGAATTTGGATGCCGCGATTTGCTTCTGCAGTTTGCTGGTGAAAACCACCCGCACAGCACGATTGGTGTCTTTTTCAATCAGGGTGAAGCCAAGTTTGCCAATCGGATTCTTGCGGATATTGCCTTTACCAAAGGTGCAGCCAGTGGCATATTGTACGCCATCGCCAAAGCACATGCCACCGTGCTCTTCGCCAATTTCAACGATTCCATAAAGCTGCGTGCCGCCAGAACGCTTAACGCCCAACTTTTCCAAGGCAGCCAATCCAACGCGAACACCAGCCACGCTTGCCCAGCAGCGGTGACCATGAAACTCCAATGCTTTTTCCAAAACTGTTTGTTTTTCCATTTGATATCTCCTTTTTAACTAGCAGCTAGAACTAAGCCGAACAGGTATCCAGCCAGCGTGCTGAATACAGCCACCAAAGATACGTAGATTGCCGTCTTCTTCTTACCCATAATCCCGTTCAAAACCAGGATAGATTGGAGCGAAAGTTCCGGATCAGAAAGCAGATAAGCCAGCAGCGGACCGCGCGCCATGCCCAGATCGAGGAACATTTTTGCAATGGGAACTTCCACCAGGGTGGGGAAGTACATAAACACACCGAACAAAACACCCACCAGGTTAGCCCAAATGGTATTCTGCCCGGCGATGGTGCGTACCCAGGCTTCAGGGATGATCACTTTCACGATGCCAGCGGCAAAAACGCCGACGATGAGCAAAGGAAAAATCTGTTTGACGAATTTCCAGGTTTCCCAAACCCAACCACTGAGTTCGTCTTTGGTGAATGAACGGCTGGCAACAACGGCAATACCGATGAGCAGGATGATTTCTCCAATAAGGCGGCCGTTAATCCCAATGATTAGCGAGCCCACTTCTTCTTTAGGGGCCGCAATCAGGATGGTAAGTCCAATGAAGGCGAAGGCGGCATAGGTCCAGCCGGTAAAGCCGTCGAAGATTTTTTCAAAGCCTTTCCAGGCGGTAATGCCAATCACGACCAGCATCAGAATGAGGACAGCACCCTGAATGGTCAGGTTCATGGTGGACAGGAACGAACCCAATCCATTCGCCCAATCAAAAGGCAAATTTACGCTGGCATACACATGGGTCAAAAGATTAACCTGTAACGTACCAACGATTAACACTACAACCACGCCGCTGGCTGCCATCTCAGTTTCACGTGCGCTTTCCTCTTTTCGGAAGATCCAGGCCATGATCAGACCGATTCCGATGCCGAACAGAATGGAAAGTATCAGACGGGATATGGCTATATCCATCCCGATGGTTGCACCGGTGTAGGTGATGGCCAGAATGTTGATGGCCGGACCCACAAACAGAAAAGTGATCGCCGGACCGAGACCTGCACCGCGCTTCCAGATGCCGGCAAAGAGTGGCAGAATGGTGCAGGAACAGACCGCCAGGATAAACCCGCCAAAAGCCGAAGCCGGGTAACTGATCCACTTGGATGCTTTTGGCCCAAGATAACGCGTGATGGCCTCTTTAGGGATCATAGAACTCATGAAGCCAGCAATGACAAATGCCGGCACCAGGCAGAGGAGAACATGCGCGGCCAGGTAATCCAGCAGACCTGTCCAGCCAGACCAGAGCAACGTGCCAACATAATTCAATACAGAGTCCATAGTACCTTCTATAGTTTAGAGAATCACATACAAGAATTTGAATATCTTTTAACCAAAAGAATGAGCAGACAATGCTGCCCATTCCAACGGTTATTCCTTCAGCCAGCCAGCGATTTCTGCTTCGGCAGGGATCCGGCCGGAAGAAACGACTTTGCCATCGATAACCAGTCCGGGGGTTGAGAGAATCGGCCATTTCATGATTTCATTCATGTCGGTTACTTTTTCAAATTCCGCTTCCATCCCCAGATCACCAACCACCTTGCGCGCCATTGCTTCGAGGCGCTTGCAATTGGCACAGCCCGAACCGAGAATTTTGATGTTTTTCATAGGTACTCCTTCATATTCAAAAGTCTGTATATAATCGTTCAAAAAAAAGAGCGGCTTATCCGCTGTTTTGTTTTGCACTGCAATGCGGGCAGTTGCAACTCACCTCATGTTGATCTGAGGGATTAATGGACTGCCCGGTCAATTTCTGAACCGCGTCCAGCACGGTGTAGATATCTGGGTTGACCACACGGTAAAAAATGTTCCAGCCATCGCGACGGTCTTGAATAAGCCCGGCTTCGCGCAATACCGCAAGTTGTTGAGATATGTACGACTGGCGAAAGCCCAAATAGGCTTCCAAATGGCAGACACAATGCTCGCCATCCCTGAGGATGTTGAGGATCGCAATCCTTGCCGGGTGGGTCAGGATTTTGAACACCTGCGTTTGCGCATCCAGAGGATCAATATTTACTTTTTGCTCTTCAATCATATTCAATTCCATGAATGTGATTATATCCCTCATTGTCAATGTGTCAAGGTATAGATCACCTCATCCAATTCACCTGGCAGAAAAATTTTTTGATGATATGAAATGCCTATATGACAACGATAATGCTGAAGAAGAATAATCCGTGGTTCAGGTTAGAAAACATTCAATGTCTCAATTTTTACTAACCTGAACCGGTCTAAACTTACATCCATAAGTTGCCGGCTTCCCAACCATCGTCCAGGATAATCTTTCAACCGTATTCCACCAAATGCCAGGCACTTCATACCACTTAGCATTTGCGAC
>CAYPAG010000175.1:0-4209 GCA_964408645.1 uncultured Pelolinea sp. | reverse complement strand
GATTCGAAGTCAGGCGCTCTGTCCGTTGAGCTACGAGGGCGTGTGGGTGATTATACTCTACGAGATAATATTAAAGCATGCAGGGGAATTTTTCCAGATCCATGAGGTTAAGAAAAAATGCCTGAAAAACCCCACCTGTAGGGGTATGCCACCTTAAAAAACCACCCTTACTACTTGACTTTCTGTAAAAAAGTTGTAAGATATTCTCAGATTAAGACTCGATAAAGGCAAACCGTCTGTGAAGATGGGGCGCAAAGCTATGGGTCTAGCACCGGGAAACCGGCAATAGATCGCCAAGCCGCCGAAAGTCTGAATGTCTTTTAAAGCAAGAAATTCGGACAAGGGGATACAAAAAGAATACACTGCAGCGAGTAAAGTCAATCATCATACTCGCGGCTGATTGATAATCCTCGGCGGATTTGGCGATAACCCAAATCCGCTTTTATTTTATCGGGAGGTAAGGAAGAAATGGGAAGATTCTTTCTTGAGGTAATAAAAATTATTTTGTTGACCGCGCTGATCGTGGTGCTCACTTTTGGCGTGTGGGTTTACTACCGCGGCTCGCAGCCGATGGCCGTGCCGGAAGCCAGGGGAATCACCTTTTGGCAGTTCATCCAGGACCGCTGGCAGATGCAGCAGTCGGTTGACGCAAGAGTGAGCGCGCTTCCGCAATACCTGGGATGCCGCAATGACATCCTGTACTATTTACCGATCAATCTAAAAGGCGCCACAAATTATGCGTATGCCTCGCTCAATCCGGAATCCAAATTGGCTTTTGCCTTTAAATATTGGGAAGAGCAGAAGCCGGATGAAACCTTGCCAAAAGTGCGATCCATCAATATTGCTGAAGCGCCGGACGCGTTTTGGGATTATTTTGAGCGGGCATATTGGCGGGCGTTGGTGGTGATTGATTACATGGCTGCGGAATGCAAGCTCGGTCCAGTCAATTTTGATGGAATTCTTGGGAGCCAGGCGAAATGAAAAAAACATTCGCCGTGGCTTTTATGATCATCGCGGCAATATTCGCGGCTTCCTGCCAGCCGGTATCCCGCAACTCGCAGCGCGCCACAGCCACGGCTTATGCGGTCGCCTACATGAATACAGCCATGCAGGCCGCCGAGACCGGCGCACTGGCGTTATGCAACATCGATTTCAAAGCCGGCGGTGAGAAGTATGTTGAAAATGTTTGCGAAGTTTCAACCCAAGCGGGTTGTTCGTTTTTTACCAGCCAGATAGCGGAAAACTGGGGAGATCTGGCACGGTCGTACAGTGCAGAGCGCCTGGAGTGCAAGGCAGGGACGTCAAGGTTCCTGGAGGAGGGAAGACAATTTGGAATGCTGGTGCAATATTGGCAGGTCAACTTGCTGGGGACCGCGGGTTGGCCGTCCAACACCAATAACCGAGAGTATTGGGTTCAGGTGGCGGAAGAAAATGGTTTATGGAAACTGAACAGGGTCCTGACAACCGATGAGGTTGATTTCTACAACGCCATTGAGGGCATGGCGAGTGCGGAGTAAATAGGAGAAAAAGGATGAGAAAGGAGTACGAAATGAGCAAGAAATATTTAGTTCTTGTCGCGGCGGTCGTGCTTCTGCTGGTTTTATCCACTCCCGTATTTGCAAATACGGAGGTGCAAAACAACAGCGGCGGTGTCATCACCAATATGGAAAAGGATGACAAAGACAATAACGGGAACGGAAACGGAAACGGGAACGGGAACGGGAATAACAATAACTCCGGTGGTGGAGTGGATGACGCGCCGCCGGATCCCGGCGTGAGCAGCGGCCAGGACAATACCAAGACCGAAACCATCAAATGGGTGCTGCCGCATGGCGACACGTTCATGATTGATGGTGAGGAAGTCAACATTGTTTTGGATTGGGAAAATATCACGGTGACAGATACGCGCCAACCGGGCAATGGTTCGACGATTTTCATCGGAATTGGCGGAAATATCGAATACGGTGATGATTCTTACGAATTGGAATGTGGAAATGGAAACGGGCGCGGAAATTGCAACGGTAATGGTAATGGCGGCAATGGTGGTGGCCCTATTCATGGAGACAGCTGCGGAGGTGTTTGGGTGACACCCGGTGTGATCAGCGCGTCAGCGCGCCAGATCGCGCCCAATTTCGCGGTCATCACCGGCCAGGATCCGGATGAGAATGGGGTGACGCTGGAATATAACATCAGCATTTCGCCGACCGTCATCAGTTATGAAAAATGGACCATCGTTGGACAGCGCAAGGTAGCCTGTGTTGAGGATGACAACGGCAATCAAAACCGCAATGGAAATGGCCATGATGAAGAATGGGAAAATGGCGGGGAACAAAACCGCTATGGGTGCGGCCATAATAATTGCGATTGTCCGAACGGCTGGCATCCAGTGGTTGAACACATCTGGGCATGCACGGCAAAGGAAAAAGTGTATAAGGAAGGAATTGATGACCTGGTGATCGGCGCATCTTTGCAACTGGAATCACGACAGTGGATAGAAGGTGAGTTGGCTTCAGCTTATCCAGGCGCAAAGCTTTTGCACCCGGATTGGGGTTTCACCACCACGCCCAAGTGCACCTGGAACGGTGACGTCTGCAGCTTCCAAACCACATTGAAAATCCCTGTAACTGACCCGGGGTGGTATGATATTAAATTAGAGGGTTTAACGGAGGGCACCAAAGCCACGCCATCGCGCAGTTTTGAGGTGGTTGGCGGAGAATTCGGCGTCTATATGGTCGATACAACGGCGTTAGTCCAATGACTTAAATGTTAACCTGCACCGGTTAGCAAAATTATCACGGGAAGATGATGGAGCTTAGGAAATGAAAAAATTAATACCGATCGTTTTAGCCGCAGCGGCGTTCATCGTTGTGCTGCTGGTGCTTTCCCCCACGCCTGAAGAAGATGTACTGGTGGCAGCCTTCAATCTGCCGATGGGGCATGTGGTTCAATCCAGTGATTATTATCTGGCAGCATTTCCACAGGATATGATCCCGGATGACGCGATCAGAAGCTCCGATCAAGTGGTAGGAAAAACACTGGTGGTGGGCAGGTCTGAAGGAGATATTCTACGGCTCTCGAATATTGGAGATGAACCGATGGCGATGGCGGCCAACGAGCGCGCTGTCGCGATCACAGTGAATAACGCTTCAGGCCTGGCAGGGCTGCTGAGGCCAGGCGACCTGGTGGGTTTAACCGCGGTGATCGAATCCGGCGGCGCCGGTGAATCCGGCACTTACAGTAAAGCCGCGGTTGAAAATTTGCGCGTGCTCTATCTCTCCCCCGACTTTTTGGCTTCTGCCGAAGCAACCAATGTGGTGACAACCACGACAACTGACAATACCACCGCCACAACTCGGACAGAAAGAAAGCCAGAAGGAGCGCTGGTTTTGGCTGTGCCAATCACAGCGGAAACCATCATCTATGACTTCCGTGAAGTGGAACCCGAATTGGGAATTCAGGAGCGGGTGGTGAACGTCATTGAAATGCTGAACGCGTTGGAAGCTTCGGAAAATGCCAAGCTGTTCTTGTATCTGATGCCCAAGGACGCTGAAGAAATGGTCACTTCCGGGCTGTGGCTGCCTGAATTGATCATCAAACCTTATAAACCCACACCAACCTTCAACCCATTGCTGCTTGAGACACCTGGTCCAGGAGAGGTGATTATTGGGGGAGGTCAGTAATGCCTGGTTGGGAAATTAACAACACCGATCCTTCCCAAGTCTGTGATGAATCAGTCGTAATGCTGCTGGCGGGGCCTCCGTCGCGTGTGAACGCCTGGTTTACAGCCCTGCAAATGGATTCACGCTTCCGCGTGACCACATTCTCCACAGATCCGCAGGACCTGGAAAGCAAGATGGGTTACAACCCGGAAGCGATCCTGCTGGATGCGACAATTTTCAGCGGACCCGAGCCTTTGATTCAATTCCTGACCCGCACGGCCAGTGCGGTCTATGTGGTATTGCCCAAGGAAGCGGGAGATGAAACCCGCAAGGCGATCAGCGACCTGCCCTCTGTGCATGGTGTTTATTTAAACGACATTAATTTGGCACAGGCCGCTGGTCGGATTTATTCTGAGGTGAATGCATTGCGCAACCAGGCGCCGATGATGGGGACGCCAGGCAAGGGTTACAGGGCTGAGCGAATTGCGGGCGGTTTGCGTGTGATCACCGTTTGGAGCCGCACGGGCGGCAGCGGAAAAAGCACGATCGC
>CAYPAG010000174.1:0-4276 GCA_964408645.1 uncultured Pelolinea sp. | reverse complement strand
TGGGCGGCACGTCTGCTTGCACATTGTGCGCCGGAGCCAGGATATACCCGCCGCCAAATCCCAGCGTCGTGATCCGTTCCTTGACCTCAGCGTCAATCTCATCTTCAGTGCCGAAGGGAAGCACCTGTTGGATGTCAACCGCGCCATGGAAAGTCAATCGATTGCCAAAATCTCTCTTTAAGGCAGCCGTTTCCATTTCAGCCGCATGCGGTTGGACCGGGTCAATGATATCCACGCCAGCTTCGATCAGGTCAGGCAGGAAACGCCGGATGCTGCCGCAGGAATGCAGCATGATCTTCACACCAGGATTGACCGCGTCGAGATATTCGCGCGCGGCCTGGAAACGCCGTTTAAAGTGAGGCAGGAAGAGTGAACGGAACATCTTGGGCGAATACATCGGCCCCGTCTGCATGCCGAGATCTTCACCGCTGGCTTTGAATATGGTCAAGTACTTGGCGGTTGCCTCCAGGCCAATGCGATCCAGCGCGATTTGCACATCAGAGATTCTTGTCAACAGCGCTTCAATGAATTCGGGTTCAATTGCGAGGCGTTCCATCCAGTTTTCCATGCCCAAGAGGTACAACGCGGTCTCCGTGATCGCTCCGCCAAAACGGCCTATGATGGCCAGGTCAGTGTCCTCAAACAGCCGCTTGGCTGCCAACTCAGCGCCTTCTCCCCTGCCCGGTAGATCCGCAACCGGCCAGGGATAATCCTGGAGATCTTCCAAGGTGGCATTTTTCAATGGCGAATGGACCACTTCATAGTACCGCCCGCCGCCTAGTTGGTTGACCAATTTGTATAAAATCCCCCAGTCATCTTCCATCAAACCGTCACTTCTTTCCTTCTTTGAAGAACCTTTGACCGAGCCAAGTTTGACCGCAGTCAGGTCAATCCCCAACTTTCTCAACACATCGGGATGTGGGATAACCTCCATGGCCAGGTTGTGCCCGATTTTTTCTTCAATCTCCAAACCCAGATATTGCTTGAGTTCAATATAGAAATCATATAGCGGATTCAGGTCAACCGGCACGCGGTCGGGTTCCTGGTGATTGATGGCTTTGGACACCCGTTCTCTTGAGGTCATTCCCATTTTCATTTTCTCCTTAGGGGGCGATTGGCTTGGCCTTGATCACGCAGAGGAATCCAAGCGGTTCATCCCCTTGAACCACAAATTGATGCAAGTCGTTGCTCGAGATAAAGATGGCGTCATTTGGGTGAACATCGAAGAAATCATCATTCAGCTGCAATTTGGCATGCCCATGCAGCACAAGCACCCCATGTTCATGCTCATGCCGCTCAAGGTTGCTGTGCGTGCCCGGCTCAAGCCGAAAATATCTCAAATGAAAGTTGTTTGAGCCCTCATCCGGACCGACGAAGATCTGGCGGGTCACTCCCTCAAATTCATCGCCGTACTCGCGGACTTTAACATCTTCCCAGCGATAATAGGAATTGCTGCCTGTAAAACGATGGATCACGGACATCATTTCTCCTTTCTTGTATGAGCTGCTTTCAGAAATTCATTTAAATTTTCAAGCGAAAATTCCTTTTGCAGTAATGCAGCGCTGGATAATTTTAATCCCCAGCTCTTAGGCGGGGAGATCAGTGGAAATTTTACCTGGCTGTGAATTTCTGTCCAATTGATCTTTTTGTGGTCATTTTCAGTCAGCTTGACTAATCCTTCCCGCTGAAGTTTTTCGTTGGAGGACCGCAAATGGAGAAAAATTTTCTCCAAGGCTGCGAAATAATTGCGATGGGCAAAAACAACTAACAAGGCATATCCCAGGATCAGCCCATTGATCCACAAACTGTTCTCGATGTAAAAATCCATCAGGGCGCGGCCAAAATTACCGATTAATGAACGAACGAATGCGTAGATCATCTTATCCTTATTTTAAATCGGGGCGGCTTATCCAGCCGCCCCGTTGTCTGTCATTCAGAACCTTTAAAACTTACCAGCTTATTTTTTTGATTCAGCAGGAGCGCCTGCGGCAACTTCCCATGCCACCGGGTTCTTGAGGTACATGAACCAGGCAACGACCAGCAGCGCAGCTGCGACAACGATGCCAACCACGCCCAATGCCTGGACGAGCTTGGTGAAGACGAACTGCGGCCACAGGAAGCCATCGCCAATGGCGGTGATCAGGGACGCGCCCTCAGGCATGGCAAATCCGGCATTCTGCGCGGCGCCGGTGAAGAAAGGAGCCATGGCGGTCGCGAAGTAGAAGCCAGCGGTCAGCTCGAGGATGCCAGCCACGATCATGCGGAAGATGTTGCCCTTCATCAGGGGCGCGAAAAGCGCAACCACGAAGGGGATGATCGCCAGGTCCGCGAAGAGGATCACGCGGTTGCCGGGCAGAACCATGCTCAGCAGGATAGCGATCGGGACCAGGATCAGGGATGAGGAGATCGCCGCCGGGTGTCCAATGAGGATGGCGGAGTCCAGGCCGATGTAGATCTCACGGCTGCTGGCGCGCTTCTGCATGAAGTCGCGGGCAGCTTCGGAGACTGGGATCAGGCCTTCCATGAGAATCTGGACCATGCGGGGCAGCAGCAGCATAACCGCAGCCAGGTTCATACCGGTCTGCAGGATCTTTACAGCTGCGCCTTCGGCATTGTAGAAGCCCAAAACGCCCAGGATCAAACCAATAACCAGGCCGAGGATGACAGGCTCGCCGAACACGCCGAAGCGCTTCTGAATGGTCTCGGGATCCGCTTTCCAGTTCTTGACGCCGGGAATGCGGTCGAGAATCCAGTTGGTCACAATGGCGAAGGGAACGCCGGGGGCGGTGGTGAGGTGCGGGATGGAAATGCCGGGCAGATTGTAGAAGGACTGTACTGCCTTGGCGGTCCAGTCGCCCAGGAAGAGCGCCATCGCCGCGGCGATTGCAGCGGTCACCAGGCCATAGACCAGATTGTTGGTGGCTACGAAGACCATGGAACCCAGGAAAGCGAAGTGCCAGTAGTTCCAGATGTCAATGTTGAGGGTCTTGGTGAGCTTGAAGACCAACAGCAGCAGGTTGACCAGTATGGCGATCGGGATCACCCACAAGCCAACATCAGTGCCGAACGCGATTGCGGCGGCAGAAGGCCAGCCAACGTCTACAACGTCACGCTGGATGTTCCAGTTGGTCACCATGGCCTGCGCGGCGCCCGAAAGGGTGCCCCACATCAGGCCGATCACCAGGTTAATGCCGATGAAGGCAATACCAATGGTGACACCGGCGCGGAAAGCTTTGCCGGGTTTTGCCCCAAGGATCAGTGCCACGAAGAAAATAATAATGGGTAGTACAACGGTTGCTCCGAGATTATCAATCACGGATTTTAAAGTCGTAAGAAAGACTTCCATGCTAATACCTCCAATTCATCAGAAAATTATGATTTTTTTAAACGATTATTTATCCTTCAATGCTTCAATGATCTGCTCGATAACTGCCTCCCTTCCTATTCCTGTCAGGAATGCTAAGGTTTGAATGACTGGAACGCCCAGGTCGCTCGGTACCGGTGTAGTCGTGACAATGAGATGAGCGTCCCCGGCGAGAGATTTCACTTCAGCCGCTTTGCATTGACGGGTTGTGATGGCAATGCCGCGTTCCTTGAGGGCTTCCTCAATGGCTCTGGCAACGACGGTTGAAGTTGCGATGGCCGTTCCGCATGCGACTAAAATTCTTTTTGGTGTATCCATTTGTGGTCTCCTTATTTGTTTTTATGAGGGTTAGCATGTATATGCATATTTTATGCTTAAAACACCTGGCTTAAGCTCCCTCAAGTGCTTGAACAATTCCATTAAAATCGGTTTGCGATACCAGCTTTTCCACCAATTCAGGGTTCTGGAGCACGCCCGCCACCTCCTGAAGCATCTCAATCTGCGCTTTGGGCTGTTCCAATGCCAACAGGAAAACCAGACGTACGGGTACTGATTCGGTTGGCGATACCATATTACGGAAATCAACTTCATTTTTCAATGTCGCCATACCCAAAGCGGGCTTGAATACATGCTCAATTTCGGTGTGGGGTATGGCGGCATTAATCTTCCCGCCTAATGGCAGTCCGGTGGGAAGTTGAGACTCCCGCTCAATAGCTGCCTTGACAAAGCTTTCTTTCACAAATCCTGCCTCAAATAATTTCCCGCCAATGGCCTGGATGACTTCGTCAGAAGTTTTGAATTCACAATTCAATAGAACACAGGTGGGTTGTAAAAGTTTCGCGATGGCGTTGCTCATTGGAAAAGTTCTCCCGGATTTTCAATTAAGTTTTTCAAATCTGCCAGGAAATAAGC
>CAYPAG010000173.1:0-4295 GCA_964408645.1 uncultured Pelolinea sp. | reverse complement strand
AAATTGGGCGAGATCCGCCCCCTACGGGGAGGCTTCGCACTCACTTCGTTCACTCGACTCAAAGAGCGCAAATTACGCGGAGTGCTCTTCGAGCAGGATGAAGGGTAACCCGCGGAGCATTTCGAAGATTGCCGCGGCGCAAAGAACGCGCCTCGCAATGACGGTAAATTGGAAGGAATTATGGTGACTGCACGCTCACTGGCGCAGCAGGCGCGGGTTTAGAATGCGTTCCAGGGTAAAACCAAAGAGTGAAAATGATATTCCTGTGAGCAATACCAATGCCAGCGGCTCCAAGAGGCGGTGCTGACCATAATAGAGCGCGTTGTTGCGAATGGCTTCGGTGATGAGCGTTCCCCAGGTTGGATAACCAAGACTGATATTAAACAGCCCCAAACTAACCTCCAGAAAGACAAAGGTTGGAATCAACACGATGAGCTGCGGGATGATGGTGGGGATGAGCCGCGGGACCATATAACGGAGTATGACGCGCATATTGCTGGCACCGTAGGCTGTCGCGGCTTCGATGTATTCCGCACTTTTTATCGAGATGAAGGCGGAACGGAAGTTTTTGGTGGGGCTGCCGAATGTGTTGAGCAGAACGATGATCGCGATGATCACCCAGAGGCTGACGTGCAGGTAGGCGTAAGCCAGAACGCTGATCGCAAGCACTGGCAGGATGAGGTTGATTTCAGTTATCCGCTGAACAAGATCATCCACCCAACCGCCATACCACACGCCGGCAGCGGCAAAGATGATGGATAGAGACGTTGTAATCAACGACCCCAACAGACCGACGCCCAATGCGATCGGCATTCCCCAGAGCAATGGAGCCGCCAAGTCCCTTCTGTAATGATCTGTGCCGGCGAGCCCGAAGACGCTGCCAAGAATAACCAGCCGGGCTTTAATATCATTTCCCTCCTCAAAAGTGATTCCATCCAGCCGCAACGTATATTTGCCCCGCATCACTTCTGCTTTTTCATTTCCCGGCTGCGCAAAAAGCACAAAATGGGCCGGGGTGGGATAGATCTGTCCAAAAGTGAACCACTTTTGCCAGGCGGCATCTTTTTCCACCCAACGGCGCGGATTAATCGCATCCCCGATGGGCAGCATGGTGCCCGTGCTCAGCGACGTCCCCTTCAACTGGATCTCGCGCCCGTCAGGCGTGATCCAAACAGGGATGACGAAAGACTTTCTGACCGAATACTGCCCGTCCAGGTAGAGAAAAATCTCGGTGGGAAAATCCTGATGTTCATAGTCAAAAGTGAAGGTGATGGATTTTTGGGCGCTCGTGCCATTCCAGTTTGTGGAGGAAACCTCGCCGTCGCCCTGTGAACTGTCAAGCATGATCCTGGAAAGCCGATCATTGACTCGAAAAAAATTGACCCATTGCGGAACTGCCAGTTTTGGGACCATCGGCTGCCCGGTCATTGTGCTGCCCAGCCATTCTTCACCGATTGAACCATAAGGCATCACGGCGACAGCGTACACCGACCCTGTGATTAACAAGAGGATGATGAGCAGGCTGAAGATGACCGAGGGGTATAAACGAATCAGTTGATAAAAAGACTTGGCCCCATTGGCGATCGCATTCAACATATTGCCAAGATGAATGGAAAGTCCGGCCTTGATCGAGGGGTGTTTTCGTTTTTTAGATAATTGAACAAAGGTTTTTGAGCCAATTAACGCAGACCGTTTGACTGAAAATATTTTCTTTTTCTGTCTTTTTTGCTGAAGGACAGGTTTACCCAGGCTTAGATGCGCGCGGGGATCAACAAGGGCGTACACCAGATCCAAAATGAAAACTATCAAACCGAGAAGGTAAGCAAAGATGACGATCACTGTGATGGCGATAATCAATTCTCCGGGGTACATGCTTTCCCCCCAGAAGTTCGGCAGGCCGATCTCGATAAACAACCAGCCGATCCCAGGCCAATTGAAGATGACTTCAAGCGCCATGACCATCTGCCAAAAGGACACGAGGACCATCGAGAAGCTGGTGATTACATAAGACAAGGCCGGCTTCAAAATATAATCCCTGCGGAGGTTTCGGCCCGGGAGCCCCACCGCTTTGCCCAGGGTAACGTATTCCTCTTCCGAGTAGATCAGAAAGTATGTCCTCCATGTGTACAGCAATTGGAAAAAGATGCTGAGAAAAATGGAAAGCACGGGCAGGACCATGTGCTTCGCCACAATGGGGATGTAACCAATGGGTTTATCAGGCGGAAGCGTATCCAGCATGCCGCCGAATGGCAGGATCCTCAGCCAGGCGGAAAAGATGGCGATCAGAAAAATACCGATCACCCAGCTGGGAATGGAAAAAATCGGCGCAAGAAAAGCCACAAACCGATCGAACCAGGAATCATACCTGGTGGAGAGCCACATGGCCAGGGGAAGCCCGAGCAGAAAAACCAGCAGGTTCGCAGAAGTTGCCAGGAGCATTGTATTTGGCAGATGCCTCAAGACAATATTGTTCATCTCCACAGAACGTTCCCGCTGCATCCACAAGGTGGGCGGGGTGCCAATTCCTACTTTCCTGATGTTCCCCCAGTCAAACCTCAGGGCGTTGAAGGTCCACAGAAGATGGCGGGAAAGATATGGAAGGGAGACCCCGGTATCTTTCACTAATTGTTCGCGCAGCGAATTGATCTGCTGTATCTGCTCTTCTTCGGAAAGTGATTCAAAGCCCGGTGTGTCGCGTTGGTAAAAATCGATGGAAACCTCAACTTGGCGCATGAGATTGTCATCCAACTGGGGACCAATGCTGCGGGCCCCTAATGTGACCGGGCGGTTGGCTAAAACGATGACAAGAAAAACACCGATGAATATCGTCAGCAGGATCAGAAACGCTTTTTTAAGAAGAAACAAGAAAAGATGAAGGGTGGAGTTGGTATGCGAACTGTCTGATCCAAAATCCGGTGATTTCATCAAGTTGAGCGGCGTTATCGCCTAATGGATTAAATAGAATAATCTTGAACGATTTAATCTTTGAACACCGGCAGATGGCCGAGCGCGACCACCTCGGGCCAGGCATCAGCATCGCCTTCGGTGAAGATGGCGGCTTCAACGGTCACCGTCCCGCCGGCTTTGGCGATGATCTCGCGCATGCCTTCCAGGGTGGAACCGGTGCTGATGACGTCATCCACGATGGCGGCGCGTTTGCCTTTGAGCAGCGGGATGTCCTTTTCATCCAGGATCAGGGTTTGGGGCTGGCCGGTGGTGATGGAGACGGATTCCGCGCGGATGGCAGCGCCCATATAGAGCTTGTATGACTTGCGCAGAACGATGTAGGGCTTGCCGACGGCGGCTGAGAGGGAGTGGGCCAGGGGGATGCTTTTGGCTTCGGCGGTGACCATCACGTCAAATTTTGTCAGGTCGAGCTTTTTGACCAGCTCAGCGGTGCAGGCGTTGACCAGTTCGGTGTCACCCAGAATATTGATGATGGCGATCTTGAGGCCGGGTTTAATTTCAAACAGGCGCAGGTTTCGTTTTACACCGCCGATCTCGATTGGGTAGGTTTCTTGCGTCTCCGCCATGGTTCCCTCCGGGAAAATGAATTATCTTGGCCAACAGGGATATTATAACTGGATGAAAATGGGGGCTGGCTTAAAAAAATGAGAGCCGGAAACGCCGGTTCCGGCCCTCTCATAAGGAGGAGAAGAAGAGAAGTCGCCCTTGTGCATAATTTAACCCATGCGACTGTTTTTTGCATGACTTTTAACCTACGCTTAACCTACGATTTCGAACGATTTTTCTATGGAGGAGTTGATAAATTGGGCGAGATTCTTCACTTCGTTCAGAATGACAGATAACCCGCGGAGCATTTCGAAGATTGCCGCGGCACAAGGAACGTGCCTCGCAATGACATTGGAGGGGGGAGTCCCCGGTATTGTCATCGCGAGCGAAGCGACGCGATCTCCGACAAGGGAAGATGGTATTGATGGGCGAATTGCCAGGCTAAAGCCTGGCCTACGATTGGCGGGCTGCACCCTGCGCGATGATACCTCGAAGGTATCTCGCTTCGGGTGTCTCCATGCTCCGCTCCCGCGGAGCATTTCGAAGATTGCCGCGGCGCAAAGAACGCGCCTCGCAATGACATTGGAAGGGGGGAGCTCCATGGCCATGTCATCGCGAGCGAAGCGACGCGATCTCAAACAAGGGAAGAAGGTAATGATAGGGAAATAGCCAGGCTGAAGGATGGCCTACGATTGGCGGGCTGCACCCTGCGCGATGAACCCTTGAAGGTATCTCGCTTCGGGTGTCTCCATGCTCCGCTCCCGCGGAGCATTACGAAGATT
>CAYPAG010000172.1:0-4346 GCA_964408645.1 uncultured Pelolinea sp. | reverse complement strand
TCATCTCCTATGGCGAGGAGGAAGTCCTGCGCGACCCGCTGGCCGGGCGCGCGGCGGCTCCCACCCGGGCGCCTGTGCTCACCAAAGAACAGCAATCCGCCTGGGTGCGCATCCAAACGGCCATGCAGGCGCCCAAAGCCGCCCAGCCCATCCTGCTGCACGGCGTGACCGGGTCAGGCAAGACCGAACTTTACATGCGCGCCATCGAGCGGACGCTCGCGCAGGGCAAACAGGCTATCGTGCTGGTGCCGGAGATCTCACTCACCCCGCAGACCATTGAGCGGTTCAGCGCGCGTTTCGGGCGGCAGGTGGGCGTGGTCCATTCCAAACTCTCACCCGGCGAGCGCTACGACACCTGGCGGCGGGCGCGCGAGGCGGATTTCTCGATCGCCATCGGGCCGCGCAGCGCGCTTTTCACCCCATTTCCTAACTTGGGTATGGTCGTGTTGGATGAATTCCATGATGAATCCTTCATCCAAACCGAGATCAGCCCATATTACAGCGCGGTGGAAGCCGCCCTGGAGCTCGGTGCGCTCAACCGCGCGCCGGTAATGCTCGGCAGCGCCACGCCGGATGTGTCGATCTACTTCCGCGCCCAAAGGGAAAAATGGGCGCTGATCGAACTGAAGGAGCGCGTTTTGGCGCACGCCTCCAACCCAATGGCTTCGATCGACTCAGCCAGTGGTACTGCGACCTCCGCCAATCCACGAGGGCAGGCCGGCGCAGCCAGCGGCCACCTCCCCCTGCCGGAGGTCAGCCTGGTGGATATGCGCGAGGAACTGCGGCAGGGCAACAGCTCCATTTTCAGCCGCGAACTCACCGAACAACTAAGGCGCGTGCTGGCTGAAAAGCAGCAGGCCATCCTGCTGCTCAACCGTCGCGGGTCAGCCACCTGGGTGTTCTGCCGCGACTGCGGACACACCATCCAATGCCCGCGCTGCGATCTGCCGCTCACCTGGCACAGCGGCGCCTCGAAACTGGTTTGCCACACCTGCGGCTATACACGCGGGCTGCCCCAAAAATGCCCACAGTGCGGCAGCACCCGCATCAAGCAGTTCGGCACCGGCACCGAGAAAGTGGAAAGTGAACTGCATGAGATCTTTCCGCGGGCACGGCTGCTGCGCTGGGACGCGGACTCCGCCAGCGGCAAAGGCGCGGAGGAGGTCATCATGGCGCATTTCCGCCAGCACAACGCCGATATCCTGATCGGCACACAGATGCTGGCCAAGGGGCTGGACCTGCGGCTGGTGACGCTGGTGGGCGTCATCCTGGCGGACGCGGGGTTGAACTTTCCCGATTACCGCACAGCCGAGCGCGCTTTCCAGCTGCTGACGCAGGTGGCCGGGCGGGCCGGGCGCAGCGCGCTGGGCGGGCAGGTGATCGTGCAGACCTTCCAACCCGAGCATTACGCCATCCGCCATGCCGCGCGCCATGACTTCGAGGGTTTTTATGAAGAAGAGATTAATCACAGGCGCGAACTGCGCTACCCGCCCTTCACGCGGCTGGTGCGCTTTGAGACGCGCGCGCTGAAAAACGACGAAGCCAGGGATGCCGCGCAAGCGGTTTACACGAAGTTGAAGCGGCTGATTGATGCCGGCGGCGATAAATCCACTGAAGTGAACCCGCCGATGCCGCCCTATTTCGCGCGCCGCGCGGGCTACTACCGCTGGCAGTTGATCCTGAAAGGCAGCGATCCGCTCAAGTTGATCCGCGATGAGGATTTCGGGGACGCGCGCGTGGAAGTGGATCCGCCGAGTTTGCTGTGATCATGTTGAACAATCGCCCCCTCGGACAGCTGAAAAGAGGGGTGAAATCAACCTCTTCGTTCAAATGACAAATTTTTTATAGGGGCGCACGGCCGTGCGCCCCTACCTGTGTAATCATATGTCCAATCCCACCGATATACTCAAGGAGCGATAAATCATAATTTATTTATGCAATAAGTTAATTAAATTGCAAAGGCACGGAGCCAACCGTGCCTTTGCTTTAAGGAGGTCTGACAACCTTATTTTGCAACCAAGATAAACGAACCGGTGAAGTCAACCGTCACGATCGCGGATCCGTCCACGATGCTAAGCGGGGTGACTTCCATCCATTCGCCCGCTTCCGAATCCCGGAATAAGACAGCGTATTCCGCGCCATCCGGCGTCGGGATCATGGTTTTTTTGACAGAAATAAAACAAGATCTGCTCCAGCTATTCCGCTTTCATGAAGCGCATCACCAACCCAACCGTCAGCATCAACAGGCCGATCAAGAGCACAGGCATAGTTGAAGCCATCAGGCGCAGCAAGCTGTAATCCGCGCCAGTCACCGGGATGATATTAGCCAGATTGACCGGCAGCACAATCGCGGTTTCACCAGCTTCCTCACCACCACCGGCAAACGGGGTAGGATCACAGGCATTGCCAAGCCCATCCCCATCACTGTCCAACTGATCCTCGTTTGCGATCTCGGGGCAGTTATCCACCGGATCGCAAATGTCATCCTGATCCACGTCAATGCAGGTGTCACACGCATCGCCTATGCCATCCTGATCCAGGTCCTCTTGGTCAGGGTTATAGACATTTGGGCAGTTATCCACATACTTGGCCGCGCCATCAGATGCTTCAAAGATCCAATCGTCGTCCGGGTCGATCAACCAGGGATCGTAATTCGCCCCATACGCTTCCTCACAGCCCTCCGCGCCAAACGGACCTTCATCGCAGTTCCAATAGTTATAGATCGCCTGATTGGTGCCAGGATCGCCATAAAAAGCATACGTGTTGCCCAGGAACATGTTTTCGAGCGCCACCACGCTTGGGTCAGTCACATACACACCAACGTAATTGCCTTCAAAGGTGTTGCCGGTAAGGGTGCTGTTGGTACCGTCACCGTAAATGATCACCCCCCATTCATTATCCTTGATCAGGTTGCCGCTCGCCGCGATGGTCGAGTTGGTCACATTGATGCCCATCTGCGAGTTGGTTATCTCATTGCCCTCAAGCGCCATCAAATCCTGGACATTGTAGACGATGATGGCGGATGAACCCCAATTGGGGCCGGTGTACCAGACATCGCCGACTTTGTTGTTCTTGATCGTACCGCCCTTCACATCCGACACCTGGATACCATTTTGAGCCGTGACCGAGGTATCGCCGATACCATAAACTTCATTGTCTTCCACATGGACGGTCAACTCGTTGCCAAAGAGCGCCATGCCATTCTTCTGGAAGTCCTGCACCACATTGCCGATTACGTTCAACTCACGCGCGACGCCATCACCGTTAAAAGCGTAGATGCCCACGCCATGCTGGGTACCGGAGAAAGGCGTGTTCTGAATGTTCATGATGGTGTTGTTGGAAATAGTGCCGCCCGCGTTGTAATACGCGATGCCAATGAAGGAATAGTTGGCATTGCCCTTGCCCGCGCCATCCACGGTGATGCTGTCAATGGTCACGGTGGCATTGCTGACATACACAATCGGTTTGCGGTCGGTGCCGCTGACATTAAAATCCGCGTTGATCACATCCGGCGACTGGATGATCGCGCCGGGCTCGCCCTGCAGGGTGATATCCTTGCCGACCACTTCAATATCTTCAACGAACGTCCCCGCGCCGATGTAAACCGTCTCACCGGACAGGGCGAAATTGATCGCGTCCTGGACTGGCGTGGTGGTGACTGTGCAGGTGTTGTTGGCGTCCACCGGCTGACCAGTGCAGTCTGCCATGAAGCGGTGGGTTACCCCGCCGCGCACCACCCAGGGATCGGGCGCGCTGATCACCTGCGCCGCTTCCTGGCTGGCCATGGGCAGCGCCTGTCCCGCGTCATCCACAATGACCAACTCAGCCGCGCTCAATTCCTCAACAACCGCGGCCGTATCCTCCGCCACCGCCACCTGCGGCTCCGGCAGCCCGGCCTCTGCCTCCACCTCCACCGGGCTGCTTTCACCAGCATTTGATTCCTCTCCTTCGACCGGAACTTGCGCTTCCTGAGTGGTTTCTTCCACTACTGGTTCAGCCTCAACTCCTGGCTCCTCACCTTCGGCAAAAACAGCCGTTGGGAAAACCATCAGCAGGAGCATGGCAATCACCATGACCGAAGTAAAAACAGATTTTTTCCTAAAATTGCGATTCATCAACAGACCCTCCGAGTGTTTTGATTTTTGAATCTGAATCTTTCCCAAAAATAAGATTGGTGTGGGTACTCGCGCCGCCGACTTTTTTCCCGCCCTCCGAATCACCTCCGATTTAAAAAATAAAACCAGTCATATTGACCGGTTTCGCTATTTGCTCCCCAAAGCCATCCCCGCTTATTACACTTGTTCCCCGGGCAAGCGACCAAATTATGGCTGTGGTTCTTTGCTGTC
>CAYPAG010000171.1:0-4423 GCA_964408645.1 uncultured Pelolinea sp. | reverse complement strand
GTCGCAAAACAGCAAATGGTTGAGATCGCAAAAGCGATTTCTTATCAAGCCAAGCTGATTATTATGGACGAACCCACCTCCGCGATAAGTGGCAATGAGATTGCTGAATTGTTTTCGCTAATGAGGAAGGTAAAAGAAGAAGGCCGATCAATCATTTATATATCCCACAAGTTGGATGAAATTTATAACATCACTGATCGAGTGGTCATCCTCAGGGATGGTGAATTTATTGCGTCATCGGATATCGACAAAATTGAAGTCAACAAAATGATTGAATTGATGGTCGGTAGAGAAATCAAAGATTTTTTCCCAAAGATCAAATGTGATATCGGCGAAGTGAAAATGAGGGTTGAAGGACTCAGCAGCGGGAGAAAATTTCAAAACATTTCTTTCGATGTACGAAAAGGAGAAATCCTTGGCGTTGCCGGCCTGATTGGTGCGGGCAGAACAGAACTTATTGAAACTATCTTTGGAATAAGAAAGAAGACAGCTGGGAAAGTATTCATTGATGGCAAAGAAGTTGAGATCAAATCGCCAGCTGATGCGATTGAAAACGGGATGGCTTTTCTGACCGAAGATAGAAGATTAAACGGAATTTTTCCCGTTTTATCTGTCAAGATTAATTTGGTGGTTGCTAATCTAAATAATCTTGTCAATAAATCGGGTTTTCTTAGTAACAAGTTAATTGTTAAAAAGGTTTTAGAGTACATCAAAGCTATTCAGATTAAGACACCCAGCCAGGAGCAGATCGTAATGAACCTGTCTGGCGGTAATCAGCAGAAAGTATTGGTTGGGCGATGGCTTATGACTAACCCCGAGATACTTTTTTTGGATGAACCCACCAGAGGTATTGATGTGGGTACCAAAGCCGAGATCCACAAGCTTATTTCTGAGCTTGCGGGGCAGTGTAAGAGTATTGTGATGGTTTCTTCTGAACTTCCTGAAATTCTTGGAATGAGCGACAGAATTGTTGTTTTAAATGAAGGTAGATTAACGGGAGTATTGGAAAACACAAAAGAACTAACTCAAGAAGAAGTTATGAAATACGCCACGAAAAGAGAACGGCAAGGAGAAAACAATGAAGGCAAATAATTCAGAAAAACTAAAAAACTTGAACCAAATTTTTTCAAAATACGGTATCGCGCTTATTTTAATTGGGATGGTGATTCTGATGACCATCCTGAAGCCAGAATCTTTCCCATCGGGAAAAAATATTCTTAATATATTAAATCAAAGTGCGATTGTCGGAATTATGGCTCTGGGAATGACACTTGTTATCATTTCCAAAGGCATAGATCTTTCGGTTGGCTCAGTTCTGGCTTTGGCTGGCGTTGTGGCCGCAAGTCTCTCTCAGACAGAAGCTGCCAGTATCAAGGTGTTTGAAAACCTGGGTCCATTACCGATCTTTATTCCGATATTGGCAGCCCTGGCGGTGGGTGCGCTTTGTGGTTCGGTGAGTGGGAGTTTGATTGCTTATACGGGCATACCGGCATTTATTTCCACGTTGGGTATGATGACGGTGGCCAGAGGGGCAGTCTTTCTTTATACACAAGGGCAACCCGTCAGCAAATTATCTGAGGGCATCTTGTTTTTCGGCTCAAACCTGTTCAAGGTGATTCCTGTGCCAGTCGTTGTGTATTCCATCATGATCATCATCACCGCCATATTACTGGGCTATACCAGGTTTGGCAAAAGTGTATACGCGATTGGGGGCAATATCAACGCGGCTGTGGTTTCGGGAATAAAAGTAAAGAGAAATCTTGTGTTGATCTATATCTACATGGGAATTACTGCTGCCATTGCATCGATTTTATTCACTGGTCGTGTGGCTAGTGTGCATCCAGGGGCTGCTTCCGGGTATGAACTTACCGTGATTGCTGCCACAACCATTGGCGGCACCAGTCATTCCGGGGGTATTGGGACTATTTGGGGGGCTGTTGTCGGCACGCTGATGCTCAGCGTACTGACAAACGGATTCACGCTTTTGGGTATTGATCCTTATTGGCAGCAAATCGTTCAAGGCATGATCATTGTTGGTGCGGTCGTGCTCGACATGAGAAAGAACGCGAAAAAAGCTTGATATAAAAAAGAGGAGATGTTCTAATGAAAAAGGTAGGGATCATTGGTTTTGGCAGGATCGGAAGGGTTCATTACAATATCCTCAAAGGCATAAAAGGCGTAGAAATTTTAGCTGTCGCTGATAGTCTTGCCGACAAGATGTCGGATGTATTTGAAGCGTACGGGGTTGAAAATTTTGGTGATGATTTTAATGCCATCATAAACAATCCTGAAATCGATACAGTATTTGTATGCTCCCCCACAGATACGCACGCCTCGGTGGCCATTGCTGCTGCAAAAGCTGGCAAAGACATTTTCTGTGAAAAACCGATTGACTTTGACATTAGACGCGTTGAGGAAGTTTTAGATGAAGTAAAGAAAGCGGGCGTCTCATTTCAAGTTGGTTTTAACAGAAGATTTGACCCCAATTTTGCAAAAGCAAAAAAAGCGATTCTTGACGGTGATGTTGGCCAGGTTCATGTCATAAAAATTACCTCTCGAGATCCAGAAGCGCCGCCTTTGAGCTATGTGAAATCATCTGGCGGGATTTTTGCCGATATGACCATCCATGACTTTGATATGGCAAGATTCCTGGCTGGTAGTGAACCGGTGCATGTTTTCGCGATAGGCGATGCCCTGATAAACAAGGAAATTCTTCAATACGATGATATTGATACTGCCATCATAACGATCAAATTCGAAAATGGCGCAATGGCGGTGATTGATAACTCAAGACAAGCGGCTTATGGTTATGACCAACGTGTTGAAGTGTTTGGGAACAAAGGAATGGTGAAATGCGAGAATAACACTCCGACGCAAACCACATTGTTTACCAAAGACGCGGTCATAAAAGACAAACCACTGTATTTCTTTTTGGAAAGATATCAAGAATCATTCAAGGAGGAGCTTGTTCAGTTCTTTAATGCCATTGAAACGGGTAATGAAACTCCAGTTGTTGGAAAAGATGGTCTTGTTCCCTTAAAAATGGGGATCGCGGCAAAAAAATCTCTAAAAGAGAACCGACCAGTACTGATTTCGGAAATTAATTGACCAGGGATGCTTTCTGACGAGCAAAATTTATAACAACCGAAGGTTATTAATGTGATTTGTAAATTCAGCAGTTGTCCGGGCTCATGGGGTATCGAAGATTCAAAAAATCCGGACAATACTCCGTGGGCGATCGTTTTGGACGAAATTAGAAGCATAGGATTTGATGCTCTAGAGTTGGGACCTTATGGATACCTGCCTGCTGAACCTGCTTTGCTGACCGAAGAATTAAACGAACGAAAGCTTCAAATTGTTGCAGGAACATTGTATGATGATCTGGTTTCAGAAGAATCGTTTCACCGAATTCTCCAAAAAACACATGAAATTTGCAGGATTCTATCCTCAGTCCCCATTGCTTCTCCATTAGGAAAACAAAAACAGGCACCTCCCTATTATGTAATCATCGACGCAGTTAAACCCGAAAGAGATAAACTCGCCCGATCGTTAAAAGCACCAAAACTCTCACCTGATCTCTGGAAGCAAATGGCCGCGCATATTAAAGAAATTGCCAAGATTGCTTCTGATGGGTATGGTATTCGTTCCGTGATCCATCATCATGCCGGCGGTTATGTCGATTATATGGATGAAATCGATGGGATTCTTAACGACATTTCAGAAGATCATGTAGGCCTTTGTTTTGATACCGGGCATGCGTATTACGCTGGAATTAAACCGGAAGAGGGAATCAGAAAATATGGTTCGCGGATTGAGTATGTGCACTTTAAAGACATAGACAAATTAGTTTTTGATGCGCTTTATGACGAGAATATCGGTTTTTATGAAGCCTGTTTTAGAAAAGTCATGTGCCCGATTGGAGAAGGCACACTGGATTATTCTTCGATTAAAAAAGCTCTCATGGATATTGGGTATAGTGGCTGGATTACATTGGAACAGGATAGACATCCTAACGATACAACTGATGTATCAGAATGTATTAAGAAAAGTGTGTCACATTTGAAGAAGATTGGTTACTAATACTGCCATTTCAACATTAAGGAGATTCGACCATGTTTAATGAAGAGCAAAGATTTGAACAACCGATCAGATGGGGGATGGTTGGCGGCGGGCGCGGAAGTCAAATTGGCTCTATCCATCGTGCATCCGCTATTAGAGACGGACTGTTTCAACTGGTGGCAGGCGCTTTTGATATTGACCCGGAACGAGGAAAAGATTTCGGAACAAACCTGGGTGTTGATCCAAATAGGTGTTATGCCGATTATAAGGAAATGTTTGAAAAAGAATCAAAACGTGATGATGGAATTCAGGCGGTTTCCATCACAACCCCAAACAAATTTCATTATGAACAAGCAAAGGCAGC
>CAYPAG010000170.1:0-4429 GCA_964408645.1 uncultured Pelolinea sp. | reverse complement strand
CCGGTGTCCTCTGCCTTTCTATCACAACTGAATACCAATATACAAGGTTGGGTTGTTTTTATCAACCCAACATGTTTTTGCGGCATTCCTGGGTTTCGCTGGTGCTCAACCCGGCCTACATATCCCTTCGTAGGTTGGGTTGAATCTCTTTCAACCCAACATGTTGTTGCGATATTACTGGGTTTCCCTGAGGTTTAACTCAGCCTACATGTTCCTTTGTAGGTTGGGTTGGTTTTATCAACCCAACATGATTCAGAAATATCTGAGGGGAGAGAATTAGATCGAGGTTAAATAAAAAGAGGCTGGAATTTTCTCCCAGCCTCTTGGCTGTTTTTCTATAATCCTGCAGATTTCCTAAGCGCGTCCGCCTTGTTAGTTCGCTCCCAGGTCAAATCCAGATCGTCGCGGCCGAAATGGCCGTACGCTGCCACCTTGCGGTAAATTGGCTTGCGCAGGTCCAGATCGCGGATGATGGCGCCCGGGCGCAGGTCAAAGTGCTCGGTGACCAGTGCGGCGATCTTGTCATCCTCGATCTTGCCGGTGCCGAAAGTTTCCACATTGACACTCACGGGGTGGGCGATGCCGATGGCATAAGCCACCTGGATCTCGCACACATCCGCCAACCCGGCAGCCACCACGTTCTTGGCAACCCAGCGCGCGGCATACGCGGCTGAACGGTCAACCTTTGTCGGGTCCTTGCCGCTGAAGCAGCCGCCGCCGTGCCTACCCATGCCGCCGTACGTGTCCACGATGATCTTGCGCCCGGTCACGCCGGAGTCGCCCATCGGGCCGCCGGTGACGAAACGTCCGGTCGGGTTGACATGGATGATGGTTTCGCTGTCCAGCATCTCGGCGGGGATTACGGGCTTGATCACGTGCTCGATGACCGCCTTGCGGATATCTTCCTGGCTGATCTCAGGCGCGTGCTGGGTGCTGATGACCACTGTGTGTGCGCGTTTCGGTTTGCCGAATGCGTATTCCACCGTCACCTGACTCTTGCCGTCCGGGCGCAGCCAGGGTAGGGTGCCGTTCTTGCGCACTTCCGCCAACCGGCGGGTGAGCTTGTGAGCCAGGTAGATCGGCATGGGAAGGTATTCAGGGGTTTCGTTGGTGGCGAAACCGAACATCATGCCCTGGTCGCCGGCGCCCAGCGCTTCCACACCGTTGTTGTTCTCGCCTTTTTTGTGTTCCAGGGATTCGTTCACGCCCTGCGCGATGTCGCCGGACTGCTTGGCGATCGCCACCAGCACGCCGCAGGTTTGATAATCAAAGCCCTTGTCGGTGTTGTCGTAGCCGATCTCGGCCACGGTTTTACGCACAATCTCGTCATAATTGATCTGGGCGTTGGTGCTGATCTCGCCCAGCAGCATGACATAACCGGTTTTGGTGGCTGATTCACAGGCCACGCGGGAATAGGGGTCTTGCGCCAGGCAGGCGTCCAGAATTGCGTCGCTGACTTGGTCGCAAATCTTGTCCGGGTGGCCTTCGGTCACCGATTCGGACGTGAACAGGTATTTCGCGCTTTTGCGCATGGTTTCCATAATGGATGTAACCTCCGTTTTAATAAAAATTGCCCCTTCCGGAGTTGAGGGGCAGTCGCATTTTGATTTGCGGTCCCTCTCATCTTCCAGAATCACTATCTGACGGATTTGGCACCTTTGGGCGGACGCTTTGATGCATCTGCCAGGTTGCCGAGGTTTCACAGGGCCGGACCCTCCACCTCTCTGGATAAGAGTACCTTTGGGGCTCTCAGTTGTTAATCATAGCGTTTATATCATATCCACTGATGGATGTCAACCAGCAGCGGCTTGCTGCTTTAGTCTCTCTTCACCTGGCAGGTGTCAAAATCGTGCACCAGGATGGAGTTGGAAAAGATTTCGCGGGCTTCATTCTCCACATCGCGGTCGCGGTAGCGGCGCGAGATATGCGTGAGGAAGAGCTGTTTTACATTCGCGTTCTTTGCCAGCCGCGCGGCTTCAGCCGCGGTCAGGTGCGCGAACTGTCGTGCCATTTCCCGTTCTTCTTCGAGATAAGTGGCTTCGATCACCAACCCGTCCGCGTCCTGGCAATACGGCAGAATGGATTCGGTATCGCCGGTGTCGCCCACGATGGTCAGGCGCGTGCCTGGTTCAAAATTACCCAATACCTCATCCGGCTGAACCACGCGTCCATTTGGCAATGTGGCTGGCAGCCCCTGCACCAGGTCGCGCCGCCATGGCCCCTGCGGGATACCCAGCGCTTCCGCCTGGGCAGACAGAAAAGGCCGGTGTCCGGCTTCCTGGAACAAAAAACCAAAACAGTCCGGCCCGCGGTGATTGACCGGAAAAGCCGTTACTGTCAGGTCGTGTTCTTCGATGATCGTGCCGGCCTCCACCGGGATCAGATCGATGGGAAAAGGCGGGCGCGCGCCGCGAATGACCACTCGAAATAGTAGATCGTCAATGCGTTCCAATGCGTTTTTACCGGCATAGATCTCCAACTTGTCCATGGCTTCCCAGCGCAGGTAGGTGGAGACTAACCCGGCAATTCCCAGTATGTGGTCGAGATGGCCATGTGTGACCAGAATGCGGTTGAGCTTGCGGAATCCCAACCCCGAATGCAGGATCTGGCGCTGCGTGCCTTCACCGCAGTCCACCAGGAAACGGTGTTCGTTGTGGATCACCACCTGCGAGGGCAGGCCGCGCTGGACGGATGGCGCGGAAGCGGAAGTGCCCAGGAATACAATTTCAAACAATAGAGATAAGTCCTTTCAGAAAATGTGTTTTATTGTACCTCGAAGCACCACGCGTAAGATGCTGCCAAAGCACATGACAGATCATTTTCAATGGATTCGGTGGAATCACTTAAAATTAGCTTATCAGTATCAGCGTGGAAAATGATTTGATAAACTGGCATTTATCTTGCATCAATAATTTATATCTTGTTTGTCATTGCGAGCCCAAATCCCCAAAGGGGATTTTGGGCGAAGCTATCTGTTTCGAAAAAGATGAATATTGCTTCGTCGCATCGCTTCTCGCAATGACAGTCTAAGGAAGAAAAGTTTTAAAAAAGGAGTATGCATGGAACTTCAAGCGGTGCCGGTTGAAAAACCTGAAGCGATCAACTTCATTTTTGGGCAGTCTCACTTCATTAAAACAGTGGAGGATCTGCACGAGTCGCTGGTCGCGGCTGTGCCGGGCATCAAGTTCGGCGTCGCTTTTTGTGAGGCGTCCGGCAAGTGCCTGGTGCGTTGGTCAGGCACCGATGATGCCATGATCGCCCTGGCTAAACAGAACGCGATGGCGGTGGGTGCAGGGCACAGCTTCTTCATCTTTTTAGGTGAGGGATTTTTCCCGATCAATGTGCTCAACGTAGTCAAAAATGTGCCTGAAGTCTGCCGCATCTTCTGCGCCACAGCCAACCCTGTCCAGGTGATCACCGCCGAATCGAACGGCGGCAAGGCCGTGCTCGGGGTAGTGGATGGCGAAAGCCCCCGAGGCATTGAAGGGGAAGAGGATATTGCCTGGCGTAAAAACTTTCTGCGCCAGATCGGTTATAAAAGTTAATCAGTAAGAGGAGAAAAAGAAATGAAAAAAGCATTTGTTCTGATCGCAGTAATTCTCGCCGGCTTGTTGGCCGGCTGCTCGGTGCTGGAGCGTTTCCAGCAGGCCGAGGACCAGTACCTGGAGACGCGCGTTGCGGACCTGGTGGATGAAATGACCACTGCCGAACCGGTAGTTGAGGAACCCGCGGCGGAAGAACCGAAGGACGTTGAACCGACCGTCGAAGAACCAGTCGTGGAAACCCCGGAAGTCACTACCGAAATGACTGAAGAACCAGTGGAAGAGCCCACCGAGGAACCCGAGCTTGTGGAAACGCCTGAACCCACCGAAGAGCCGGAACCCGAACCGACGGTCGTGTCCGATGACCCGGCGGTTTATCTCGGCGATCCCGACTGGGTGGACGAGATGGACGCGCCCGAATATTGGCCGGTGGGCAGCGATGATTTCAGCGCGGCGTCTTTTGAGAATGGCGCAATGAAATTCGTGGCGAATTCAGACATTCCCGGATGGCGCATAGCCTCAACTGGCGAGCTTGGCAACGTGTACATCGAAGCCGCAGTCAAGATGGGCGCGAATTGCTCGGAAACCGATTCCTACGGCATCATTTTCCGTGTGCCCAAGAACAGCGGCTATAACCGCGGGTATTTCTTCGGCGTCACATGCGACGGGCGCTATAACCTGCGCGTGTGGGATGGGATGAGCGGCGAAAATGGCAAGTCCGTGACGCTCAAGTACTTCACAGCCAATGAAGCAATCAACAAAGGCAAGAACCAGGTCAATCGTCTGGGTGTCATGGCCGTCGGCGGTCGCATTCTGCTGTATGCGAACGGCGAGTACCTCGAGGAGATCGTGGATGATACCTATGACCTTGGCTACTTCGGTCTGTT
>CAYPAG010000169.1:0-4441 GCA_964408645.1 uncultured Pelolinea sp. | reverse complement strand
TGATCATCAGCGTGGTGCGCAGTAATAACAGCTTGCGAATTTGCTTTCTCTGCTGTTTCAAACAAGAATTTGTATCTCGCGTCCCTGGCTGCCTCTTCAATACCAATTTTTTTGGTCTTTGCCATTTTTTCAACATCAATAGACTCAAGGAAAAAAGGCAAACCCAAAGATGCCGTCAGCTTTTTTACGAATTCAGCTTCCTGCTCAGCTTCCGCGCGCAGTTGATGATTGAGATGCGCAACACAAATCTGATATGGTAATTGCTTTAGCAAGTTTAGCAGGCATATGGAATCCGGCCCGCCTGAAACCGCCAAGATAAGCCGGCTTCCCTCCTTAACGCAGCAATGATCTCGAATTACTTGTAAAACTCGTTCCTTCATTTTGGAGAATTATATAGCTTAGGCGCAAAGATATAATGAATTCATGGACAGAAAATACCAATTAGGTATGGAAGAAAAGGATTCCCGACTTGCGCAAGCCGCAAACCTGATCAAGCATTCATCTCATTTGGTTGTTTTCACTGGCGCCGGGATTTCCACCCCTTCAGGAATTCCGGATTTTCGCTCCCCTCAATCTGGTTTGTGGGAAAAATATGATCCATTCGAAGTGGCGTCAATTTGGGCATTCCGGAATCAGCCTGAATCTTTTTTTGAATGGATTCGCTCGCTGTCCATTCAAGCCTCTACAGCAGCACCCAATCAGGCGCATTTGGCCATCGCAGAACTTGAAAATCGCGGAATGGTCAAAGCGGTAATTACTCAAAACATCGATAGTCTCCACCAGGAAGCTGGTTCGAAAAATGTGTATGAGCTGCACGGGTCTGCCCGGACCGCAACTTGTCCACAATGCGGCAGCAAGCATGACCAGCAATACTTCCGTCGGATCATGCTTGAAGAACAAGGAATACCCCATTGTGCCAGTTGCAGTGAAATCATCAAGCCGGATGTAGTGTTATTCGGTGAAGAACTTCCACAGGAAGTATGGAATGGTGCTTATCTCGAGTGCCTTAAAGCTGATCTGATGCTGGTCATCGGCTCATCTCTTGAGGTCTCGCCTGCCAACTCGCTGCCCGAAACAGCTGTCAAAAGCGGCGCTCAATTAATCATTAACAATCTCAGCGCAACTCATTTGGACCCTATGGCAAACATTCTCCTGCCTATGGACGTCATAGAAGGTGTTGGGTCTTTGCCGCCATTGATTTTTTCAGCGACTTCCTAAGCGTCCGAATTGACGCGCCAGGGTATCCACTGATAGGTGGATCATCGTTGGCCTGCCGTGCGGGCAGGTGCGAGGGGATTCGCAATTTTCCAGGTCTCTTACCAATCTTTCCTGTTCTTCAACAGAAAGAACTTGACCGCCTTTAACCGCGGCTCTTTTGCAAATTCTGGAGATAATTCTCTGTTCACGGTTAAGCTCAACAACACTGCGGTCTTCTTCATCCGCTTCCAGCGCGCCTTTCAATGCCTCGCCTGGGTCAAGGTGCTGAATTGCTGCAGGCAATGCAAAAATCCTTATCGTTTCCGGACCGAATAATTCTGCAATGAAACCAACTTTTTGGAGAGTCTCTTGTTCAGCGATGAAGACATCCATCAACCCTGAAGACAGATGGAGTGCTTTTGGTTCAAGCAGCATTTGGGACGTGGCTTTGCCTTCGATAGTCCCTGCCATTTTCTCAAAAAGCACCCGTTCATGAGCCGCGTGCTGGTCTATGAGGTAAAGGCCATCCGGACCTTCGGCAGCCAAATAGGTTCTGCCCAACTGCCCAATAAGCCGCAACAAAGGGACTTTTTCAATTAAAGGCAGATGGCTTGGTGTGACTTGAGTTTTTTCCAATTCAACTTGCTCTTTATTGAAAGCTTGTTGGGCAAATTCCCACGCGGGCTCGGGTGTTTTTCCTGATTGATAATTGGATGACCAAATATCAGGGCTGAAAACCGGGACTGGAGAAAAAGCAGAGATCGTTTTTCGAACCGCGCTATGAACAGCGCTGAAAACTCTCCCCTGATCACGAAAGCGAATTTCGGCTTTTGTGGGGTGAACATTGACATCAATTTCTTCTGGGTCGATGCTCATGAATAGTGTAGTCATCGGAAATCTGCCGGTCATCAGAAACCCATGGTACGCGCGCAGCACCGCTGAGGTGAGTGCCGGATCTGAAACCAGGCGGCCATTGACGAAATGAATGATTTCTTTGCGGTTGGAACGCGTTAATCCCGTTGGGCTGGTAAACCCCTGAATGCTGATTTTTAAATCCTGGTAATCAATCTCTAATAATTGCCTGGCTGTTTCCAGATCGTATATCTGCGAAAGGATCTCCCTCCGGTCTCCCCGCCCAAAAGTGGCAAATACCTTTTTCCCATCAACTTGAAGTGAAAAACGGATGTGGCAATAGAAAAGAGAATACCAGGCGACCAGTTCGAAAATCAACCTCTTTTCAGTGATGTCTTTCTTTAAGAACTTATACCGAGCAGGGACATTAAAGAAAAGATTTTCCACCTTGATCCTGGTTCCCTGGTTTCTGCCTATGTCCGACTTGGCAACGCCTTCTCCACCCTCCAGTCGAATGGCGATTCCTTGCGATTCATCTTGAAAACGAGTCTCAAGAGTGAATCTGGATACTGCTGCAATCGAAGCAAGCGCTTCGCCCCTGAACCCAAGCGATCGGATATGATCGAGATCTTCAATGATCGAAATCTTGCTGGTCGCATAACGTTTTAATGCAGTCTCGGCTTCTTCACGGGGAATTCCGTCCCCATTATCCTCAACTTCAATAAGGGTTCGCCCGGCATCGATGACGCGAATATTGATCTCACTCGCGTTTGCATCGATGGAATTTTCTATCAGCTCCTTTACCACTGATGCCGGCCGCTCCACTACCTCGCCTGCAGCAATTTTTGTTGAAACGGATTTTGGGAGCTCTTTGATGGACATGGTAATGGAATTATATCTAAAGCGGAATTTTAAATACCGTTATACTTTTGGGCATATGATTCATACGCTTTTCCTGGATCTGGACAACACATTGTATTCAAAATCCAGCGGATTAATGGACGCTATCCGCGACCGGATCATTTCGTACATGTCAAACATCATGCAGATGTCTGACAAGCAGATCGCTGAGGTAAGAACTTACAGTCTGAAAAAATATGGGACGACATTAATTGGTCTGATGGAGCTTTACGGGATTGATAAGCACCATTATCTGGATTATGTCCATGATTTAGACCTGAATGATTTTTTGGTTAAGGAAAAAACAGTGATTGAAACGCTCAAAACCCTTCCCCAAAGAAAGGTGATCTTTTCCAACGCAGACAGCGGGCACATTCAGCGCGTTCTGGATTTTCTGGAAATCTCGCAATTCTTTGACTGCATCATCGATGTGCATGTGCTCATGCCGAATGTCAAACCCCAGCCAGAGGCTTTTCAAAAAGCACTAAAGGCTGCCGGCTTGTCCTCATGGGAAGGATGCGTGTTTATTGACGATTATCTGCCTAATGTACAGGCAGCAGAAAAGCTCGGAATATTCAGCGTCTTAATGGATGAGACAAGCATGCAGGAATACCCCCGTCGTATTTCATCCATAGAATCCATTAAAGATTTCACCATCAAAGAACAAAGGTAATCAGCATGTCGATCAAAAATAATTGGCCGGTTATTCTTTTTTCAACGCTCATTATGGCGGTTTTTTTGGCCGGGTTCTTTATCGGCAATCAAGTTGTACCTGCCATCTCCCCCAAAGACTCTCTAATCGATTCAGAATACATCACCCCATTTAATGACGCATGGAAGTCCATTCATGACCAGTATTTGAACCAGCCGGTCAATGATCAGAAATTAATGGAAGGGGCAATCCGCGGCTTGTTGGAAAGCTTGAACGATCCTTATTCCGCCTATATGGATCCCGCGGAGTATGAATCGCAAAGCGCCCCTTTGGAAGGCGAATACACCGGCATCGGTGCCTGGGTGGACACGACCGGTGATCTGCTGGTCATCATGAGCCCCATGCCAGATTCGCCTGCTGAACAGGTTGGCATTATGCCAGGCGATATAGTCATCGGCATCGATGGAAATGATGTAACTTCGCTTGATCCCGCTTCGGTTTTGAAGAAAATACTAGGCCCTGCCGGCACCACGATTAATTTGACTATCCGAAGGAATGAAGAAACGCTTGAATTTACTGTCGAACGCGCGGTCATTCAAGTCCCTTCTGTCGAATCAAAAATGATCGATGACGAGATCGGCTATATCCGCTTGTACAACTTCGGCGCAAATTCTTCAGACGAAGTCTCGGATGCCTATGCTGAGCTGCGAAAACAAGGCGCTGAAAAGCTGATCTTTGACCTGCGCAATAATTCGGGTGGATATGTCGATAGCGCGGTGGACATTACCTCGTTTTTTATAGAATCAGGGGACATTCTGATTGAAGAATGGGGTGACGGCA
>CAYPAG010000168.1:0-4502 GCA_964408645.1 uncultured Pelolinea sp. | reverse complement strand
CGCGCACGCGCCAGTAATACTTGCCATCCGGCAGGGCGGAGGGCGTGAAGCTGGTTCCCGGGATGGCGGTCTGCGTCAGCACCTTGTTGGTGAAGCCGCTGTCTTTGGCGACCACCAGCTCATAGGTGGATGCCAGAGCGGCCGGCTGCCAGGCGAACTGCGGCGTGTTGTCGTTGCTGAAGCTGCCTGATGAAGGCGCCGAGAGCAGCGGCGTGGCCGGTTTTTTGGAGATGGAGAAGGTAAAGATGAAGTCGCCACCGGCATAGCCGTCCTCGTCGCCATCCAGGCGTGAGCCGCCCTCGTCCATGACCGTGCCGGAGCCGGAGATCTTGAACTGATAGACCGCGTTGGGCAAGACTGCGCCATTATTGATCACCAGGGTCAGCTTGCGCGCGTCGGGCAGGTAGCTGGCGCTGGTGAAGGGCACATTAAGATCATCACCGCCGCCGGGCACCCCGTTGGGGCCGAGGTCGGTGAGGGTGTAGTTGGAGAGCGTCGCTACATCATTGACGCCGTTGTTGTAGCGCATGCGCTCGTCGAAATTGACGATCAGGTTGCGCACGTCCACGGTGACTGCCTCGTTCATGTCGAGGCGGTTGTCGGCGGTATGGTTGACCGTGTCGAGATAGGAGACCGACGGCGCGAGCGGATCGGGCAGGGGCTGGTAGACCACGTAGGTGGCGTTGTTGCCGATGTTGGAGGTGCCGGCCTTGACATACATAAAGCCGCTGTCGCCCCAGTTGGTGCCCCAGGAGTTCTTCATGATCCAGACCGTACCGTGGGTGGGGTCTTCGATCCAGCCCACCAGGATGACGGCGTGATTGGTGCGCGCGGTGCCGCAGGATTCATTGGTGGTGAAGATGCCGCCGTTGTAATTGTCAAAGGCGGACTGGGAGCAGATGGAGGTGGCCACCGGCCCCTTGGTGAAGATGGCGTTCTTGATATCTTCCACCGGCGGGGTGGTGTTCCAGGTGGGGCTGATGCGATACCAACTCATCAGCTGGTAAGGGTGTTGAACCTGGTAGCAAGCGCCTTCCTCGGCGGTGTAGCGCTGCACATAGGGCATATCCGCTTCGAGCACCGCGCCGGCCGCGGTTTGCTTCTGGGCGACCGTGCTGACGTGGTATTTGTGGGAATCGGGGTAACCGCCGCTGCAGCCGTTGTTGTAATCCTGGGTGCAGGAGACCAGGAACTGCTCGGACAGGTCGGCGGAGATGTCGTTGATCAGCATGGCGGATTCCATCACGCCCACCGTGGCGAAGGCGTAACAGGAACCGCAGATGCCCTGATGGCGGATGGGGGACACGTCGCCGCTGGCGCGCCAGTCGAATGTGGCCGGCAGGGCGCCCATGGCCAGGTCGGGGCTGCTGTCGGATTCTAGTGGCGGCGGCTCGGAGGCGGCCAATTCTGGCTGGACTTCGTCACTGGCCAGCAGCAGGTCCTGGTCGATGGGAAAATCCAGATAGATGCGCCTGGTGGTGGCTTGGCCCGATTCGAAAGGCGCGTTGTAGATCAGGGAGACCGAGCGGCCCTTGCCCTTGCCGGGGGTGAAGAAGAATTCCTGGCGGCCGCGGCTGCCCAACGGTCCGCCGCGCTCCTGGCGGATGCTTCCGCGATTTTCATTGATGTCTTTTTTGTCGACCACTTTCCAGCTGTAGCCGGTGGAGAATTGCGCGTCGAGGGCCAGCTTCCAGTCCTTGCCGCCCTTGCCTTTATCATTGATCTGGATGCGGGTGACGCCGCCGGTGGTGCCGAAGCGTGCCTTAAGTGGGCCGAGGTACATGCGGCTGAACTGCTCATAGCCGCCACGCCCTTCAATAATTAACAGAAAGGTGATACCGCCATCAGCGGGGAGCTGCGTGAGCGAGTAGTCCGCGTCCTCTCCGGACAAAGTGTTTTGAATGAATCCCTGCAGATCGGCATCCATCACTGCCGCGCCGCCTTTGGAATTAACGAAGGCGTCGGGATAGAAAAGGTCATATTCCAACCGCCAAAGCGCGGGTTCGGGCGTTTCGGTGGGTGTCTCTGTGGGCGTGAGTGTCGGGGTCTCGGTCAGCGTCCCTTCAGGCGTGAGGGTGAGCTCAAGCGTGGGGGTTTGGGTCGCGGTTTCGGCGGGAAGGCCTTCAACCGTTGCGGTCGGGGTGGGTGAATCCGCGGGTTCGGTCGTGTCGCTGGCGGTGGGTTCGGTCGTCGGGGTTTCGGTGGGTGTCGGAGTGGGCGTCTCGGTGGGCGTTTCCGTCGGCGTCTCGGTGAGGATCTCCTGCGCGTAGGCGCTCAACCCGGGCGTGCCGAACATCAAACTTGCAACGATCGCGAGGAAAACCAGGACCGTGAAAACGCGATTAAATCTCATCAGATAACTTCCTTGTCAGCTTTTTTTCTTAGGCGGCTGAATCTTCAGGCAACTCACTGCAGTTGGGAAGTCAGATTAATATCTTGATTTTCGGTTGTTTGATAACGATGTTGTCAAGATATCGAAAAGGTAAAAAATGCAGTTCGCACAAATTATAAACTAAATCGACTGTAATCGGACAATATTTATCTTATTAAAAAGCGTATCAAAATATTAAAAACAGTGTATATTTTTATACAGGAATTAATCAAGAGACAGGTGCAAAAATGGATGAAAACAAAGATTTGATCAATGAAGTTGAGCCAGAACAGGACTCCCCGCGGGAACGGATCGCCAAACGACGTCAAGCGCGTGGCGGTGGGTCACCCTGGATGGTGGGGCTGGTGTTGATCGCGGTGGGCGTGGTGTTTCTGCTGCAGAACACCACAGGTTTCTATATTAACAACTGGTGGGCGTTTTTTATCCTTATTCCCGCGTTTGGTTCCTTTGAGAACGCCTGGCGTGTTTATCAAGCCAGCGGATCATTCAACGCGTCCGCCAGAAGTTCACTAATTGGGGGGATCGTCCTCAGCGCGGTCGCGGCGGTGTTCCTGTTCAACCTGGACTGGGTCATCTTCGGGCCGGTGATGCTGATCGTGGGCGGTGCAGCGTTGCTGCTCAGTTCGCTGGCGAAATAACTGCCTCGTACCCAAAAACCACGGATTAAAAAGATCCTGACTACAATGATGAGCCGCTAAAGCGCGGCTCTTTTTTTCTTCAGCGATAAGAGGAAAAGCAAAAACGTCAGGGGAAGCAGGATGTAGTTGCCGATCGCGCCCGGCGCGGTGCCGGCGGTCTCAAAGGGCTTGTAAAAAGTCAGCAGCAGGCGGCCGCCGTATTCCAGGATGAGCAGCAGGTACATCAACGGCAGCAGGCGCGGGAAGCGCCAGATGACCGCCAGGTAGATGATGCCGATGATGAGCTGGGAAAGCCCCCACAGCGCGAAAAGATGCACAACCGCCGCCGCGCCGTTGGGCGTGAACGCATCCAATGGGATGGTGGCGATGCTCTGGGCGCCGCCATCGGGCGCGAAAATGTGGATCAGACTGCGGGCGATGGTGAAGAGAGCTATGGGCAGCAGCGCCCACCTGGCGAGCGGGTGGCCGGCGTATTCCACGAAACTTTTATTATTTGCTTTTTCTGCCATTTAGAATCCCGTGAATTAAATTGACCAAATCAGCCGGGATTTTATCATTCGGCGATCAGGCAGCGCTGTCGTAGGCGGTCTTCAGCCAGCCGAGCAGATCCTGGTCAATCTCTTCCAGTGTGGACAAACGCACCTTGTACTGGCACATGCCGCCGGGTTTCTGTTCGACCAGGCGGGCGGTCCCCGGGATGCCTTTCATATTCAAGCCAACTTCCACCTGGGTGTTGGTGGCCGGGCCGATCATGGCGAACTGCCGGGCGCGGCGCAGGGAAATGTAGGTCTTCTTGGGAACGCTTTCGAATTCGCCGAACTGGCTGATCTCGTTCATCAGTTTTTCGTGCAGCCGGCGCAGATCCGCTTTCGCGCCGGTGTAGATGCTGTCCAGGGCATCCTCCGCGGAGACCTCGCCCGAAAGCGCGCGCATCACGCCCTCGCGGTCGAGCGCGTAGTGGGCAAGCACGCTCGCGTCGCCAAAACCCAGGTCAAAGGTGGATTTCAATATGTCACGGATCTGGCCATGCTTTTCCAGGCCGCTGGCCTTGACGGCTCCGACCAGTTCATCCAGGGTTTTACCGCTTCGCTTTTCAATATTGGCTAACTGATTCAAGGTCGCCTGATTGATATCTGCCATCATTGACTCCTTTGTTTATGTGAGACTTATTCGATCTCGATCAATATCTCGTTATGTTTCAGGAACCATGGGGTGAAGGGCGGGTCATAGCCGGCCATGACCGGCATGCCTTTCTCGCGCATCTCCCTGGATTTGAGCCAGGCTCTCAGTTGGCTGAGATGGTGATTGAAGTTGGGCTGCTGAAAGGTGCCGGAAAAGCGGATGACCGCCATTTTGCGCGCGGGCTGCGCATGAAATTCCACGCGCGAATCGAGCGGCTTGGGCAGCGTGTCCAGCGTATATTTGGATGGCATCATGAATGACACGCGATAATCGCCGCTGGCCCCGTCTTC
>CAYPAG010000167.1:0-4513 GCA_964408645.1 uncultured Pelolinea sp. | reverse complement strand
TGCCGTATTCCACCAGCTTGCCCTGCAGGAAGAAGCCGGCGTAATCGGCCACCCGTGCCGCCTGCTGGATGTTGTGCGGCACCAGGAAGATGGTGTACTGCTGCTTGGCCTGCTCCAGGAACTCCTCGATCTTGGCCGTGGTCACCGGGTCGAGCGCCGAGGAGGGCTCGTCCAGCACGATCACCTCCGGCTGCAAAGCCAGCACGCGCGCGATGCACAGCCGCTGCTGCTGCCCGCCGGAAAGCGAGTAAGCCGGCGCGTCCAGGCGGTCATGCGTCTCGTCCCACAGCGCCGCTTCGCGCAGCGCCTTCTCCACGCGCTCGTCCATCACCTGCTTGTCGCGCATCCCGGCCACTTCCATGCCGAAACTGATGTTCTCGTAGATGGTCAGCGGCAGCGGGATCGGCCGCGAAAACACCACGCCCACCTTGCGGCGCAGCGCGATCACGTCCAGGTCCTTGTCCAGGAGGTTGACGCCGTCCATCAGCACCTCGCCCTGGATCTCGGCTACGTCGGCCATGTCGATCAGTCGGTTGAGCACGCGCACCAGCGAGGACTTGCCGCCGCCGGCCGGGCCGAAAGCGACCGTGATCTGGTTGCGGACGATGTCAAAATTGAGGTGGTTGAGCACCTCGCGCCCGTCGGAGTAGCGCATATAAAAATCGCGCACGGAGATCTTCGCGGATGGCTCTACCATTGGCGCTTGGCCCTCGCTCTCGATCGGATCAGTGAAGCGATCAGGTTCATGCCCAGCACGAACACCATCAGCACCAGCACCGTTCCGTACTGGATCTGCACCGGCATGCCCGGCACCTGGGTGGAGATGACGAAGATGTGATAGGGCAGCGCCATGGTGGCGTCCATGGGCGAGGAGGGCAGGCGCGGCAGGAAGAAGGTGGCGCCGGTGAACAGGATCGGCGCGGTTTCTCCCACCGCCCGCTCCAGCCCCAGGATGATGCCGGTCACGATGCCCGGCAGCGCCTGCGGCAGGATCACCTTGCGGATGGTCTGCCACTGCGTCCCGCCCAACGACACGCCCACGATGCGGAACTGGTAAGGCACGCTGCGCAGCGATTCTTCGGTGGTGCTGATGATCACCGGCAGGGTCATGATGGAAAGCGTCAGCGAAGCCGAGAGAATGCTGATGCCGAATTTGAAGAACAGCACGAACAGGCCCAGCCCAAACAGGCCGTAGACCACCGAGGGCACGCCGGCCAGGCTGATGATGGCCACGCGGATCAGGCGCGTCCAGGCGTTGTCGTCCGCGTATTCAGCCAGGTAGATGCCGGCGGCCAGCCCCAGGGGAATGGAAAACAGGGCGGTGCCGATCATCAGGTAAAAAGTGCCCGCAATGGCCGGCAGGATGCCGCCCGCGCGCATGCCCTCGCGCGGCATGGCGCTCAGGAATTCCCACGAGATCGCCGGCGCGCCGCGCACGACGATGTACACCACGATGCCCAGAATGGGCAGCACCGTGATCAGCGCGATCAAGCGGATAATGGTGAAGGCGATGCCCTGGGTAATGTGCTTGCCCCTCGTTTCTTTGTCTAAAAGCAATGCCGGTTTGATCATCATGACACCATCTTGGCCCGGTTCTTGGCCGACACCTTTGACAGGGATTTGGACGAGGAAATGTTGATGATCAGGGAGAAAATAAACAGGATGATGCCGATAAAGAACAGGATGCGGTAGTGCAGGCTGCCGGTGGCCACTTCGCCCATTTCGGAGGCGATCGTGGCGGTCATGGTGCGCACCGGGGCGATGAAGGAATTCAACCCGCTGAACACGGTCGGCGCGTTGCCGGTCACCATCATCACTGCCATGGTCTCGCCCAGCGAGCGCCCCACGCCCAGCATGACGGCCGTCAGGATGCCGCTTTTGGCTGCCGGCAAAACGACCTGCCAGATCACCTGCCACTTGGAGGCGCCCAGGGCGTAGGCGGCGTCGCGGTAGGTGTTGGGCACCGCGTACAGCGCGTCCTCCGCGATCGAGACGATGGTGGGGATGGAGATGAGCGCCAACAGGAATGCGCCGGTGAAGGCGGTCAGGCCGGTGGGCAGATTGAAGGTTTCACGCATGAAGGGCGAAAGCACCAGGATGCCCAGGAATCCAAGCACCACCGAAGGAATGCCGGCCAGGATCTCGATGGTGGGTTTCAGAATCTCGTTGACCTTGCGCGGCGCGATCTCGCCGATGTAGATGGCGGTGCCGGCGCCCAGCGGCAGGGCGATCAGGATCGAAAAAACGGTCACGATCAGCGAGCCGCTCAGGAGCGGGAGGATGCCGTACATGTCTTCGATCGGATACCAGCGCGTGCTGAACAGGTCGCTGAGTTTGACTTCGGCCAGGGCAGGCAGGCCTTCGCGCATAAGAAACAGGAAGATCAGCAGGATGAACAGAATGCTCGAAGACCCCGCGATGCGGATGATGTTGCTGATCAGCTTTTCCTGTCCTTGTTTTCTCATCGTTTATTGTCAGTTTTTATAAGAATCTATTTTTAAAACCTTGCCTTCTAAAGTCATTCTGAACGACCATAGGGAGTGAAGAATCTCGGAAAATCTTGCCGGGATGCTTCACTTCGTTCACTCGAAGAGTGCTCTTCGAGCAGCATGACATCACCATAGTTCAAGAAGAAGATGCTTATTCCACCTTGTCTCATTGATTTTTACTGCCCATTGACTGGCACGAACCCCAGCGCTTCCACGATCTGCTGGGCTTGCGGCGCGAGGATCCAGGTCAGGTAATCAGCCAACACACCCTGCGGTTCGCCGCGCGTGTACATGAATAAATGGCGTGAGATGGGGTACTGTCCGTTCATCACGGTGGCGGCGGATGGCAGAATAAAATCCCCGCCATTCTCTTTGGCCAACGCGATCATCTTGACGTGCTCGGTCACATATCCCAGGCCGTCATAACCGATAGCGTTCGGATTGCTGCTGACCTCGGCGATAATACCTTCGGAGGAAGGCAGCAGGAGCGTATCCATGGAAAAGATGCTTTTATCCTCGCTGCTTCCCAGGCGAACGACTTCTTCCAAAAAGTAGACATGCGTGCCGGAGTTGGTCTCGCGCGACAGCCGCACGATCGGGCGGTCTTCGCCGCCTAGCTGCTGCCAATTGGTATATTCGCCTTTGTAGATTTTTGAAACCTGCTCAAGCGTCAATTCAGACACGGGGTTATCCGGATGGACGATCACGGCAATCGCGTCGTTGGCGACGATGAATTCAATCGGCTCGAATCCGGCGCTTTTGGCTTCTTCGATCTCTTCAGGTTTGATGCCGCGTGAGGCGTTGGCCAGGTCAATGGTCTCGTTGATCAGCGCTTCGAACCCGGTGCCTGAGCCGCCGCCGGTGACCGATATCTGAATGCCGGGAAACTGGTTTTGATATTCCTCCGCCCAGGCCAGCGCCAGGTTGACCAGCGTGTCTGAGCCCTTGTTCTCAATATACCCCTGGACTTGCGCAGGTGCGCCGGAATCCGCCGCGGATGACACTGTGCCTCCGCAGGCGGTAAGCAGTAAGGTCGCGGCGATCAGCAGGACTGGCGCGATTCTCTCCATGACACAGAATTATAACTGACAGAGAAATTTTGGCAGTGAATATCGATCGGGTGGCAGCCTTCTGCCTGGGCGGGGCTGTTTTTAAGGGTCATCAGTTATAATCATCCCCGCAATCTTTTTTAAGGAAAATTATTGAATGGAAGTCAGTACAGTCAAGCAAATAGATATTAACCAGGAGATGCGCACCTCCTACATCGATTACGCCATGAGCGTGATCGTCGCGCGCGCCCTGCCGGATGCCCGCGACGGGTTGAAACCGGTCCACCGGCGCGTTCTGTACGCGATGATGGATATGGGGCTGCGCTCCAACACAGCCTATAAAAAATCTGCCCGTATCGTCGGCGAGGTGCTGGGTAAGTATCACCCGCACGGCGACCAGGCAGTCTATGACGCCATGGCGCGCATGGCGCAGGATTTCTCCATGCGCTACATGATGGTGGACGGCCAGGGCAACTTCGGCTCCATTGACGGTGATCCGCCGGCGGCCATGCGTTACACCGAAGCCAGGTTGGCCGCGGCTGCTGAGGAGATACTTGCCGATATCGACAAGAATACGGTCGATTTCATCGACAACTTCGATGGCTCCCTGCAGGAACCCATGGTACTGCCTTCGCGGTTGCCCAACATGCTCTTGAATGGCGCGTCTGGCATTGCCGTCGGTATGGCCACCAACATTCCCCCACACAACCTGCGTGAGGTCACCAAAGCCATTTCCTACATGATTGACAACCAGGACAATATTGACGATGTCACGGTTGAAGATCTGATGAAGATAATCCCCGGCCCTGATTTTCCCACCGGCGGCATCATTGTCGGCACTGAGGGCATCCGGCAGGCCTATTCCACCGGCAAGGGGCGCGTGGTCATGCAGGGCCGCGCCAACGTGGAAGAGATTAAAGGCAACCGCTTCCAGATCCGCATCACCGAGATCCCTTACCAGGTCAACAAAACCAC
>CAYPAG010000166.1:0-4536 GCA_964408645.1 uncultured Pelolinea sp. | reverse complement strand
AAAAGGGGTGCAAGATTTACGATCTTTGGGGAATCCCGGATTATCCTGAGGCATATCTTGAGGAAAATTTCACCTCAAAAAATGAAGGGTTGTGGAGCGTTTACCGATTCAAACGTGGATTCGGCGGAAGTATAAAAAGAAGTGCTGGCGTTTTCCAAAAAATCCTGAAACCAATTCCTTATCAACTCTACCTCATGGCTTATCATCTACGAAAACGGGAGTTGACATGAACCCCGGTTTTTTCCCTTCGAATATTGACCCGCAGCTTTGGAACGATATTTCCGGATCATTTAAAAACACGAGCATTTTACAGACATGGGAGTGGGGTGAGAGTAAAAGGTCGGCTGGATGGAGACCGAATTATTACGTTCGTAAAAATTCAAAGGGAGAAATACAAGCAGCATCCCTGATTTTGACTCGTGAGCAGAAGATATTTCGGTTTGGACCGTCATTGCGAGTAATTTACCTTCCTCATGGCCCTATGCTTGATTGGTCCAATGAGGACTTGGTGAATTCAGTATTAACTGACCTAACCGATTACGCGAAGGAAGTAAAAGCAAGTTATATCAAAATTGATCCCCAGGTCGTTCCGCTCGCCAAACAGATAATAGATTTGCCTAATCTATGCGTAATCAACGATGAATCACAAAATTTGTTGAAAAAATCAGGTTGGTTTTACTCGAGCCAGCAAATCCAATTCAAGAACACTTTCTGGATCGATTTATCCCCTTCAGAAGAGCAGCTCTTGGCGGGTATGAAACAAAAAACACGCTACAATATTCGGCTCTCGGAACGAAAAGGGGTAATGGTGGAGGAGGGGAACAGCGCCGACCTTGAGAAATTATATGAGATGTACCTTGAAACCTCAATTCGTGATGGATTTATCATACGCCCTAAAACTTATTATTTGGATGTGTGGGGCAGGTTCATTCAAGCGGGCTATGCAACACCATTGATTGCTTACCATGAGGATACATCAATCGCGGCATTGCTGCTCTTTCATTTTGGCGAAAAATCTTATTATTTATACGGGATGTCAACGGAGCAGCGGCGTGAGCTGATGCCGAACTATCTGCTGCAATGGGAAGCGATCAAATTAAGCAAACGTTTGGGTTGCCGAATTTACGACCTGTGGGGTGCGCCGGATGTTTTTGATGAAACTGATCGAATGTGGGGCGTATATCGGTTCAAAGATGGTTTGGGAGGCAAGGTTATCGAGACTATTGGCGCACACGACTATCCAACCTCCAGGTTTACATATACAATTATCCAAAAGGGGCTTCCGTCAGTTCAAAGGCTGACTCGCTGGCTGCGAAGGAAGCAAATGCGGGAAGAACTGGAACAAGTTTGATCGACCAAATGTTATGAACCTGGATATTGAAACTACCGTTAGGACGTTATTCATCTTCATGCTCATCGCTGCAGGAGCGATGATTTTTACCGCGGTGCGTGCCTTCCAGGAAGCCAGCCGATTGAGGTTTTTTCTAAAGAAAAGAGAACTGCTTACCCGCGCCTGGCGATTTGTTTTATTCTCAATTTTGATATTGGCAGTCGCGATTCTTACCAATACGTACGCTGAACCTCTGACTTATAACGTTTTCCCGCCCTCGCCTACGGTGACGCTAACTCCAACCGTAACACAAACACCCACCATTACACTGACACCCACAGTCACGTTAACCCCCACCATCACTGAAACGCCTGCGGTAACTCCTACGCCGATGATGCCCGCTGTGATCAGCGAGGGTTTTTCATCTCAAACCACTCCAAACCCAAATGCCAGGTTCAGTGACATCACTTTTGCGACCAGCATTGATGATGATTATCAACCTAATGATCCATCGATTTCTTTCGAGAATCCTCTCGATATCATTTATGGATCTTTTTCGTATGACCAGATGGTGACTAATTCGCAATGGTCGGCGTTGTGGTTCAGGGATGGCGAGATCGTTTGTATTGAGTCGTTTCCCTGGAACGGCGCTTCTGGAGGATTTGGATATACGGAATGCAGACTACCGGCAGCGGATTGGCTTCCGGGCGAATATGAGGTTCAGCTCTTTGTGGGCGAAACATGGAAAGTGAGCGGCTTCTTTTCTGTGACAGGAACGCCACCCACGCCTACCATCACCCCGACAGCGACGATCACCGCCACACCCACGATCACGCTGACGCCAACGGTCACAATCTCACCTACCGCAACCTTATCACCCACCGGGACGAATCAACCCACCCCAAGCGCCGGTCCCACCAACACGCTGACCTCTACGCCTCGCCCAACCAATACAAGCGCGGCTGCCGTGGTTCCTGCCGCAGCATCTTCGACGCCAACCCCTGCCTTGACAAGCACAATTGCACCGACGGTGACGAGCACATTCACACCCACCCAAACGCTTACAGCTGCGCCGACCATCCAGCCAACACCCACACGTTACTCGACGACTTATCGGTAATATTCGACAGCAATCTCTCCAGCTACACGTGCATTGTTTTTTAGCAGCGCGATATTTGATCGCATGCTCTTTTCGCCAGTTAATTCGCTGACCTTGGATAAAAGGAAGGGGGTTGATGCTGCGCCTTTGATACCCAAGTGTTCCATTTCTTCAAGGGCTTGATCGATAAAACCGTCCATTTCCGATGCGGGAATGGCGAATTCATCCGGCACAGGCACAGTCACCAGGATTGCTGAGCCCAACCCCAGCTCCCAATGCAGTTTGGCGAATTTGGCGATTTCAACGGGAGAATCCAATTTGAAATCCACCTTTAATCCGCTTTCTTTGGAATAAAAAGCAGGGAACTCGTTGGTCTGATATCCAATCACAGGAACCCCCACAGTCTCCAGATATTCACGCGTTGCCGGAAGATCGAGAATTGATTTTGCTCCAGAGCAGACCACCATCACGGGAATCCGCGCGAGTGAGGGAAGGTCAGCGGATACATCCGTCAGGTTCCCGCGGTGGATACCGCCTATCCCTCCGGTGGCAAAGATCTTTAATCCTGCCATTTCTGCCAAAGTCATCGTACCAGAGACTGTTGTGCCCCCATCCAGCTTTTTGAGTAAGGCGCCGGCGATGTCGCGTCGGCTGATCTTTACCGCAGATTTTGATGACGCCAGGCGTTCCAGCTCATCCGGCTCCAACCCGATGTGAATATCCCCGCCGAGAACTCCGATGGTGGCAGGGATGGCCCCGCTGGAAAGAACCGAATCTTCCATTGACTGTGCGACTTCAAGATTCTTGGGCATTGGCAGACCATGGGTGATCACCGTGGATTCTAATGCGACAATGGGTGATTCATCAGCCAGGGCTTGTTTAACATTGGCAGAATAATTGATTTTTTCCATTATGAATCTCCAAGTTGGTAATTAATAATTTCAATTGGATTGTAACCAAAAAGCTGAAATAAAGAAATTTTCAATTGAGGCAAGAAATCAGCCATCCAATCATCAAGCATCGTATTTGAGTTTTCTTGTTGAGATCCTTCCTCCGGTCTTGAAACGATCATTGATCCTCTTGGAAAAATCAACCTTTTTCTGTTACGTAAGATTGAATAACTTCGCTTTCCTCTGGATTTCAGGAAAGGGATATGGGTATATTTATAATGAGCGATTTTTTTCTCATCAACGACAATCTCACTAGCGGTTTCTTGCTTAAATTTTTCCTGTGCATCCAATCTGGATTTCAGGAAAACTGAAAATTGTGAACCGATCAAAGACTCAATTAAAATCTGGAACTTTTCTGATTCTGCATTGAAATTGCGTATCCAATGAGGATTGGATCGTTGCTCATCTCGGCGTGGGATTCTTATTTGATAATCCATGCGCATGCTTAATGCTTTATCACCAAGAGTTATATCTTTTAACATGACCTTAAAAACCTTTACTCCAGGATCAATGATCTTTATTAATCTTTCATCTGGGGTCATTGTGATCAATTTCTCGCTGGTGGATGAAAGAACTCGATAGCCATGCCCTGGTTGAGAAATTAAAACTGCCATTGGATCTTCAGGTTCTAATACCGCAGGTCCTAAAATTGATTCTCTTGAGTGATTAAACTTTCTTGTTCTCCCGCTGTCAATTTGAATTGACTTGGGTTTCCTGTTGATAAAAATTCTGTTAAGAAGAAAGCTTATAGGTTTTTGTTGATCAAAAATTGTGAATAAATCAGCGGATATTTCTTTTGCCCGCACATACCCGAGATATCCACTAGTCAGAATGAAGCTAAAAGATAGCAGGGTGAAAATGGAAAAATAAGATCCAAGTATTTCACTCATCAGCGAGTCGGCCAGGGTTTGGGAAGACGTTTCGTTTGCGAACAGAATTTCCAACCAGGCAAAGGGATGATATTTGCTTGAGATCAAAGCCAGGAAAGACCAAAGGATGAAAAGTGAAGCAGCAAATAGAAGGATTTTAAGACAAGTGATAATCTGATTCTCCCAAGAGCCAGATTTTTTGGGGTTGTTGATCGCGGTCATTATTTATAAACCTCACGAACAAATGCTTGATACACCAACCCATATTTCGATCGGTCCCCTTGGAAT
>CAYPAG010000165.1:0-4558 GCA_964408645.1 uncultured Pelolinea sp. | reverse complement strand
GTGCCAATCATCTTTCCCAGGCGCATCACTGTTGTTCGATCAGAAATTTCCTTGACTTCGCGTAATTTATGAGTAATGAAAATAACTGTTTTTCCCTGAGATACCAATTTCCGAATCGCCTTGAATAAATCCTGGGTTTCCTGGGGGGTGAGAACCGCCGTCGGTTCATCCATGATCAAGATTTCAGCTTCATGATAGAGCATCTTGAGAATTTCCACTCGTTGTTTCATCCCCACGTTGATCCCATCGACAATGGCATCGGGATAAACAAACAGGCCGAATTCCTCAGATAAATCCTTGGTTATTTTTAGTACAGCTTCTTCGTCAATAAATTTGCCTTTCATCGGCTCGCTGCCCAACACTACATTTTGGGCAACAGTGAAAGGCGGGACAAGCATAAAGTTCTGGTGCACCATACCGATCTTGGAAGCGATCGCATCATGTGAAGAATTAAATTCTTTTACCTCTCCATTGATAACGATCTGCCCCTCAGTTGGTTTTTCGATACCATAAAGGATTTTCATCAATGTCGATTTGCCAGCGCCATTTTCACCTACCAGGGCGTGAATCTCACCCTTGTTGACCGTGAAATTGACGTGGTCATTCGCGACAACGCCATTATCATAGATTTTGGAAATATCCTTCATTTCAATTAATGGCTGCATAACACCTCCACCATTTAATAAATATTTAGGCAGGGGTTATAACCCCTGCCTAAATGGATCTAATTTTTAGTAGACAGTCGGAATTTCAACTTCGCCGGCTTTCACCTTTTCAATGGCTGCAGCCAGTTTGTCTTTGACTTCCTGAGGGGTATTCTCTTCGTAGTATTTGTTCAGAGCCAAACCCACACCGTCTTCATTGATGCCGAGCAGTTCATTGGTGCCCCAGGGAAGGGTCCCATCAGCATTCATTTTCATTGCGCGGAGCATGGATTTATCCACGTTCTTCAACATGGAGGTCAGGATGACTTTCGCCTGGTCTGGATTGGATTCTTCGATGATCAGCGCCTGGTCGGAATCCACGCCGATGGCCCATTTACCAGCTTCCTCAGCCGCATAGAAGACACCTTCACCAGTGCCGCCGGCAACCTGGAAGACTACATCTGCGCCCTGCTGGTACATGGTGAGCGCGAGTTCCTTGCCCTTGGCCGGATCGGTCCAGGACGCAGCATACTGAATCAAGACGTCCGCTTCCGCGCAGCCAGCATCAACAGCGCCCTTAACATAGCCAACCATGAAGTCGTTGATGACCGGGATGTCCTGGCCGCCAACAGCGCCGATGATCTTGGATTCTGCCATTAAGCAGCCGTAGTAACCAGCCAGATATGAACCTTCGTTCTGGGCATACTGGATAGCGTACACATTGGCTTTGCATTCCGGGCATTTCTCAAAGTCAAAGGGGTTGTCGAAGATGATGAACTTCTTCTCAGGATACTGCGGGGCAACTTCGTACATCTGGTCAATCAACTGGCCCTGCGCCTGAATGATGATGTCCACGCTGTCGTCATTGAGCAGATCATTGAACGCGGCATCGATCTTCGCCGGGTCGCTGGATGCTTCAATGTACTCATAATCAACTAAGCCTTCTTCTTCGGCCTGGACAAGTCCACGGTGGGTTGAATCGTTGAACGACTTGTCGCCAAGGGTACCACCAACCAAAAAGACGGCTTTAACTTTATCGCCGCCAGCAGCCGTGGTCGCACCGCCGCCGCATGAGGCGAGAATCATGGTGCCGATCACCAACAGGCCGAAAATTAACATACTAGTCTTTTTCATTTGTTCTCCTCTTATAAATATTTGAGTGTTTTCTTGCTTTTCTCGCTTTGCTTCACCAAATTTATTCCCTAACCACCTCCTTGTGATTCGTCCGACATTTTTCATTTACCGGTCCAGTTGATTCTCGGACTTCGAGGTGAATGTTGTAATGAATGGTCCGTCCGGTTTTCTGGGTATTATCCATCCGTTCAAAAAAGCAATTGATCGCTGCTTCTGAAATTTCATATAAGGGCTGGCTTACCGTGGTCAGAGGAGGCACAAAAATTTTCGAAAGATAGATATCATCAAATCCGACGACGGAAAGTTCATCTGGGACATCAATCCCCATTTGATGAGCCGCTTGAATAATGCCATAGGCAATTAAATCACCAGTCGCAAATATAGCGGTTGGACGCTCTTCCATTTCAAGCAAGCCGATGCCTGCGCGAAATCCGGCGTTGACATCAAAACCGGACGAGATGATCAGCTGTTCGTCCACTTCCAAACCCATATTTTCCATCGCAGCCCGGAAACCTCGTAAGCGGTCAAGATTGAGGTAATTTTCGCTCACGCCGTTGATGCAGGCGATTCTTCTGTGGCCCAGGGAGATCAAATGCTCGGTGGCCATCTTTCCGCCCTCAAACTCATCAATCGCGATCAGGTCCATATGAATGCCGGCACCATGCTTGTCTATCAGGATGACGGGCAGATCCCTGCCAACCATTTCCTCAAGCTTTTGTTGGTGGATTTTTGATGAAACGATAATGATGCCATCAACACGCGTTTCCATCAGGCGGTTGATATAGAACTCCTCCTTGAGCGGTGTGCCTTCAGAATTACACAAGATGACTGTATAACCTTTTTGATGCCCTAGATATTCGATGTTGCGGGCGATTTCGGAGTAGTAGGGATTGGTGATGTCAGCGATGATCAACCCCAGAACGTTGCTGCGTTTGGTGCGAAGACTGCGCGCGATCAGGTTGGGTTTGTATTCCATATCATCCATGGCTTTGCGCACTTTGGCTTTCAGGTCTTCACTCACAAAGCGCGTGCCATTGATCACGTGGCTGACCGTGGAGACTGAAACACCGGATTTCTCTGCGACATCTTTGACTGTGACCATATTTTCAAGAAATACGTTTGCGCAATGGTTTCGATGATAATAGCATTTATCAGGCAACTTTTCAACTGTTTTTAAGGTGCTGATGACGAATGTCACATGAACTACATAACAAATACTGGCTTGCAGTAACTAGATCTTCTCCAGTGCCTGGTCAAAATCGGCAATGATATCGTCAGCATCCTCGATACCTGCTGATACTCTCGCCATACCATCCCTGATATTCATGCGCGCTTTTTGATCCGGCGGCACATCCAGAAACGCCATGGTGGATGGCACCTGTGTCGTGGTGCGCACGCCACCCAGGCTGGCGCCGAAGGTGCATAATTCCAGTGCGTCCAGCACTTTTACGGCCTTGCGCTCATCCCCCACTTCAAAGGTCAACATCGCGCCAAACTTCGGCAGCAGACGCTTGGCGATCTCATGCTGGGGATGTGATTCAAGCCCGGGATACCACACACGCTGCACCTTGGGGTGCTTTTCCAGATGCCTGGCCAACGCTATGGCATTTTGGCACATGCGCTCCGCGCGCAAGTGCAGCGTTTGAATGCCGCGCAGCAGCAGCCATGCATTAAAGGGAGAAAGCGCGCCGCCCAGCTTGGTGAGCGTTGACCAGCGGATCTTTTCAATCGTATCTTCTGGCAGGAGCTTGGATTTCATCGTGATGGTCCCGCCCAGCGCGTCATTATGCCCGCCGATAAACTTGGTTGCCGACTCAAGGCACAGGTCCGCGCCCCAATCCAGCGGCCGGAAAACATACGGGCTGGCAAACGTGTTATCGCAGATCGCGATGATCCCTTTTTCATGCGCCAATTGGATGATGGCCTCAATGTCAGGGATCTTCATGGTCGGGTTGGCAATGGTTTCAAAATAAATCGCCTTGGTGTTTGGGCGGATAGCCTTCCTTACGTTTTCCACATCGGCAGTATCCACGAAGGTGGTTTCCACGCCAAAATCGGTGAAGCGATGATCGAGAAATTCATGCGTGGTGCTGTAAGTGGTCCAGTCGGACACGATGTGATCACCAGCTTTTAATAGGCCAAAGAGTGTGATGGCGATGGCTGCCATACCGGAAGCGGTTGCCAGGCAGGCTTCCCCGCCTTCAATCCAGCACATCTGATCTTCCAGTTTATATTCGCTGGGATTGCCGCAGCGCGAATAGATGTTGACTGTCTTGCGCTCGCCATCCAGCACACGCTGGTATAGTTCTTCAGTGTATTGGAAATTACTCGCCATATAGATCGGGTCGCTGATCGACATGGATCCCGGTTCCGGCGGATAAAAGACCATCTTGCTGTCCAGGTTTAACTGCTCGCGCTTTTCATCCTTCATCAAATCCTCCACGTGATTTAAAAGAAACTATATAAACGTTTTTCTTGGAATTTTCCTATTATAAGACAATTATCCGACAGATTTTCTGGCATTAAAATATCCTTGGGATATAATCTTCGCATTCTGCATATCCTGCGTCAGGAGTGACTCCTTTGAAAAAGATCATTATTGATACCGATACCGCCTCAGACGATGCTGTCGCGTTGGTCATGGCGCTGCGTGAACCCGCCTTGAAGGTGTTGGCCATCACCACGGTGATGGGCAACGTCAGTGTGGAAAAAGCCACCCGCAATGCCTTAATGTGCGTGGAATATTCCGGCACTTACCAGCCGCCGGTTTACGAAGGCGC
>CAYPAG010000164.1:0-4564 GCA_964408645.1 uncultured Pelolinea sp. | reverse complement strand
CGCCCGCTACAAGGCGTTTTACGGCTATGTGTTTTACATCGGGCGGAAGGTGTAATTTTGGGTGGTGTATAATGATTGGAGAGTGTGGGAGGGGTGGTTGGAGTGGAGAAAGATTCTGTATAATTAATTGTTGACTTACCGCTTGCACTACAAGGCATAAAATCCACAATCAACTTCTGAATGAAGCCGTTGTAGTGCAAAAAATTTATTTCCTAATGCTTACAATTTGAAACCAACCTGAACTATTTGGAGAATGTATGCCCATTTTGCATTGGCTGAACGATGAAGAAGCCCGTAAAACTGCAAGCCAAGTCCCATACCGGCTGCTGGAAACTGACCCGGAATTATCCTTTGGTGAATCAAACCCTGAAAATATGCTCATCCAGGGTGACAACCTGGAAGCCTTGAAAGCCCTGCTGCCCTACTATGCCGGGCAGGTGAAATGCATTTATATCGACCCACCCTATAACACGGGCAGCGCCTTTGAACATTATGATGACAACCTGGAACATTCAACCTGGCTTTCAATAATGTATCCGAGGTTAGATTTATTGCGTGATCTTCTTCGAATTGATGGATCAATTTGGATTTCTGTTGACGACACGGAAGCTCATTATCTTAAGATTATCGGTGATGAGATATTTGGTCGAAGTAATTTCATCATAGATATTTCTTGGCGAAAGCGAGATGGGGCACCAAATGATAGAAAAATTGGTGGAATTCATGAACATATATTAGTCTGGGCAAAATCAAAAGAAAATAGCTCAAAACAAACCCTAGCGGAAGAAACATTTAATCTCATGCCTAGAACGAAAAAAGCGGACTCGATGTACCAAGTATTTCCTGAGCCATCTGGTCCAGACCCTCGCGGTCCTTTTCGGAAAATTGATACAACCGCAAATGGCAAAGGGGGAAGATTTGTCGAAAGTCTTTATTATCCAATAACTAATCCATATACGAACGAACAGGTTTTTCCTAGGCAAGGAACTTGCTGGCGCCACAACAGAGATGAAATGCAGCGATTACAAAATGAGGGTCGTCTTTATTGGGGAGTTAAGGGAACAGCAAAAACACCGATGCGAAAATTATTCGTGTTTGAAACAAAACAAGGTATGACTACCCCTTCAATCTGGGATGATGTAGGATTAAACCAACATGCAAGTGCTGAGATTGAGAAATTATTTGGTGCCAAAGCTTCATTTGAAACCCCAAAGCCTGAAGCTTTAATTCACAGAGTTATTCATATTGCCTCAAATGCAACTGACATCGTCCTTGACTCATTTCTCGGCTCGGGCACCACGGCTGCCGTGGCGCACAAAATGGGCAGGCGCTATATTGGCATTGAAATGGGTGACCATGCCGTTACCCACTGCGCCCCACGCTTAAAGAAAGTGATTGAAGGCGAACAGGGGGGCATCTCTCGGGCAGTGGACTGGCAGGGCGGTGGCGGCTTCACGTTCTACCGCCTGGGCGAAACCATCTTTGACGAGCAGGGGCGCATCAATCCACAGGTTAAGTTCAAATCGCTGGCGGCGCATATCTGGTTTTCGGAGACGCACACACCCTTACTGCTCCCCCCCAACACACCCCTGCTGGGTGTTCACGGCAAAACCGCTTTTTATCTGCTCTATAACGGCATCCTGGGCGACAAAACCCCCGAAGGTGGCAATGTCCTGACGGCGCGGGTAGTGCGGGAACTGCCGGGGCATCAAGGCAAAAAAGTGATCTATGGCGAGATGTGCATGCTGGACGAGGAAACGTTGCAAAAACAGGAAATTGCTTTCAAACATATTCCCTACGACATCAAGGCGCGTTGATATGCTGACACTAAAAAAATACCAGAAAGACACGCTTGAAATTTTGCGCATGTTTCTTGAAGAAGCCCGTTTTGGCAATCATGCGGCAGCTTTTGAAAAGCATCGCACCGAACCGGCAAGGCACGCTCTCCCGCTGAACTACCGTCCTCTGCCCGCGCTGGAAGATGCACCATACATTTGTCTGCGTCTACCAACAGGGGGCGGGAAAACGTTATTGGGGGCACATGCCATTTCAACTGCTGGAGGTGCATTTTTGGAGCAGGACTTTCCACTTGTGTTATGGCTTGTCCCGTCCAATACGATTCGATGGCAAACACTGGAAACGCTGAAGAATCCGCGCCATGCCAACCGCGAAGCAATTGCCCAAAAATTCGGCAGCCAGGTTTTGGTTTTGGATATAGCAGAGTTCACCCAAATTCGCCCGCAGGACCTGAAAGGCAAGGCAGTTATTTTGGTTGGCACCATTCAAACCTTGCGCGTCGATAGCACCGAAGGCCGCAAGGTATATGCCCATCACGAAGACCTGGAACCGCACTTTGTGAATGTACCGAAAACCATGGAGGGCTTGGAGAAGATTGAGGAAGGGGCGGGCAAAGGCGGCATTAAGTTTTCTTTCCGTAATTTACTTGCATTGCATCGTCCACTTGTCATTGTGGATGAAGCGCATAATGCCACATCGAAATTAAGTGTGGAAGTGATGCAAAGAATCAATCCTGCTTGCATCATCGAATTCACCGCCACCCCTGCAAGTAATTCCAATATCTTGCACAGTGTTTCGGCGTCCGAACTTAAAGCCGAAGATATGATTAAACTACCAATTGTTTTGATCGAGCATCAAACCTGGAAGGAAGCTATCACTGCCGCCGTGCAGACCCGTGAAAAACTACAAAACCTGGTCCACAATGAACGCGATTATATCCGCCCAATTGTTTTATTTCAAGCTGAAGAAAAAGGGCATCATGTTACTTACGACATTGTCTTAAACTACCTACTGGAAACTGAGAAGATTTCACGCGAGCGGATTGCTATTGCCACCGGCAATCAGCGCGAGCTTGATGGAGTGAACCTGCTTGATAAAAACAACCTGATTGATTTTGTGATCACGGTTGAAGCATTGAAAGAAGGCTGGGATTGTCCGTTTGCGTATATCTTTTGTTCGGTTGCCACCGTTCATTCCAAAAAAGATATCGAACAAATTTTAGGGCGGGTATTGCGAATGCCCTACGCTACCAGGCGGGTACAGGAAGAACTCAACCGCGCATATGCACACGTTTCGCAAGATAGTTGGAAAAACGCCGTTCCTGAATTGCAGGATCGCATGATTAGTATGGGCTTTGAAGCGCCGGAAGCCAGCCAAGCCATTCTGCCACAGCCCAATCTTTTTGCTGACGATAAAACAGGTCAACTGACTTTTCTGCAACCCGTAAAAATCTGTTTAAGTGCGGAACCTGATTTATCCAAATTCACCAACGAGGAATTGAAACAGATTTCAACCAGACGAATTGGTGAAGATTTAATTGAATACCAAATATCAGGCGAAATCACACCCGAACTGGCGAAAAAAATTGTACTTGCTGCACCGAAGAAAGACCGTACAACTGTCGAAAAATCAATCTCTGTTCATCAAGCACAACAGCCAAGAACGCCATCCCAACGCGGAGAAGGATTTGAAGTACCTCAATTATGCCTGTGGGTGGATGGTCAATGGGAAGTTGCCAGCAGGTCCTGGTTTTTGGATCCGCAAGATTGGAATCTATTGAGTTATCCCGCTGAATTGACCGAAGTGGAATTTTCCGTCAAAGAGGAAGCAAATCAATGGTTGATTGATATTCAGGGAAAACGCCTGACCACACGGTTTTTGGGAAGCGAGACATTGTTTGATTTAAGTGATGCACCAACCAATTGGACAATCAACCAGTTGAGTCAAGTATTGGAAAGAAGAATTCGCCCGCCGTATTTGCGACAGGAAGTCTTGCTGGAATTTATTAGGCGCACACTGGTATATCTGGTGGAAAAACGGAATATTCCGCTTCCCGATCTCGTTCGCACCCGCTATATCCTTGAAAAGCAGTTACGGAACAAAATTCAAACCTATTACGAGGATACAATTGCCAAAGGGTATCAATCAAGGTTATTCGGAGCAGAAGCCGTAATAGAAACCAATTATGAGGTTAAATTTTCCTACTCAACCGACCCATTTGCATATTCCCCGCAGTGGTATTACCAGGGCAGACACATTTTTAACAAACATTATTACCCGCTGATTGGAGAATTGGAATCGGAAGGTGAAGAATTTGAATGCGCCCAGGCAATTGATAGAATCAAGGATGTTCAATATTGGGTAAGAAATATCCCTAGGAGGGAAAGCTCATTCAGGCTCCCAACCTCTACTGATTATTTCTATCCTGACTTTGTTGCATTGCTCAATGATGGGCGTGTTTTGGTGGTTGAATATAAAGGCAAGCCTTACGAAACCAATGATGATTCAAAAGAAAAAATCAATATTGGTGAATTATGGGAGAAGAAAAGCAATGGTAAAGGCTTGTTTTTATTTGCCGTAAAGCAAGACGTCCAAGGCAGGGATGTTTACAGGCAAATTGAGGATAAAGTTAAAGGAAATTAACTTTTTCGGCAAGCTAGGTAAATCTAAGGCATACCCACTCCGCACCCCCACTCCAAACCCTCACATCCCCCCGGCGGAACGCTGCCACAGCAGGCGGAAGGCGCGGGGCGGCTCGCCTGCCTAT
>CAYPAG010000163.1:0-4646 GCA_964408645.1 uncultured Pelolinea sp. | reverse complement strand
CCCTCGATGGCGAGATCAATGATCAAGACGGATAAAGTAAAAAAACCCACCAGTAAGCAAATCAACAATAAAAAATAAAATACTTTTCCGGTTGAATGCCGCTTCTTGAGATTTTCATTGAAATGATTTCTATCGTTTTGGTTTTTCATCATTCATATACCTCCCTGAATTTCTTCATTACAACATCACTGAATACATTCATTAAGAAAGTCATGGTGAAAAGCGTAGCTCCGACCGCAAAGATGGACTGTCCATTGATCGATCCGGCAGGGGCGTCGCCGAAGCTCACCTGGACGATAAATGAGGTCATGGTCTGAACACTTTCCAGTGGATTCAGGGTCACTTGAGGAGTGGCACCTGCAGCGATGGTGACTGCCATGGTCTCTCCGACTGCTCTTGAGATGGCTAAAATAAACGCGGCGATGATCCCACTTAAAGCGGCTGGAACCACCACTTTGGTGATCGTTTCAAACTTGGTTGCGCCCAGGGAATACGCGCCTTCACGCAATGAGCGAGGGACTGCGCGCATGGCGTCCTCGCTGATTGAAGCAACTGTGGGGATGATCATGATTCCCAACACGATGGAGGCGCTTAATGCATTGAAAAAACTAACTTCGATACCCAGCCATTTTTCGAGAACTGTCTCTATCAATGGCGTAATGAAACTTAGCGCGAAGTAACCAAACACAACCGAAGGAATTCCGGCAAGAATCTCGAGCATTGGCTTAAGGATGCTGCGTGTTTTTTCGGAGGCATATTCGCTGAGGTAAATCGCGCTGCCCAAACCGATGGGCACCGAGATCAAGGCGGAAATCACCGCGATCAGCATGGTCCCGGTAATCAAAGGAAGCACGCCAAAGTTATCCGGCGAAATCGTCTTGGCTAATGGGCGCCAGTTAGTGCCGGTGAAATACTTGATGATACTGACTTCTGGCCGCATAAAAAACCCAATCGCTTCACTAAATAAAGATATGATAATTCCGATGGTTACTAAAACCGAGAAGAAGCCGCAGAAAAAAAGAATGGCGGCGATCATTTTCTCTTTTAATCTCGAACCTTTTTCCCTTTTAAAGGTTACCAGCTTCTGGTTGGATTTTTTTGAAATAATATTTGTGATCATCGATGATTTTTTTTGTGATTCTTTAATATTTATTCGATCATTTGAGGGATGAAATTTGCATCCCATCCCTCATCACTAATTTTTCTTTATTTTTACTGACCGAGGACACCAGCCAAAGCTTCCATATTCGCTTCGTATGTACCAGAAGGGGGCATGCTGTAGCCGACATCGGACATGATCGCGGGGCCGCCCATTTCGGAGAAGAAGAACTTCACGAATTCGGCAACCTGCGATTTGGTCTTCAAGCTCTCATTATTCGCGTAGATGAACAGGGGCCGGGCAAGAGGATTATAGGAGCCATCCTGCACAGTTTCGTCGCTGGGGAGCACGGCGTCGCCGTTTTTGTTGACGATCGGAACTGCTTTCACTTTGTCGCTGTTGCTGACAAAATAGGCGTAGCCAAAGAAACCGAATGAGTATTTGTCATTGGCAATGCCATCCAGGAGGACATTGTCATCACTGTTGAAGGTGGTGTTTTCGTCCTGGCGCAGGTCTGTTTCGGTTTCGATTGCTTTTTCGACAACTTCGATCATGTAATCGCGCGTGCCGGAATCAGGATCGGGGATGAAGAACTTGATATCTTCGGCGGGGAATGAGGGATCGAGATCCGACCATTTGACAATGGTGCTGTTCACACCCAGGATCTGGGCAAGCTGTTCAGCGGTCAAGCTCTGCAGCCAGTCATTTTCGGGGCTGACCATTACGGTCAAACCGTCGAGTGCAACCAGGAATTCGGTGTATTCGATTCCGCTGTCCGCACATATTTGGGCTTCTTCGTCCTTAATCGGGCGGGAGGCATCACTGATATCGGTCTCACCAATGCAGAATTTTTTAAAGCCACCGCCGGTACCGGAAAGGCCGACCGAAACACGGACTTCGCTGAATTCCTTCGCGAATTCTTCTGCGACTGCGACGGTGATGGGATAAACTGTGCTTGAGCCGTCAACCAGAACATCCCCTTCAACCACCGGGGCTGCCTCTTCGGCGGCGGCTGCTTCATTCGCCGGGGCAGCTTCTTCCGCTGGGGCGGCCGCAGGCGCGCAGGCGGTGAAAATCATCACGCCGGTGACCAAAACAGCCAACATACCAATCTTTTTCTTTGACATTCTTATTTCTCCTTGAATTTTTTTATTCAAAGAAGATGTTATCAATCCAAGATTAACAACAGTGGTTTTTTAGGTTAAGGATTGATTAATGAAGGTTAAATGTTTTTGGGATTGTTAATGAAAAGGGATAGAGAAAGAGAAAGTACTGCCAGAGCCCGGTTCGCTGGTTGCCCAGATTTTCCCATTGTGAGCCTCAACCAGGTGGCGGGAAATGGACAAACCTAATCCGGTACCCCGCTCGGTTCTTGAGCGGTCTGTCTTGTAGAATCTTTCAAAAATCCTTTCCAGGTCCTTTGGTGGAATACCAACACCCGTATCAATGACATGGAATATGATCTCGTTTTGTTTATTTTCAGCTTTGATGGTGATTGAGCCACCGGGATTGGTGAATTTGATTGAGTTATGGACAAGGTTGACTAACACTTGTTCCATACGCGGAGCATCAATAAAAACAGCAGGTAAGTCGCCTGAAATGTCCATTTGAATCGTGATCCCGGCACGTTCTGCTTGTAATGCCATTCTGTCTCGAACCCGATTGGTCAATTCCACCGGTTTCACCCATTCCTTTTCAAGCGGCACGCGGCCCGATTCGATCCTGGACAATTCGAGTAATTCACCTACCAGTTGGATCAAATTATCAATCTCACCTTCCATGCGAGCAAGAAATTTTTTTGCGGCTGGTGGATCATCAAGAGCGCCATCCTGGAGCGTCTCAGAGATAAGCTTGAGAGACGCCAGCGGAGTGCGCAATTCGTGAGAGACATTGCTCACAAAATCCCTGCGTACGATTTCAAGCTGGCGAATACGCGTCAAATCCTGAAGCAGAAAGAGGATGTTCCCAGGGATCTCCGGATATAACGGGGTCGCAATGCATTGGATAAAAGTTCGGTGTGGCGCGATCTCAAAACTCATCACTTCCTGCTCGCCGGAACGGCGGCTTGCAAGATAGAGCTCATTAATGCGGTGATTTCTCAATGCTTCAGCCAGGGTGTGATTGATTGCTTCCTGCCTTTCGATCCCAAAAATCCTGCAAGCGGAAGGATTGATTAGTGTAACTAATTCATTTTCGTCGACGATGAAAATTCCATCGTTCATATTCTTTAGAGTTGATTCAAAAAGGATCTTGTCGTTGACCAGTTCCGAATTTATGTGCAAAAGCGAGGAGATTTTTTGATTGATTACTAAATAGGGCCGATGTATTTCCGCAGGAATACCTTTTAAGGGTTTGTTTTCGAGTTTGAAATCAAAAGGATTATCAATCTTGCTGGCTACCCTAAAGATCAACTGGGCATATCTCTTCGAAACGAAAAAAGAAGCCAATAAGAAAAAGATGAACCCACTGGCAGTGAATGCGACAGGATAATCAGAAAACCAGGATGAAAAAGGTTCGAGCACGATAAACCCTGAAGCGATGGCGAGCAGCATCAAGGGGATCAGCCCAACCAGACAAAACCGCCAAAAGAGAGAGAGCTTCAAATTCTATCCTTCGAAACGGTATCCAGCGCTGCGTACTGTGATAATTCTCTGGGGTTCAGCCGGATTCTTTTCGATCTTTTCGCGCAGCCAGCGCACATGCACGTCCACGGTGCGGCTGTCTCCGAAATAATCCCAGCCCCAGACTTTCTCGAGAATGTGCTCCCGGGAGAGCACCTGGCCTTTGTGCTGTGCCAGGTAGAGGAGAAGCTCATACTCTTTGGGTTTGAGATCTATAGCTGCTCCCTCTAATGTGACCTCGCGGCGAATCTCATCGATGCACAGACCACCAAAATCGAGCTTTTCCTGTACTCCCGGTGGAGCGCTGTTCATATCTTTCATCATCCGGACACGGCGTAAAAGCGCTTTAATCCTGGCAATAAGTTCCCGCATGCTGAAAGGCTTGGTGAGGTAATCGTCAGCGCCTACTTCCAATCCCACAACACGATCGATCTCATCATCTCGAGCGGTCAGCATCAGAATTGGGATATTCATATCCCGGCGGATGACGCGGCACACTTCAAAGCCATCCATGCCGGGCAGCATGATGTCGAGCAGGATAAGGTCCGGTTGATCGTCTTTGACTTTCTGTATGGCTTCCAGGCCGTTAGCGGCAGTCTCGACAGTGTACCCTTGATGTTTGAGGTTATACGCCAGTGTTTCCTGCAGGGTTAACTCGTCCTCAACGATCAGAATCTTCTCAGCCATTTTTCACCAACATTTCCATCAGTTGAGCCAGTTTGTCCGCTATATGTTTACGATTGAAGTTCTTTTCCAGGTAATCGCGGCCATTCAAACCCATTTGTTCTGCTTTCTTTTGATTATTATATAAAAACCTGACAGCTTCAGCGAGTTTTTGAGAATCACCGGGCTGACAGAACACTCCACAACCCGCGCTTTCGACCACCCCTCGAATGACGCCATCGATAGCCAGTAGGATTGGTTTT
>CAYPAG010000162.1:0-4664 GCA_964408645.1 uncultured Pelolinea sp. | reverse complement strand
AAAACCGCTTCGATCACGCTGTGGGTGACAAAAACCACGGTCTTTTTGCTCTTTTCGATGATCTTTGATAATTCGCGCTGCATATGCTTGCGGGTTTGGGCGTCCAGCGCGCCAAAGGGTTCGTCCATCAGCAGCACTTCCGGGTTGTAAGCCAGAGAGCGGGCGATCGCCACGCGCTGCTTCATGCCGCCAGACAAGGTATGCGGGTAGGCATCTTCAAATCCCTTCAAGTTGACCAGGTCGATCAGCTCTCTTGCCCTCTCGACCGCGTCTGCTTTTTTCCAGCCGTTGTGCAGTAAACCAAAAGTGATGTTGCCCAGCACCGTCCGCCAGGGAAACAAGGCGTAATCCTGGAACACGTACCCGCGGTCGGGAGCGGGTTTGGTGATTGGGCTGCCATTCAGTAAAATCTCGCCGCTGGTGGGGTGTTCAAATCCGGCGATCATGTTGAGCAGGGTGGTCTTGCCGCAGCCGGAAGGGCCGATCAGCACGGTGAACTGATTCTTGGGGATCTCGAGATCAATGTGATCCACAGCCACCAGTTCGCCGCTGGTTTCCTTGAATGATTTGTAAAGATCCTTGACTTGGATAATATTTTCCATTGATGCATCCATTTTATTATTTCTTTGCGGTCATGCCCCATTTTTCGACAGTTCGTTTCTCGAGCATGGATAAAAAGAGCTGGTCCAGCAGGTATCCCAGGATACCGATCAACAGCAGGCCGACCAGCATCACCGCCGCGTCATTGAATAGCCGCGCCTGATAGACCATCTTGCCCAACCCCCGCTCGATCATCGCGGCCAGCAATTCGCCGCCGACCAGCGCGCGCCAGGCGTAGCCGATCGCGAGCCGCAGCCCATTGATGATGGATAGCATAGAAGCAGGCAGCAGCACATGAACAAAGAGTTTGATTCCGCCCAGCCCCATCATGCGCGCCGCGTTGACCACATTTTTGTCGATCATTTCAATGCCGCGCATGGTGTTATACACGATGGCAAAAAAACTGCTGACGAAAATGGCGGTGATTACCGTTCGATCTCCGAGCCCCAGGGTGATCAGAAAGATTGGTATCCAGGCGATGGTGGGCACGGACATCAGCAGGTTGAGGGTGGGCTCAAACAGCAGGTGAAGGATTTCCTTCTGAGCGAGCAGCGCGCCGACCAGTGTCCCCAGGATGACCGCCAGAGAATAGCCGATCAACAACCGGTAGAGGCTGCTGAATAGATTGATCCATAAGATCCCATTCACGAATGCCAGCCGCCAAAATGTGGCGATCAGAACGGATGGCGCGGGTAAAGACATTAAAGTGATAATGTCAAATCGTACAAGTAATTCCCAAATGATGCCGATGACCAAAAAAGGAAAAATGAAACGAAGCGCTTTGGCAACGTTGATTTTTGAAATGAGAAAAGTCTTGCTGTTGGTATTCATGGCTATTTTTGAGAGATCATGCCCCATTTCACAATGGTCCGGTCTTCGATGGCTTTGATGATCAATTTGTCAAAAACCAGGAAGATCAGGATCATCAGCAATATACCTCCATAAACGATCCCGGCTTGAAGGTATTCAGACGCGTGCCAGATCATCAAGCCCAATCCGTATTTGCTGGCGGCCACAAACTCAACAGCGATGATGGTCATCCAGCCGCGCGCCAGGCCGAGTTTCATACCGTTGAGGAAATAAGCGGATGACCACGGAATATAGACGTCCCGCACAACTTGGATTTTGTTGGCGCCCATGATGCGGGCGGCGCGCACCAGCTGCTGGTTCACGCTGCGGATGCCGGTGGCGGTTGAATACACCACCGGAAAAAAAGTGCTCAGCGCGCCGAGGGAAATAACAGTTGAATCGCTGAAGCCGAGCCAGATGATCACCAATGGGGCGAGGGCGATCCCCGGGATGGGCATCAGAACGGAGATGAGCGGATTAAAAAAATGAAAAATGCTGTTTTTCAACCCCATCGCAATCCCCAGAATCACTCCCAGCACAACGCCGATCGCAAAGCTGATGCCCAGTCGGTTCAGGGTGGCAAGGATGTGAGATACCAGTTCAGAGCGAACTGGTAAACCTTTTTGAAAAAGATTTACCAGTTCGGCAATTGTGCGGGTCGGGGCCGGAAAAAGAATCGGATTGACCCATTCCAGTCTCGCGGCGATTTCCCAAAGAATCAGGAATGTAACGATCGGAATCGCCGCGAGGATGATTTTTTTCTTCTGCAAATTTTTAGTGAACCTCAGTTTATTGGTTCAACGCCTTGGCTTCCTCCAGGAAGCTGGTGTCGACATAGAACTCAGGTATTGTATCAATTTGTCCCTGGTCTTTCAAGAATTGGGCCGTGTCATTCAGCGCGGCGATGACTGCATCGTCAACTTCAAGCGAGAAATCCACGCGCTCGAAGATCGTCTTGAAGATATCTGCCGAGACTTCAGAGCCCATTGAAGAAGCGACTTCTGAGGCAACACGGGAAGCTTCATCCAAATCGTTCTGGATCATTTCTACTTTATCCAGCTGCCCGCGCAGGAAAGCGACGAGTTCATCATGATGTTCAGCCGCGTATTCCTTGGTGGTATGGATCAACACGGGCGTCATGGCGACCTCGCCGTAGCTCATCATCACCTGCGCGCCGGTGGTTGCCTGAGCAATCGCGGGGGTTGGCTCCCATGCGGTGAATGAAGCGATGGAACCGTCAGCCAATGCCGCGGCCATATCTTCAACCTTGAGGTCGATCCATTCAAAGTCTTCCCATTTCAAGTCGCCGGCAATCTCAAAATAGCGGCGGACCACTTGTTCTGCGCCAGTCCCGAGGCGGATGCCGACCTTCTGTCCAACCATGTCTTTCCAGGAGGTGATGCCTGAATCGGGCATGACCATGGTGGAGTAGCGGTCGCCGCGCTGGGAAGCAGCGATGATGACCACTTGATCGCCCATGACGCTGAAGAGCGAAACGCTGCGGCTGTCAGAGCCGATATTGACATCGATCGCGCCGGAGATCAGCGCCTGGTTGTTCTCGCTGGCTGAACTGAATAAGGTGTGTTCAACCGGGAGTCCATATTTTTCCATCCAGAAGTCTTTTCCCTTGAGCAGATACTCTTCCGGGTAGATCTGACCTCCGTACCTCAGGGTGGATAAGTCAGGTTTGGGTTCGGCAGTGGGTTCTTCTGCAGCCGCGGCTGCTTCTTCGGCTGGCGCGGGTTCTGCTGCAGGCGCTGCCTGAGGGGCTGCGCAGGCGCTGAGAATAAGCGCCAGCATGCTCACCGCGATAAAGATTCGACCAACTTCATATTTCGACTTCATGAACATTTTTTCTCCTTGGATTGTGGAATTCCCCGCATTTATAATTCCCTGGTCTGCCTGTGAGCAAATTAGGTTTTTTGATAATTGCCGATGAGGTTTGATTAGGGGTTGATGAATTTCCTGCCAAGCGCAGTCTTTTTGGAAGAAAAAATTTGATGAATCAATTTAGCTAAGGTCTTCATTATTCGCAGGAAGAGAGGGAGCGGATCCGAGAAGTCTATGTCGTAAAATCTTTTCCCAACCTTTTGTGGAATCTTTAACGATTTCAAACCGAGTAGTCGGGCTTTTTCCACCCCAGCCAGGATTGCTTGTGGAAAGAGAAAGAAGTAATAATTATCGGTGTCATAATGAAGATTCCCTTGGTCTCGTTCTAATATTAGATTTCGAATGATTCGTGGGAAGCTGACGCCAGACTGAATAGACAAATCAAGTGTTCCCCAAAGTTTGGGATTGATCTCAATCAGTTTAAATTGGTCATCGCGCTCATCAAACTTAAACTCGATTTGTGCGGGACCAGACCAATTTAAACTCTTGATTAATCGTTCAACAATTGCACGTAGTTCATCGTCATGAGTTGTGTAATTAATTGCACCTACGCCACCAGAGACAGGGTACATCAAGTGCCTTATCTGCGACAAAAATGCGACCAATTCTCCGTCCTTTGCCACGATGCATGCGTCATGTATATATCCGGGAATGAATTCCTGAATAATGGGTTTGTAATCATCTTTTTTATAATGACTGGCAAAATAGTCATAAACCTCAAAAAACTTCTGTTCAAATTCATCGGGTTTTTCTACAAATCTCACCCCGCTTTTAACACCACTTCCTGATTTTGTTTTAATGACCATTGGCAGCTCGAATTGTTCAAAAATGTGATTGATATTAGGAATGTCCCCCACGGAGATCGTTTTTGGGACTGGAATATCGTTTTCTATACAATGTGAATAGGTGAGGGATTTATCAAATGCTTTAAGATGGTCACTTATGCTAGGGAAAAGAATTTTTGTTGTTTTTTTGATATCTTCCTGTGCCAACACTATCTGATGGCAAGCATTATTACCGAATGGGAGAATTAGATCATAGGGCTGTTTTTCAAGTTGTCGTAAAAGTCCTTCAATATATCCTTTAGGATCATCTTCGGCCGATGGAATCCTGATTAACTGATTAATATAGCGGCTCTTGAATGTTCGATCAAGTCGACGAAGATCCCATGCCAGATCGCAAATATCTCCGTCCAATGCTAAGGACTTGATTCCTGCAACGACCTGCTGGCCTGGATAATCCGGGATTAATATTCTCGCCATGAATTAGTCTTTCTCAATTATTACCAGTTCGGAAATTAGCTTTTCAAATGAATCTCCCCATTT
>CAYPAG010000161.1:0-4683 GCA_964408645.1 uncultured Pelolinea sp. | reverse complement strand
TCGGGGAGGTTAAAGTCAAACTGGATGGTGGAAAGCTGCCATTCGCGGCCGATGGCATCCTTAATTTTCAGATCAATCTTCGGGCCATAGAAAGCGCCGCCGCCTTCATCCAGGTCATAATCGATCTGAGCGCGTTTTAATGATTGCTCCAGAGCCGCTTCAGCAGCATTCCAGCGCTCGGGATCCCCAACAGATTTTTCTGGCCGGGTGCTTAGATAGGCGTGGATATCCGTAAAGCCAAAGCTGCGTAAAATATGCAGGCTGAAATTGAGGACGAAGTCGATCTCAGCGGGCATTTGATCAGGGCGGCAGAAGTGATGAGCATCATCCTGTGTGAAGCCGCGGACGCGCATCAGGCCGTGAAGCACACCGCTGCGTTCATACCGGTAAACCGTTCCTTCTTCGGCATAACGCATCGGAAGGTCGCGGTATGAACGAATCCCGCTTTTATAAATATTGAGATGGAATGGGCAATTCATCGGTTTGATATAATACTGCTGGTCATCAATTTCGATGGGAGAATACATGTTCTCCTTGTAGAAACCGAGATGCCCGCTTGTTTCCCACAACTGCGCCTTGCCGATATGAGGGGTATATACAAAATCATACCCATTTTTTTCGTGCTCTTCCGTCCAGAACTGTTCGATAATCTTGCGAATCCTACCCCCTTTGGGGTGCCATAGAATCAATCCCGCACCGATTTCATCGGAGATGCTGAATAGATCCAGGTCGTGGCCGATCTTGCGGTGATCACGTTTCTTTGCTTCTTCGATGCGCCACAGGTAATCTTTCAATTCCTGCGGGGTGTTCCATGCGGTTCCGTAAATGCGCTGCAGCATGGGGCGTTTCTCATCGCCGCGCCAGTATGCACCGGCAACCGAAAGCAGCTTGATCGCCATTGGGTTGATCTCTGTAGAAACCTGCACGTGCGGGCCTCGGCACAGATCGGTGAATCCGCCTTGCATATACAGGCTAATCTCCGGTTTCTCCAGAACAGGGTTACCGTCGTCGTCCAGCTTGCCTTCTTCAAGCCCGGCGATCAGTTCCAGTTTAAAGGGCTGGTCATTGAAAACCTGTCTGGCTTCTTCAGCACTGACAACCTTTCGTTCAAAATTAACTTTGGATTGTATGATGCCGCGCATGCGTTTTTCAATGCTTTCCAGGTCCTCAGGGGTCAGCGGACGAGGCAGATCGAAATCATAATAAAAACCGTCCTCAATGGCCGGCCCGATCGCAATTTTTGCGTCGGGAAACTGTTCAATCACTGCCTGCGCCATGATATGCGCTGCAGAATGCCGAATGCGGAAAAGCGTAGTTTCTTCGTACTTATTTTTCGTGTTTCCCATTATTAATCTCCAGACTAAATTTATCGAGATAATGCCTTTAGAACTCGTTCTTTGGTATAGGGTACTTCTCTCATCCATACACCAGTTGCATTATGTATCGCACTTGCCATTGCGGGTGTTACACCATCAATTGAAATTTCCGCCACGGATTTTGCTCCGTAGGGACCGGTAGGTTCATCTGTTTGAACAAAAATCACATCCATGATTGGCATTTCTTGTGCTCTTGGGATCTTGTATTTTGCTAAATTGGGGTTGGTGGGTTGTCCATCTGAAGTGAACAGCATTTCTTCTTTCAAAGCAAAGCCAAGGGCTTGCGCCATTCCGCCTTCCACCTGGCCGGCTGCTGTAACAGGATTTATAACTCTACCGCAGTCAACGACCATTAGCATACGTTCAACTTCGATTTCTCCGGTTTCGGTATCCACCATGATTTCCACAAACTGGGCAGCTGTCGGTGGGGGGCTTACAGGGCTTACATGCGATGCAGTTGCCATAATCTGGTGTTGATTTTGCTGGTGGAGACTGTTCAGCCCAACTTGCTCAAAAGTCACTTCCCTGCCATCCGGTGCAACGACCTGGCGATTCTCAATCTTCAATGATTGGTAATCTTTCACATTCAACATCAATGCGGCATGTTGTTTAATTTGTTCCGCAATTTCCTCTGCCGCTTTTCTAACCGCTTCGCCGCTTAAGTAAGTTGTACTGCTGGCATAGGCGCCTTTGTCAAACGGTGTAAAGTCAGTATCTGATGAATATACAATAATATCTTCCAGGGGAATACACAAAACCTCAGCCGCAATTTGCGCCAGGATCGTATCTGAACCAGTGCCAAGATCAGTGGCACCGATCAACAAATTAAACGACCCATCATCGTTCATTTTTAATGTTGCCGCGGCCATATCCAGCCCAGCCACACTGCTGCCATGCATGACCACGGCCATGCCAATCCCGCGCTTTATTTTTCCAACCTGATTTTGATAAGTTTTTCGCTTCCTATAGAAATCGGTTGCTTTCACTCCGATATCTACACATTGTTCCATTCCGCTTGACGCTAAAGCCTGTTTTACGCCTGCTCTTCCCTCACCTAACTTTTCTGATAGATGCATTTCTTCACCGATCTTGATCCAATTGTTTTTCTTAAATTGGACAACATCTACCCCAAGTTTTTCAGCAATTTCTTCCATTAATATCTCAATGCCGTACTGGCATTGCATTGTCCCATATCCCCGAAATGCACCCGCCGGGGGAGTATTGGTATACACCACATCACAGATAAAATGGGCATTAGGTGGATTATACAGAGTCAATCCCTTAAACCCACCAACCATGTTAACTGTCAATCCATGAGCACCATAAGCTCCTGTATCCCCAATAAGGTACAAACTGGCAGTGGTCACTTTCCCGCTCTTTACCCCAACCTTATAACGGATAATGTTCGCATGCCTTGAACGCGAACTTGTGAATTCCTGCTCACGAGTGTACTCCATACGTACTGGCCGTTTTGTCGCCAGGGTCAAATGGGCGCAAAGATCTTCAAGCAGTATTTCTTGTTTATTTCCAAAACCTCCGCCTATGCGTGGTTTGATAACCCTGATTTTTTTTACCGGTAAACCAATCAACGGAGCAACTATTCGACGAACATGAAAGGGAACCTGTGTACTGGTACGAATCACTAGACGCTCGTCTTCATCCAGGTATGTAATGCAAACATGGGGTTCCATATGCACATGCTGCTGTTTAGGGGTTTTGTACTCTCCTTCAAAGATATGATCCACTTCTGAGAACCCCTTTTCCACATCCCCAACTTCTGCATCTATGTGATAAACCACATTGTGAGTGCGATCATAAATCCCGTCTGTATCCGTTTCATCATGAATGATCGGCGCTCCTTCCCGCATGGCTTCCTCAGGATCAACCACTGCTGGCAAGATTTCATAATCCACATCGATCATTTTCAAGGCCTGTTGCGCAATCTCTGCGCTCTCAGCAGCCACAATTGCCACTCTATCACCTACATGCCGGACTTTATCATCCAGACTGGCCTGGTCATACGGAAGTGGTTGCGGATAACTCTGCCCTCCACTGGCATATTTCACGCGTGAAATATCCTGGTAGGTTAAAACAGCATGAACACCATCGAGTGATCGAGCTTTTAAAGCGTCAATCCCTCGGATACGTGCATGTGCGTGCGGGCTGGTAAGTAAAGCGCCATATAACATTCCTGGCAACCGAAAATCGTCAGTAAAAACTGGTTTTCCTAACGCCAATTTTCGGGCATCAACCTTCACTTCTGGTTTTCCAACGATATTGGTTTTCTTCATGGTAGCAGGCGTAAATACCAATGGGGGTAAGTGATCGCGGTTGCCATCTTTGCGAAAATAAGCTTCCGGAATTTCTATTCGTTCATTGGAAACTGACAGTTCCTGATCGATATGTGAATACGGGGTGACTTTTTCTCCGCGCCTGATAGCAGCTGCTCTTTGGACTGCGTAAATACCTCGCACATAACCAGTGCACCTGCATAGTACCGGGTTTAGAGCTTTACGAATTTCAGTCTCGGTTGGATTTGGGTTATTATCAAGCAAGGCTTTTGCAGAAAGGATCAGCGCGGGTGAACAGTAGCCGCATTGAATAGCACCAGTGTCTATGAAAGCTTTTTGAATGGGGTCCAAATCGCCATTTTTGCTAAGCCCCTCTATTGTGGTGATTTCCCTTCCTTCCGCATCCAGGGCTTTGATCTGGCAGCTTTTGATAGGTTTTCCATTGATTAAAACGGTGCACATCCCACATTCGCCGCTGCCGCATCCAAATTTCACACTAAAATAGCCAGCATTACGCAAAGCATCCAGCAAGCTTTCATTCTCGCTGACATTGATCTTCTGTAAGATTTGATTGATCGTTAGGGTTACTTCCCTTGTTGATTTCATTTTTCACTCCTTATTGCCATGTTTCAGTAAAGCAAAAGTATGAATGGTCAATGTTCTATTCTTAATATACATCTTCAAATGCTCTTATTATCATACTTTTACTCATCGATATTGTCCGTTTTGTTTCAGAGAAGATGGAATTTATCTCTTCCTGTTCCCATGTCCTTCAATAGCATCGATTACCGCTTCGCGTAATGTCATCACCGCCAATTCGGCACAGTGTAAATGGTCTTCCGGTAAACCCTCCAGTGCAGAAATCAAATCATCAGAAGTGATATTTTCAGCTTCTTTAATAGTTTTGGAACATGCCATTTTTGTGATCATACTTCCACATGCAAGCGTGGCTCCACAACCGTCAGCCAAAAATCTTGCACCCAAGATCCGTTCATTGACGATTTGTAGATGGATTT
>CAYPAG010000160.1:0-4685 GCA_964408645.1 uncultured Pelolinea sp. | reverse complement strand
AGGAAAAAGTCCCGGCAGTGGTAACCCACCTCTCTGATCAGATGCCCATGCGTGACGCTTAACTCGCGATTATGCGGCGCGTAAATGATGAGGTCGCCACTGTCACGAACAACGGATTCCAGTTTGTACATGGCTTTCGCGGCTGTCCAGATCTCGTTATACAGCGCTGCCGGCTGTGAGAGGACGCTGCCAAAATGCCTGGGGACCTTCATAATATTGATCTGAGCGGATAATTCAACCGCCCGCTGCCAGGATTCCTTTAGCTCGCCGATACATAACTGCAGCGCATCATGCCCGCGCATCACAAAGCTAATATTGATCACGGGTGTGGGAAGCATGCGCGCCGCAAATTCGATGATGCGGCGCACCGGTGTGTCCTTGACGCCGATGGTGTTCATGCAGGTGGAAAGCGCTCCCAGCCAGTGGGTGCGGTGAATGATCTCTTCGCCAGCGATGCCGGGAAAAAGATATTTGGCTCCGCCCGAGAAGCCGGCCACCTCGTGCGGGAACACCGGTCCGCAGATGAGCAGGCGATCGTATTCCTGGGCGAGCCGGTTGATGTGGACAGGAATCTCCTCACGCATCAACCCATCTGACAGCTTCGCGGTTTCATCGGCTGTGATCACCCCCAGCTTGGCCATTTGCGCGGGGTCAGACCAGTTGTGGTTCATGACCCGAAGACCGGGGTGCTTTCGATGGATTTCCGCCAAAGGCGCGCCGACCAGCTGTTCGATTTCATGATCGCTAAGCGGCGGATGTGTGCCCAATGCGATCAGGTAATCCAGGTGACATTGGGCTTGATCAGCCAAATCATTGAGGGCTGAGAATACCACCGGGACAGGCGCGCTGCGGGTCAGGTCAGGGATGATCGCCAGAACGCGCTTGCCTGGATGGAAGAAACCGGTTAAGTGCCGCTCGATCTGGCCTTTGATTTCGTCACTGGATAGTGGTTTATTCATCATTTTAATAATAGTTTTGATTTATTCATCCCTGAATAAAAAAGCCGCGTTTTCTGCGGCTTTATTCTCTCTAACCGGGTTCTTTCTCAACGCCTGCCTTTGGACGTAAATTGACCAGTGATATTCCCGAAAGGATGAGCAGCGCGCCGAAAAGCGCCTGCCAGTGAAATTGCTCACCCAGAAAGACCACGCCAAGCAGAACGCCCACCAGCGGAGGGATATAAGTGACCATTGACATGCGCGTCGGGCCGATCTCGTGCAGCAGTTTAAAGTAGATGATGTAAGCCAGGCAGGATCCCAGCAAACCCAGCCAAAGCGTGGCAACCCAGGTCAATGGCAGGGCGGGGAGCACGATTGGACGCTCAAAGAACAGAGCGATCACCCAGATGATCAGACTGCCCAGACTGATCTGAAGGAACGCCTGCAGCTGGGGAGGCAAGCCATGGCCGCGTTTGCGCGCGTACACCGTGCCGGCCGCGTAAAAGACGGTTGCCAGTAGAGCGACTGCCTGACCAGCCAGCCCGCTGGTCCAACCCGCGCGGATGCTGGGGGACATCAGGATGACAACCCCGATGAAACCGGTCAACAAACCGAAGACCTTTGGCAGGGTGATGCGGTCATCAGCGATAAATATAGGCGAGATCAGGATAGTAAAGAGCGGCATGGCGCTGTTGAGAATGGATGCGATGCCGGAATCAATGAACTGCTCGGCCCATGAGATCATCACCCAGGGGATGGAGATGTTCAACGCACCCATCACAAGAAAATCAGGAATGCGTCGGCGAACGTCTGACCACTTCACTTCGTAATTCTTTTTTGTGATCAGCCAGATCAGGCCAAGCCCAAGGGAGGCAAAAAGCGTGCGGTAGCCGACCAGCATAATGGGGCTGATCTCCTCAACCGCCACCTTGATCCACAAGAAGGAAGTCCCCCAGATGATCCCCAAAAGCCAAAACAGCAGCCAGTCCTTGCTTTTCATTTCTGTTTCCTGCCTCCACGATCATTTTTTTCCACTTTTTTCAGCGGATACTTCTTGCTGAATTTCACCATCAACCGGATTCCATTGCCCAAAATGATGCCGGCAATAATAAATGCGATGACATGCGATTGGAAAAAGAAAAAGCCGAGCATGCCCGATACCAATGCCGCAGCCGCGTAAAGATAAAACCGTTTGAGTGGGATCAGCAAGGCGGCGATTAGAGTTCCGATCGCGAGAATCACCCCGGTGAAGAGCGCCGGCAGGCTGTCCGCATCGGGATTAGGCGCCATCGGGCGTAAGTTCAACTCATAATTGAGCACAAACACGCTTAGCGCGATCAACAATGCTACCATTCCAATAGCGGTTAAAAGGTTCCAATTACGGACTTTAATCTCATTCGCATCGAAATCGTCATAATTGAGCCGTGAGAGAGTGATCTGGTTTTTCATGGCTGACATCAATACGATGGGCACATAGGTAAACAACGATAATGTCATTCCGTTAAGCACGTCGAACCCAAAATTGAGCAGCGTTACGCCAAGAACGATCTCCAGGACACCGTCCTGGTGAAAAATCTCCATGGCTTCTGCACGGGTGAGGCTTTTTTTATTGGGCATCATTTCTCCGATCATGATTGCTTGGATAAGTGAGAGATTATAACTAACAAATATAAGGGGATCATGGTTTTTTCAATCCTGCTTCTTAAATATTTTCCTGTCTGAAACCAGATTCTCGTTTAGAATTCCCCATTCGTTAATTAACATCATGATTACTTCAATAAAAAAGACAAACTTCAGGAATGGCTTTTTGGCCATTGCGGTCGGCGTCGCGCTGCTCGGCACCGGACCGATCTTCGTAAAAACAATCAACGCCAATGGATTGGTGGTCGGTTTCTACCGTATGCTTTTTGGCGGGATCATTTTGACCATCCCTGCCTTAGCCAGGGCAAACCAGGCCGGAGATAAACCCGGGAGGGAGGGTTGGTTATGGGTGATTGGCGGCTGCTTGACCTATGGCCTTAACCTCACCTTATGGTGCACAGCATTGAATTTCACCACCGCGTCAGCAGTCACTTTACTTGACACGACCGCGCCGGTATGGGTCGGACTGTTCGGTTTCTTGTTTCTGGGAAAGAAATACCCCGCGCTTTACTGGATTGGATTGGTTGTCACCTTGGCAGGCGCAGCCATGACGGTCGGCCTTAATTCCCTTGGTTCGAACAGCTTGCAATTTAAAGGAAACCTCATCGCGCTTGCCTCTGGATTCACCTATGCCGCTTATATCATCTTCACCCGCAAGGCACGCGCTTATTTTGACGGTGTGAAATACTCATGGTTGGTGGCTGTCATTGGCGCAGCCGCGCTTTTCCTGGTGGCGCTTCTTGGGGGATTATTAAAGGAACCACTTCCCATGCGAAATTACATTCTAATTGGTGTCATGGCGCTGATCTCACAAGTGATTGCCTGGGTGCTGGTCAATCACGCGTTGGGCGTCCTGCCGCAGTCAGCGGGTTCAGCCGCATTGGTGGGTCAGCCGATTGTCACCACGCTTCTGGGTGCATTAATCCTTGGTGAATATATCACCTGGCTGCAGGGGTTTGGCGGCTTGATCTGCCTGGCGGGTATATTAATCGTGCAGATGACCGCGCGAACGTGATTTTTTTCGCTTGACGGGATTTTGCTTTTATGACATACTGCCAGCCAGAATAAGCATGCTGACCTTCTTATGATCTTCCGAATATATTTCCTTCTCACCGCGCTTGAAACCTTTCTTCTTTCGGCATATATGGCTTCAGTTGGCTCAACTGAGCAGGCCAGCGTTGTGCTTGGGTTATCTCTTTCCCGCCTGGCGCTTGTTGTTATCACTTTCCTGGCTGGATTGGTGATATTAAACTTCGCGATTCGCCCACTTTTCCAGGGACAATCTCGTTATGATTTCGAACATCGCTTTTTGTATTCGGAAAAACGTGTCTGGCTGGGATTTTTGGCAGGCTTGGCTGCTGCCGCGATTGGGCTATTCCTGCTGACACGCCAGATCAACGTGTTTGGGGATCTTAAGCTTGTCTACCAACGATTGGAACCCGCCCTGGTTTGGTTGGTGGTCACCGGAGTTCAGACCTCATTTTTCTGCGCGGTTTGGTACTGCGCCCGATTCCTCGGGCAGGAGGAAAACCGGGATGCGGATGCCATCCAAAAAGAACTTCTGCCGCTCTTCGGCTTATTCGCTGTGTTCCTGATCGTGAAACTGGCCTTTGTTTCTTCCACGGCCTACGGGCCGCTGGGGCGGGGGGATGAGATGACGTATTATGACACGGCTGACGCCCTCTACCGCGGTTTCTTCTCCCCCAAGGATTCAAATCATTACCCGCCGCTTTACCCGCTCTCGCTGGTTGTGACGCTGGTGTTTAAGGCCTGGACATTTGAGGGCATCAAATTGCTCAATGCCGTCTTCTCATCCAGCCTGATATTCCCGGTTTACTTTATCGCGCGGCTTCATGTGGACAAAAAACATGCTTTCCTGGCTGCCCTTCTTTCCTGCTTCATCCCTTATCATTTGGTTTTCCCGCGAAGAATACTCAGCGAAAACCTTTTCTTCCCGCTTTTCTCGTGGGCGATGTTGATTACTTACGCGCAGCCCAAAACCCCCAGATATCGGCTTGCATGGGATATCGTGAACGGCGCGCTTGTTGCCGCCCTTTATCTGACGCGCTATATCACACTGGCGTCCATTCCATTCTTCCTTTTATC
>CAYPAG010000159.1:0-4700 GCA_964408645.1 uncultured Pelolinea sp. | reverse complement strand
GAAGCATCTCGGCCATTTTACATGATGGCTGATCAGCAGATCATTAGAAAATTACTTTTTCAACACCATCATTTTTTCCTTCCTATAATTATCAATCTGGAGTATATTCCTTCAAAATTGAGGGATTTCTCTTTTCGCCTTCCCACGAAAAAGGTTTTCAATATGATGAAGAAATTATGGATCGTTTTTCCTGTTTTGCTTTTGGCCGGCTGTATGTTCGGGCCGGCCCCCGCGCCCACGCCGGATATGGGCGCGCTGGCCACCCAAATGTGGGTGGAGATGTCCGTTCAGCAGACGCTGATCGCGCTGCAGGCAACTCCCACGCCCGAGCCCACCCCCACGCTTGAGCCCACGCCCACCTCCATGTGGATTTCAACGCCGCTCCCTGCGCCAGCCGATCCCGCCAATTACGCGCCGGTCTTCAACCCGGTCAGCGGGATGGAGGTGGTGTATGTGCCGGCGGGAAATTTCCTGATGGGTTCGGCTGAAACGGACTCCAACCGGGATCCCGCCTCCGAAGATCCGCAGCACAGGGTTTACCTGGACGCCTACTGGATCTCCAAAACCCAGGTCACCAACGGCATGTTCAACGCTTGCGTGGCTGCCGGCGCCTGCCAATACAGCGTCGCGCATTCCACCAACCCCAATTATCTCGATTCGCTGTTCGCCACCCACCCGGTCGTCTACATCTCCTGGGATATGGCGCAGACCTACTGCGCCTGGACCGGCGGACGCCTGCCTACCGAAGCTGAATGGGAGAAAGCCGCGCGCGGCCCGGACGGCCAACGTTTTCCCTGGGGAAGCGACATGGCGCGCCTGAAATTCGCCAACGCCAACAACGAGATCGGCAACACCACGCCTGTCGGCAGCTTCCCTTACGGGATCAGCTATTACGGCGCGCTGGATATGGGCGGCAACGTGCGCGAATGGGTGTCGGACTGGTACGATCCTGAATACTTCAAGCGCTCACCGGAGGCCAATCCCCTCGGCCCTGAAACCGGGGACGCGAAAGTGCTCAAGGGTGCCAGCTTCAAGGATCCCTGGCGTTACTCACGCGCCGCCAACCGGCTCTCCCATGAGCCCCAATCGCCCGGCAATGTGCGCGGCTTCCGCTGCGTTTATCCCTAAACCGAACCACAACCGGCGGTAGTGTCGAAGCATGCTTCGACACTACAAAATCTGATCAATTTTCCCTGCGCACGCTTACCTCGCTTTGTGAGGAATTCTTCGTCAGAAGACAATAATTATGTTCTTATTATCCGTGTTCATTTGTGTGAACTGGGTACCGTCCCCTTCAGGGGATCTGTGGTTAAAAAAGTAGAAGGAAAGCTGGCAATCCTGCTTGCCGTCCGTCACCATCTTCCCACACCCGTTTACAACGGGCGAAATGTGAACGAGCTTTCCTTCCGAATTCATTGTATAACTTTCGAGCCATCTTTTCAAGCGCTGTCGGGAATGCAAGAAGGATTCTTACAAAACGAAAACTGTATTTGCCTCGTAGTTTGCCATTTCCATCACGCCTTCTTGTGTCGTATAATCCGAGCCGCGGGTATGTGAGGGAAACTATGATTCGAAAATGGCTGGCAAGTGAACACTCGGCGCTTGATTACCTGTTTATTGCCATCGGCGCTTTCATCCAGGCGCTTTCCATGCGCCTGTTTCTTATCCCCGGCCTGATGGTCAGCGGCGGCATCAGCGGCGCGGCCCAGATCATCAACTTCTTCACCCGCTGGCCGATTGGCGTCATGGTGCTGCTCGGCAACCTCCCCCTGCTCGTCCTCGGCTGGCAGTATCTTGGCGGTCGGCGCTTTGCTCTGCGCACCGCCGTGGCAGTCGCGCTCTTTTCACTCTTCACCGATTCCCTGGCGTTTCTCCTGCCGGCGGAAGGCGTCACGCACGACGTGGTGCTGGACGCGGTTTATGGCGGTGTGATGCTGGGCATAGGGCTGGGATTTGTGTACCGCGGGCGCGGCACCAGCGGCGGATCCGACATCCTCGGCCGAATCCTCAACCACTACCGCGGGATCGCCATTTCTCAGGCTTATCTCATCACCGACGGGTTGGTCGTGCTGGCTTCGGGCTTTGCCTTCGGCTGGGACCGCGCGCTCTACGGCCTGATCGTCATCTATGTCAGCGGCCTGGCAGCCGAACTGGTGTCGGAAGGCGGCAACCTGTACCGCATGGCCTTCATCATCAGCGATTATCCGGAAGCGATCACCAAACGCGTGCTCGAAGCGCTCGAGCGCGGCGTGACCATCCTGCCCGGCACCGGCGCTTACACCGGCAAATCACGCCCGGTGCTTTACTGCGTTCTAACCCGCTCGGAAGTCAACCTGCTGAAAGCCATTGTCCACGAGGAAGACCCGGACGCGTTCATGGTCATCGGCCAGGCTAATGAAGCCCTCGGCGAAGGCTTCCGCCCGCTGCGCAAGCTCTGATCAGCGCCCGAAATGCAGCATGGCGCCGGCGGTCAGCGCCAGCTGGCCCAATTGGTAAGCCACCCGTTTCCACAGGCGCGCCGGCGGCATGGGCTTGACGAACCGGTCCACCGCCAGCAGAATGTCCGAAAACAGAAACAGCAGCGCCCCGCTGGCCGTCAATCCGGCTGCGCCAGGCGCCCAATCGGAGCGAAACAGCGTGGAAAGCGCGGAAAAGACCATCAAACTGATCACCAGGCTGTAAAGCGCTAACGGGCCGGCCATGCGCCGGAAAGCCGGCCGCGACCTGACGCCGCGCCTAAGGGCGGCATAAGTCATGGCCATCAATGACATGAAGATAACCAGCAGCGCGGCCATCCCCAAGTCAAAGCGCGGCAGCGGCTGGTTGAACCCGATGATGTAAGCGATGTGCGCCAGCATAAACGCCACAGTGCCCGGCAGAAAAAAGCGGTTGGGCAGTATCAGCAGGATGTCGCCGGCCAGCGAGAACACCAGGCCGATCCCGAACCACACCGCTGGCGCCCGGCACGCGCACACGCTGGCAAACCAGGCCAGCATGGCGGCAATCACCGCCGGTTTGGAAACCAAATTGAGAACGCGCCATTCAAACCAAACCGCCAGCCAATTCAGAACAATGAACGCCAGAGTCAGCCACAGCCAGGGGTTGATCAATCCGCCCCCTCAAGCTCCTCATAACCCATCTGCCTTAGAAAATCCGCGTTGCTGCGCCAATTCTTGTTGACCTTCACGCGCAGTTCCAAAAACACGCGCCGCCCGCTCATCGCCTCGATCGCTTTACGCGCGTCCGTGCCGATCGTCTTGAGCATGCTGCCGCCCTTGCCGATCACAATGCCCTTCTGTGAATCCTTCTCGACGAAAATGGTCGCGGCGACATAGGCGCCCTGATCTTCCCGTTCGGTGTACTCATCAATGCGCACCGCGATGGCATGCGGCACCTCTTCGCGCAGCCGCTCCAGCGCAGCTTCGCGGATCAGGTCAGCGGCGATCTCGCGCTCGTAATAATCCGTCACCTGCTCCGCCGGATAAAAAGGAAAACCCAATGGCAGCTTGTCCTTCAGCCAGGCGATCAAATCGCCCACCCCGTCGCCGCTTTTCGCGCTGACCGCGATCTGGTCCACCTCCGGGTACAAGCTTGCATATGCTGTCGTTCGCTGTTCAAGGTCAGCGCTGTTCAGCAGGTCTTTTTTGTTGAGGATCTGCAGCACCGGCGGGATCACCTCCAGCCCCGCCAGCTTCTCCGTGATCAGTTCATCTTCGGGGTGCGGCTCCTCGCTGGCATCCACCAGCCACAAGACCGCGTCCGCATCCGCCAGTGAGGCGGCCGCCAGCGCGTTCATCCCGCGGCCCAGCTTGTGGCGCGGAATGTGAATGCCGGGGGTGTCAATGAACACGATCTGCGCGTCCGGCAGGTTCAGGATGCCCAGCTGCTTTTGGCGCGTGGTTTGCGGTTTGCTCGAAACCGCCGCGATCTTCTGCCCCAGCAGCGCGTTGATCAGCGTGGATTTCCCCACGTTCGGCCGTCCCACCACCGCGGCGTAACCGCTGCGGAAGTTTTCGGGATGTTCGTTCGTTTGCTTTAGCTCGTCCATGGGTTACCTCACCCTTTCCTGTTCAACTGAAACGCCCTCATGGCGCAGGAGGATCGCCTTGGTGCCCAATCCGCCCGGCGATGAGAAGCCGTGCAGGCCGCGGTCGCTGCCCACCACGCGGTGGCAGGGGATCACCAGGGCGATCGGGTTGTTGGCCATCGCCCCGCCCGCCGCGCGCGCCGCCTTCGGATGTCCGGCTCTGTCAGCCAGCTCGCCATACGTGATCGTCTGCCCAAACGGGATGCGCGCGCATTGCCGCAATGCCTTCTCCCGAAAAGGTGATTGCCCGCTCAGGTCCAGCGGCAGGTCAAACACCTTCCGTTGCCCGTCAAAATATTCGCTCACCTGACGGACCGCTTCGCCCAACAGGCCGTCCGCCGGGCTGCCTTCAGCCAGGTCATGATCCGCCAGAAAATGGATATATCCGTCACGGTCGCAGAAAAACAAGCGCGACAGGCCTTTATCGCTGACCGCCAGCGCCAAAGCGCCTGCCGGCGTCTCCGGGATGAATGCCGCGCGGGTGAATGATGGTTTTGCTGTTTTAATCAAGAGTTTTTCATTTCCTTTCATAATCTGATTATAGAAGAAAATGCACTGTAGCGCAGTTTGTAGGCCAGGCATTAGACTGGCAATTCTCGAAATGCTCCGCGGG
>CAYPAG010000158.1:0-4747 GCA_964408645.1 uncultured Pelolinea sp. | reverse complement strand
ACCATTCTGGGGGTTGTCATTTCACTGCTGCTTTATTTTGAACAAAAGAACTCACCGAAAATCTCCATAAGTGATACTAAAACTTTACAAGAAAGCCAGTTAGACGAAAAATTATTAACCAACCAGCCCATCGTACGACAATTTATTCCGATCACCGGCATCATTCTATTGATCTCCTTATCACGATCATGCGCGTATGCCTATCTACCTGTATATATTGTGGAACGCGGCGGCAGTCTCTGGATGTCCGGTTTCGCCATCTCGCTTTATTTTGGGGCTGGCATCATCGGTAATTATCTTGGAGGTGCTCTTTATGATCGGATCGGCGCCAAACCGGTCACCGCGATCGCGCTCGCCGGATTCGCGATCTTCTTCACCGCATCCATTTTCAGCAGCGGATGGCTGCAATTAGGCTTGATCGCTTTGATGGGTGTTTTCGCCTTCATGGTGATGCCGACCATCATGGCCATGTTGGCCGAAAACAATCCCGCGAACCGATCGCTGACCAATGGCCTTTTCCTTGGCCTCAGTTATGGGCTGGTGGCGTTATCCGGAGTGCTGGCCGGCTATCTGCTTGACCATTTTCCAACCGTCCACATATTTATGACAAGCGCAATCCTGGCTTTTCTGGCTGTGTTGTTTGTCCCGCTGCTGGTGGATAAGCCAGCATAAAAAATCGCATATACTAAGCGCATCAATCAACAGAAAGGAATATGATGTCCAAGCAATGGATATTGGCAGGATTGATGATTGGATTGGTCGTCGCACTGATCGGTGGTTTTTTTCTTCTCAGAAACGTCGCGAACCAGGCATTAGTTCCCATTCAAGACGCCAGCCAGAAGATCAGCACGCAGGCATCCATCCTGTTCAACCCAACCCCAACCATTTTGCCTGACCCGGTGACTATCATCAACCAAATTCGGCCGCTGGCCAGGCTCGAAACCATTCAGTACAGCGTAGAGAAGATCATCACCGCTGAAACAGGCCAGGAGGTGTTTGGCCCGCTTTTTGGCGACCGGCTGCTGTTTGTGGCGCATGGCCTGGTCATTGCCGGCGTGGATCTTTCTGAATTATCCGCTGATGACCTGAAGGTTAACAACGGCATATTGGAGATCAAACTGCCTGAAGCCGAGATCTTTGTCGCCACCATTGATAACGAAAAGTCTTACGTCTATGACCGCGACACAGGAATATTCAGGCGGCCGGATGAGGATCTTGAAACTCTCGCTCGCCAGGCGGCGGAAGAAGAGATCCGGCAGGCCGCGGTGGGAGATGGCATTTTGGATCAAGCCAGATTGAACGCCGAAGTTTTTTTGGAGCGGTTAATGGACGATCTTGGGTTTGAGGAAGTGATTTTTTTCTGATAACCAAATTGAAAATTTTAAGTAACGTAATATATTTTATTCCATATAGAAAAAACCTCCGGATTTTCCGGAGGTTTTTTAACGATTATTAATTCCTGCGGCTGTAAGCGCCGCCGCCATACAGGCTAAGATCAACGATCAAAGCAATCGCCAGCCAGAGCCAGTCCAATCCGGCGGGTCCACCAAATGCTGGTTTGAAAATAAATGTATAGGTCAGGGTGGTCACCGGCAAAAAGATCGTTCCCAGAATGGGCAGGATCAGGTTGTTGTAGACCAATGTAAACCTGGCTGGATTGACCAGCCACCAGATTAGCAGGCCAGCCCGCGGCCCTAAAAAGAAAATTGTGCTCACTACGCAACACATAATTTCAACTCCTTTCTCATCATTAAATACGAAAAATCAGGAAAAGAGTTGCACCTCTTCCCCGCTACTTTGATATTTCCGAATAGACAATCGTTTTTAAAAAAGGCACCTCCTATTTGGAGACCCATGAGAGATTTTCACCGAAATTGTGGCCATCCCAATCAAATATTGCGATATTGGGCTTATAGCTGTTATCACTTGTCCATGCAACCTCTGCAATCCAAGTGAAGTTGATATAAGAACCCCCTTGACAATGGAGAAAAATCTTATGCTAAAATTAACAACGCTTGTTAAAGTAGTTCTAGAAAGAAAGAAAGTGTTCTTTTGATTTGGAACAAAATTGCAGTCAAGCTTTAAAATATCACGAAAGGAGTTCCAAATCATGGCTGAGAAAGAACAGGGCACCGTCAAGTGGTTCAACAGCTCGAAGGGCTACGGCTTCATTGAGCGCGATTCCGGCGAAGATGTTTTTGTCCACTACAGTGCCATTCTTGCGGACGGCTATCGCTCACTGGAAGAAGGACAGCGTGTTGAATTCGTTGTCACCCAGGGCGACAAAGGCCCGCAGGCATCAGAAGTAATTCTTCTGTAAACGCAAATATAAAATTAAATTCATGAGAGCAGCCGAAAGGCTGCTCTTGGTATTTAATCGGGCAATATCTTTTTGAACTCAATGATAGGATTGAGTGATGCCTCACCAGCCAGCGAAATCATATCGGCTAAATGCGCTTCAACCAGTTGGCGATCGATTCCCGTCGGGGCGTAAACCGCGACCATAGCGCAACTTGTCGCTGGTGTGATTCGGGTGCGATGATCAGGGCCATAAATGATGCTTGAGATCACACCATCTTGGTCGCTGATAACCATGTCCCCCTGTTTCAGATATGTCACTGATCCATTCATCAGTGTATATTGTTCCTGGCTTGAGGCAACGCCAATTTCCAGGGGATATTTAAGCGCTGCGGCATCATGAACAGCGGTTAGAAGTTTGTTCTTTAATTCGGTTAGAAATATGATTTGAAGCAGCGGTTCAGGAACAAAAAATTCTCTATCCTTGAAAAGCAGCGATTCCAACTGTAGCAGCACATGGTAAGACTTCTTGAATGTTTTGTAATACTTCACATAGGACTGAATTACGGGATCGGCTCTTAAATCAGATGGTTCGGCATATTGGTCTTTTAATTGGGAGATTATCCTTTCCCTCGCATAAATCAGTCTTTCCAAATTTTGTGGTTTATCGATAATTTGAAATTGAAGAAATCCAATATAAGCTTTTGGATGACTTGCGCTGAAGTCTTTTTTAATTGAAATACTCGGCTCATGCATGATAGGCATCTTTCATTAATTGTGAAAAAAACGAAACTTTCGCGTTGCTGATATGTTATATTAATTGTATATAAAATGAAAGGAGAAAAATGAAACTATCAGCCCCCAAGCAAACCACCTTCTGGGTCGCCACTGTATTGGCAGTTCTTGGCCTGCTCGGCAACTTTGTCACCCTGCCGGTTGTTTCGCAGTATGCGTTCTGGTTCGTGGTCGTGGGATTTGTTGTTCTTTGGCTGGGCAATTACCTCAAAGACTTCTAATCCTGAATACTGCCATTATTAATCAAAAAATCCCGGAGTGATCCGGGATTTGGTTTTAAATTTTATTTTCCAAGCCAGTAGATGGCTGTGCATTCCGGCAGGATCGTCCAGTGATTGCGCCTGATCTTGTCCGACATTTCCTGACCGAAAAAGAACGAGGCAATTTCATCCGCATGGTCAACTGAGGGGAAGCGGTAGTCCGTCCGGAACCACTTGGATTTAAAACCTTTTTGAGTTAGGTAATCAAGGTAATTGGCTAAATGAGCAGGGGGCTCTGGCTGCTCGGTGCCCGTTCCGAAGCTCTCGAGCAGAATCATGGTTCCGCCAGGTTTTAGCAGCCGCATGGCTTCACTGATCCCAAGGTCAATTTCCCCTTGCCAGAGATCTCCGCCCCATACGGCCAGGTAACAAAAACTCCAACCCGCTATTACTACATCGGCTGATTCCGTGGAAAGCGGTGTCTTACGCATGTCCGCAACCATCAGCTTCGGGTGAACTAAATTGAAATTCGAAAGAACTTCCCGGGCTTTAATAAGCATATGCAAGGAGGTATCTGAGGCAATGACACTTTTTGCCTTCAGAGCCAAACCGCGCGTTAGGCGCCCGGTGCCCGCCCCAAGCTCGATAATATCCAAACCCTTCGGATCGCGAATTTTGGCGATCTCTTTTTCAATGTTTCCCTGATAATCTTCAGCCAGGATCAAACGCTCATACCAGTCAGCGTGATATTGATAGACTTCCTTTTCTGTAGGCATCTGTGGATTTTACTCCAGGAAGAATGGCAATCCCAACGCGGAGACAAGTGCATTTAAAATTTGCTTGAATAACTCGGGGTGAAGAATCTCAATGATTCCCGCACCCAATAGAAATAAGCTCAGCAGCATCAGAAGAAGGCTGAAGAACCGTTGAAAAAATCTCTCCAAGCGAAATCGAAAGGTGTCAGGGGCGTTCTTCTTTTCAAAAAATTGCTGAATTCCATAGGTGATTCCCAAGGCGCCCGCGAATACGATGACGATTCCCGGCCGGGTTCTGATGAAATTCACAGACTGGCTGCCAACTCCAAGGAATCCCAAAAGAGAGATGATCAATAAACCGACCCCTATCATAAAACGCAAGAGACTAGTCGCGATCGATCCAATGGTCAACAAGGTCTGACGCTTTTCTCCCTTTTGCCAGGAAAATGAATAGATAGAGTGGTGATTGAACAATTCCTCCAGTCCCCAGAGAATGCTGGATGCTCCCAGCAAGCCTGCGCCCAGCCTAATTCCATTCGGGAGCTTAAATTCCGTTTCGAGATAAAAAGCCAAAATACCCAAGGCAAGCAGGAGAATGATAGCCCAAGAGAGGAAATTCTTCTTTTTCATGGTTATCTGGTGCCTAAATGATGAAGGATTTTTTCCGCAATTTCTATAGGAGGTTCGTTAATCTCCAAT
>CAYPAG010000157.1:0-4790 GCA_964408645.1 uncultured Pelolinea sp. | reverse complement strand
GCAACCGCTTCCAGATCCGCATCACCGAGATCCCTTACCAGGTCAACAAAACCACCTTGATTGAACGCATCGCCGACCTGGTGCGCAGCGACAAGCTGCCCGAGGTCTCCGACCTGCGCGATGAATCCGACCGCAACGGTATGCGCATCATCATCGAACTCAAGCGCGGTTCCACCCCCAAAAGGGTGCTCAACCGCCTGTTCAAATACACTCAGCTGCAATCCACATTTGGCGTCAATATGCTGGCGCTGGTGGAAGGCGAGCCGCGGCTTCTGCCGCTCAAACGGTCGCTGCAGATCTTCATAGATCACCGGGTTGTTGTCATCACCCGGCGCACCCAGTTTGAACTTGAAAAAGCCAAGCATCGAGCGCACATCCTGGAAGGGCTGTTGATCGCGCTTAACAACCTGGATGAAGTGATCAAAACCATCCGCAACTCAGCGGACGCGGATGTTGCCAAAACCAACCTGATCAATCGCTTCAAACTTACAGAGATTCAAGCGCAGGCTATTTTGGACATGCAGCTCCGCCGCCTGGCTCAGCTCGAACGTGAAAAGATCGAGGCCGAGTACAAGGAATTGATGGAACGCATCGCTTACCTGGAAGACCTGCTGGCGCATCCCAAGAAGATCCTTGGGCTGATTCAGGCTGAGATGGACGATGTCAACAAGAAATACGGCGACAATCGCCGCACACTGATCTCTGAAACCAGCTTCGAGAACCTGAGCGATGAGGACCTGGTGGCCGATGAAGCCGCTTTGGTGACCATCACACGCAACGGCTACATCAAGCGCGTGTCCCCGCGGGTTTATAAAACCCAGGGGCGCGGCGGTAAGGGCGTGATCGGCCAGTCGGTCAAGGATGAGGATGAGATCGATACGCTGATCCCGTGCCGCTCGCTCCACACCCTGCTGTTCTTCTCCGACCGCGGCAAGGTCTATTCCGAACGCGTCTATGAGCTGGCAGAATCCGGCCGCACGGACAAGGGCACACCGATTGTCAATATTCTGGCGTTGGAGCCCGGCGAGCGCATTACCGCAGCAGTGGCAGTTCCCGGATTCGATGAAGCCGAATACATTTTTGTCGCGACCGTCAAAGGCACCATGAAACGCATGGCGCTTTCGGAATTCAAGAATGTGCGCGTCAGCGGGTTGATCGCGATCAACCTGGAAGAAGGCGACGAGCTCGGATGGGCGCGCTTAACCAGCGGCAAGGATGAAGTGATCATGGTGACTGCTGGCGGCTATGCCAAACGTACCAAGGAAGAAGAATTCCGACCGATGGGGCGCAGTGCGAAGGGCGTGGCTGGCATCAAACTGCAAGAGGGCGACCGCCTGACCGCGGTTGAGGTGGTGGTACCCAAAGGCACTTTGTTGATCGTGACGGACAAGGGATATGGCAAGCGCGTGGATCTGAATGAATACCGCACGATGGGCCGGGTCACCAAGGGTGTGGCCACCATCGACCTTAAGGCGTTAAAGTCGGTCGGCAAGATTGCTTCTGCGCGCGTGGTTGAGAAAGATGACCAGGTGACGCTGATTTCCAACAACGGCATCATGCTGCGGGTGGACGCGGACGCGATCAAGAAACAGGGACGTGCCACCAAGGGTGTCCGTGTGATGAACCTGGACAAGAATGACATTGTCGCGTCCATCGGGCGCATCTCTGATTCCAAAAAAGACCAATAAAAGAGCAGGCAAGCAGGTTGGGTTGGAGGTTCTCCAACCCAAAATATTATTTTTCTAACAGGGGTAAGTAAAAATAAATTTACCAAGTTAAAAATATCCGTTCATGATCTAGCCGACGTGAACGGATTTTTATTATCTTGTTGGCTGAGTCTATATGGTTGGAGTTTAGGAGAAAATAATCAAGTCAAAGACTTGATTGAAGCATACGTCATCCCAATCGTAATTTTACGTCACCGACCGGGAATGCCTTGACCTCGCCATCTTCCAGCTCAAGCACCAGATGGCCAAGCATATCCACGCCCATCATGATTCCCTGAATATCTTCACCTGGGGGTTGCGCAAGCAAGACTTTTTCACCCACAAACGCCAACCGGGATTGATAGGTATCCAGAAATGCGCGCTCCATTACCTTCGGACGCCATGCGATCAAGTGCCGCAAAACGGACGCCAGAAAGTGTTCGCGGTCCGTCAAACCTGGGCAATGGTCGCTGACACAGCTGGCCGGGAACATCACTTCTTCTGATGGAGGGACAGAGCCTTTTTGGAGATTGATGCCGATTCCCAGCGCGGTGCTGGCGAGCATATCGCCCTGAAATTGGGACTCAGCCAAAATACCGGCAGTTTTTCTGCCGCCCAAAAGCACATCGTTTGGCCATTTGACCTGCGGTTTGGCATCGCAAGCCTCTTCAATGGCCAGGCAAACCGCCAATCCCCCTAAAAAAGAGAAAAAGCCCATGAATTGTTGTTCTGAGGAGGTGGGGTGCAGGATAAGCGTGAAAGCTAGTGAACTATCGGGTGTGGTCACCCAACGGCGTCCCATGCGGCCTCGCCCGGCGGTCTGTCGGTCAGCCACCAATAAAGTGAACTCTTCCGCAGTCCCCGCCAGATTCAACGCTCGTTCATTGGTGGAATCCGTCTCTTCAAAGTAAATGACCTCTGGCACAGGCAGTCCTTCGAGGGCATTTTTTAGTGATTGTTCATTCATATCTTTATTGTAGATTAAACCGGATCTGATGATTTAGATGCGCGATAAATCGAACTGAACCTGCCAATTTCGTGAATTTGCTTGATCGTCAAACCGGGTGATTAAACCAAGTAGAGGCAGGTTACCTCGCCTCCACGAATAAGCCCTGAAGGCTTTTCGCTACGGGAGTCCCCGAGTTTTCCTCTTGGAAAACTCTTCGATCACCTGCCTCTACGAATTGATAATGAGAGGATGCGTTATTTCTTTGCAGTCGTTACTTTGATGGTCTTGGGTTTCGCGTCTTCCGCCTTGGGGATGCGCACCGTCAGGATGCCATTTTCCATGCTGGCTTCGGCTTTTGAAGCATCCATCATGTCAGACATGGCGATGGAGCGGAAGAACTTGCCGCTGGGGCGTTCCTGAATGATGTAATTGGCTTCTTCCTGAATTTCATCCTTGAACTCGCCTCTCAATGAAACGGTTTCGTTGACGATCTGAATGTCAACATCTTCAGGCTTCAATCCGGGCAGCATGGCGGAGATGATGAATTCATCGCCTTTTTCATACACATCTACCGGGAAGTAGACCTGGGTGGTTTCTACATCCAGATTGTCTGGATAATTAGCCATTCTCCGATAGCGCGGGAATCGGCCGTAAGGGGTGCGGATATATACTGTCATCTTATTGCCTCCATATTTCTTCATAATTGTTGACTCTATAATAATTTGACTGTATAAAATACATATAAAAAAATCGTCTGTATCATATAAGAAATTTACGGGCCAATAATTTATTGCTGTGGTATTATTCCCGACTTGGAGATGAAGAGAATGGAAGAGAAGATTACCATTATTGAAGGACCCCCTCCAGTATTCGAAGATATCGCGGATGGCTGGGCTATTGGCCTGAATGAAAGCCCAATCCTTTACGACACCATTTTTACCCAGGTCCGCACCCTCAACGGCCCGGCGCTGGTAGAACGCTGCCATCGCGCCTGGAAAAAGAACACACAAATTTTTCTCCATTACAAAAACGATATGGGTATTGAGGAAAAAGCGCCGATTGTCGCTGTCAGGTCTGTGGACTCAGATGAAGGGCAGGTACTGCTCCTGTGGGTGCGCCAACTGCCAACCTTTGACGACCTCAAAGACCTCGTGGAAAATTTTAGTGACGATGATGAGGATGAGGATGACTTCGACGAGGATGATGATGACATTGACGATGACGATTTCGACGGCAGCGGAGAATTTGGGTATCTCAATTAACGGGTCTTGAAAAAAAACTGCGCCCGCAAAATGCGGGCGTTTTGTTTAATGACGAAACCTTTTTTCACATTGCGGTTTAATCAAATGAGAATATGAGCCAATGAAAAATCAAACATCAAAAGTTGCGTTGGTACGCTGCGAACATTACCGCCCGGCTGAATTGCTTGCCGCGGTGGAAAAAGGCATCGAACTGCTCGGCGGAATTAAGCAATTCGCGTCCGATGGCGAAAAGATTCTGCTTAAACCAAATATTCTTTCGGGGGAAAGCCCTGACAAGAATATCAGCCCACATCCCGAGGTGTTTCGGGCGGTGGTAAAAGCATTCAAGGCAACTGGCGCTGAGTTGAGTTACGGTGACTCACCCGGGTTTGGCAGCCCGGAAGCCAATGCGAAGCGTGGTGGATTTCTTCAGGTGGCTCAAGAGGAAGGAGTTTCATCGGCGAATTTCACCGACGCGCTGGAATTAAATTTTCCGGAAGGAAAGGTGTTGAAAAAATTCTCAATCGCTGAGGGGGTCTGTCAAAGTGATGGGCTGATCAGCATTGCGAAGTTCAAAACCCACGCGCTCACCCGCATCACCGGCGCGATCAAGAATCAGTTCGGCTGCATTCCCGGGCCTCGCAAAGCAGAATTTCACTCGGTCATGCCCACGGTAGCGTTGTTTTCGCAGATGCTGGTTGACCTTAACCGGCTGCTCAAACCGCGGCTGTACATCATGGATGGAGTTGTCGCCATGGAAGGCAATGGGCCGCGCAACGGCACGGCTAAACAAATGAACGTTCTGTTGTTCTCCACCGATCCCGTCGCGTTGGATACCACCGTATGCCATTTGATCGGGCTCGATCCGCGCCTGGTGGAACCGCTGGTGCTGGG
>CAYPAG010000156.1:0-4790 GCA_964408645.1 uncultured Pelolinea sp. | reverse complement strand
TGGCAATGATCCATTGGCGCTACGCCTTTTTTACATATTCCATCGGATTGCTGGTCTTGGTCCTCGCCCTCGCCTTCATCCCGCGACTCCCGCGATTAAACCTGGCTAATCGGGCAAATAGGAGCATTCGCCTGCCTTGGGCCGTTTCGCGGCAGGCGGTCATCATGCTGTTCTTCATGATCCTCTTTTACGCCCTGCCAACTAACCTGAGCATGTATGTTGAAACCGAAAACATAGGTTCCCCATCTGCCGCGGCATTGGCAGTATCTGCCTCAACTTTCTCCGCCACCATCTTCAGCTTGTGGTTTTCGAGTCTATATCATCGCTTCAGGGACTGGCTGCTGCCCTTCAGTTTGGCCGTTCTCGGGCTCAGTTTTATCACCTTGGGTATCCTGCCGGATATGACTGTTCTGCTGGTTTCTGAACTGGCAGCAGGGATCGCGTTGGGTTTAATATTTCCTTTCTTGACAACCAAAGTGATGGAACATTCACCAGCAGAATCGACCACCACCGGGCTGGCGCTGCTCAGCAGCATGATGGGGCTGGGAATGTTCATTTCGCCCTTCTTCTTCACATTGATAAATTCCTTGCTCAATGTGTCTTTGATCCGAACTCAGTTTTGGCTCACTGCTCAATTCCTCGGTTTTGGCGCTCTCATGTTATCTGCCTGGTTATTAGGGAGAAACGCGATCGCGGAAAACACGTAATATCTCATAATATGTGTCGTTTGTATCAACATTTGAAATTCAAGATCTGATAAAGAATCCCGGATCTGATTTTTTTCATCCATCATTGACCAAGATATTATCAGTTACACCACAAGACGAAACAATATCGATTTCAGATTATGGGACAATGTCCTGCCCGGGTGCTATACTTGGTGGGTTATTAAAAATCGCTTTGAGAGATCTGCCCAATGAAATCATCATTCTCAACCAAGCTTATTAAGCCAGCCATTCTCTCCATCTCTCTGCTCAATATCCTCATGAACGCAGGTATGGTGCCTGTGATGAGCGCCGTCAGCCATGAATTTGCCGGCGCGGATCCCACATTAATTAGATACACCATGTCGATTTCCGCGCTTTTTAGCATCATTTTCAGCCTTCTTACCGGTTTCCTGGACAGATACATTCCCAAGAAGAAAATTCTTTTTATTGGCTTGTTGATGTATGCCGCGGGCGGCATGGGTACAGGGCTGGCCAGATCCATTTATGAAATGCTAGCTCTCCGGGCATTGCTGGGAGCCGGAGCAGGGACTTGTCTGCCGTTGGCAACCGGATTCATCGCTGATTTTTATGAAGGCGAGGAACGAAAGCAAGCCATCGGATTAAGTTTTTTTACCGCGAATCTCTCCGCCATGTTGCTTCCGCTTTTAGGCGCGATTCTTGCCGAAAAGAATTGGCGCTATGCTTTTGTTGTCTACGGCATCGCCCTGATCATATTAGTCTTTACGATGATTTTTATCCCAAATCGTGAAAAGATTAAGGTGACAGGCCAATTCAAATTGTTTTATTTTTCACGCACGGTTATCCTGGCCACGTTAGGTTACATGTTTGTCACCATGCTTTTCGTTTCGCTTCCAAATAATGTCAGCATTTTTCTGGACCAGGAAGGATACGGCACTGTATCCACTGTCGCCTACATCAACTCAACCTCGACACTCGTCACCATGCTTGTCAACTTAAATTTCAGACGCATTTATTCAGGCATCAAGGACAAAGTTTTGCCGCTTGGCTTGTTGTTATGTGGTTTGGGATTCGGCACATTATCCATCTCTCAAAACCTGGCTATGGTACTCCTGAGTAAAGTGATGATCGGCACCACCATGGGAATGCTTCATCCATTCTGGTCATATAAAGTCACACAAACCACCCCAAAGGAACACGCCACCAGCGCTTTGGCATTGGCTAACAGCGGTTTTCGAATGGGAACTTTCACCTCACCCATATTTTTCCTGATGGCCAACAGCGCCTTGGGTATCACCACCATTCGCGGAGAGTTTTTACTGGTTTCGGTGATATCCATCTGTACCATGATCGGTTTTTCTTTTTGGGATCATCAACGCCATTCGCGTATTGTGCAAAAAGCCGCGTAAGGGCTTAATGCTATAATTTTTCAATTAGCTGACCAAGGGATTTCATTATTCATTTAATATGCCAACATCACCTGCTGACTACCTAACCATCGGACACCTGACCAGGGATGTAACTGAAACCGGTTACATTTTAGGCGGGACAGGGTCATACGCATCAAGAACCGCTCTCAGTTTTGGATTTAAGCCCGCATTGATCACTTCCCATTCTCAAACCATGGATCTCTCTCCGTTAAATGGCGTTGAGATCATCAACATAATCAGCCGCCATGACACCACCTATGAAAATATTCAAACACCTGCGGGGCGGGTGCAGATGTTATACGAAACTGCCGAAAGGATGACCAAAGCTGATATTCCTGAAGAGTTTCACCGAATACCCATTGTCCACATAGGGCCAATGGCAAATGAAGTGGATGAGGATATTGTTACTGTCTTTTCGCCTGATAGTTTAATTGGTATCACGCCACAGGGATGGATGCGCACACAATTGCCGGACAAGCATGTGGGTTACCAACCCTGGCAGCCTTCCGAAGGGATGGTCAAACGTGCAGACGCGGTGATCATCAGCGATGAGGATGTGAAAAAGAATGAAAGCGTGATTCACGACTACGCGCAGCGATTTAAACTATTGGTGGTCACAGAAGGATTCAACGGTGCCCGCGTTTATTGGCATGGCGATGCGCGGCATTTCAGCGCCCCGAGGATGGATGTGCTCGATCCGACCGGCGCAGGCGATATCTTCGCGGCAGTTTTTCTGATTCGATTGAAAGCCACGGGAGATCCCTGGAAAGCAGCTGAAACCGCTGTCCGGTTGGCTTCACTTTCGGTTACACGCACAGGGTTGGATAGTGTTCCTACGATCGAGGAAGTAAAATCAAGTCTAATAGAAATTATTAAAGGATCATCCTCCCAATGACCAAAATTTATACGCTTGTGAACCAGAAAGGCGGAGTCGGCAAAACTACCTCTGCCATCAACATCGGCGCTTATCTGGGGTATTACGGCCAAAGAGTGTTGATCGTGGACCTCGACCCGCAAGCCAACGCGACCTCCTGCCTGGGCATTGATAAAGCCACAGTAAAAAAAGGTACTTATGAAGTGATCATTGGGTCAGATCCGGTCGCGCCGGCTGTGCTGCATAATCCACGTCTAAAACTATCCATCCTGCCCGCCTCACCCTCCCTGGCGGGGGCTGAAGTGGAGCTGCTTGATTTTCAAAAGCGCGAATTCCGCCTTCGGGAAGCGCTTGAGCCGATCGCCGACCGTTACAACTACATCCTGATCGACTGCCCGCCCTCATTAAGCATCATCACTATCAATGGATTGGTCGCTGCCAAGGATGGTGTTTTAATTCCCGTTCAGTGCGAATATCTGGCGCTTGAAGGTATCGGCCAGCTAACCAACACATTGAAAAGGGTGCAGGCCTCTCTGTACCCGGATCTAAAGGTTCGGGGGGTGCTCATGACCATGTATGACGGGCGTACACGGCTGGCGGCTGATGTGGTCAGCGAAGTGCAAAAATTCTTCCCCGCGCAGGTTTTCCAAACCATCATCCCACGCAGCATTCGTTTGGCGGAAGCACCTTCCTATGGATTGCCGATCGCGATCTATTCGCCGACTTCCACAGCAGCCAAGGCCTATGAAGAACTGGCACGTGAGATCCTTGAGCAGGATGGCGTCCGGATACCAGAAATCACGACAAAGGTGGATTGATATGGCACGCAGAGGATTAGGCAAAGGATTGGAAGCGCTCATTCCGGGAGATTTTCAGGCGGAACCAGGCGGCGGCTCGCAGCAGATACCGATCGAACACATCCGCCCCAATCCTTCCCAACCGCGTATGGAAATGACGGATGAAGGGCTTCAAGAGCTGGCATCCTCCATCCGCGAACATGGCATTATCCAACCGCTGATCCTCACCAAGGATAATGGCGATGAGCATTACACATTGATTGCCGGTGAGCGCCGCTTGAGGGCTGCGAAGATCGCTGGATTGGAATCAGTGCCCGCTATTATTCGCGGAGCCAGCGACCAGGAACGGCTGGAATTGGCTTTGATCGAAAATATCCAACGCGAGAACCTCACCCCCCTCGAATCAGCGGAAGCCTATCAACGGCTGAACGATGAATTCGGTTTGCAGCAGGATCAGATCGCAGAACGGGTGGGTAAAAGCCGCGTTGCTGTTACCAATACCATCCGTTTACTTAAACTTCCCAATGAAGCAAAGAAAGCATTGGGTAGTGGATTGATCAGCGAAGGCCACGCGCGCGCGCTTTTGGGGCTTAGTTCTCCCCAGGCGCAAAATGCAGCGCTTCAATCCGTGATCAAGAATGAGCTTAATGTGCGCCAAACTGAAGAACTGGTGCGTAAACTTTCTGGTGTCAAACCCAAAATTGAAACCAAAAAATCGGAAAAATCACCGGAGGTCAAAGCGCTGGAAGAACGGCTTCGCAGCGGGCTCGGAACCAAGGTGTCTTTAAATTCTTCAGGCAAGGGGGGGACGATCACTATTCATTATTATTCTGAAGAGGAACTCGAAACCCTGATCGAACATCTCACCAGCAGGTAAGCATGGCAAAAATTTTGCTTAAAAATGGCCGCTGTTTGACATTTGATGAGCAAAAGCCTTTAGTTGACACCGATGCTTCGCTCACAATCCACCTGCACCGCACTGCCGTGCGGCGCGTGGATAGGT
>CAYPAG010000155.1:0-4805 GCA_964408645.1 uncultured Pelolinea sp. | reverse complement strand
GGTTTTGGCTGTATCATCGCGAAAGTGACACCCGAAGGCTCATTAAACAGACAGATCTTTGAACCGCCAGGTATTTCGCGCGGTCCTTCTGTGATGAACCCACCCTTCTCTTCTATCAATCGGGCTTTGTCTTCAATATCATCAACCTGAATATATAAGGTGAGGAAGGGAAGTTTCGCCCGCTTCAAAGTGAACACGCCGCCCTCCAAGGTCTTGCCCGTCGGGGTTGATTCCGGGATGATATAAAAACCAAGGCGGCTATCGAAATCAATCCGCCAATCGAATACATCGCGGAAGAATTGCACCGACTTTTCCATGTCATGGCTGGCCAACTCCCAAAAAACGATCGGATTCTGCTGCATTCTCGCTCCCTCAATCGAAATCTAATGTGAATATACCAAATTACGCCTATTCTGCCATCAGAAATATATACAGTCTTTGCCGAATTTTCTGATGAAAGGGAAAACGGGAAAAAAGAATATGTTAATATTTTTTGGCAACGATTTAATTTATAAATTCTAAGATGAAAACACCTAATATCAGTGATGAAGCTGTGGCGGCAAAAACCGGAAAGAGCTGGGATGAATGGTTCAGCATCCTGGATCACGCCGGAGCGCAAAAAATGAGCCACACGGAGATTGTCGCGATCTTGAATACGGCTCATGCGATCGATCCATGGTGGCAGCAATCAGTCACCGTAGGTTATGAAAACGCCCGCGGCCTGCGCGAAAAACACGAAATGGCGGATGGATTCCAGATCAGCAAAAACATCACCCTTGCCGTTTCTGTCGAGCAAGCGTACAACGCCTGGGCGGATGATATGGAGCGGGCGAATTGGCTGGACGACGCGGATTTTACCATTCGAAAAGCGACCCCCAACAAATCCCTGCGCGTCACGTGGGCGGACGGGAAAACAAGCCTTGAGGTCTATTTTTATCCCAAGAATGACCGGGTGCAAATTTCTGTAAATCACAGCAAAATTCCTGACCAGAAACAGGCAGAGCATTTCAAAGCATACTGGTCTGACCAACTAGTCAAGTTAAAAGCCTATATGGAAAATTCGCATCCATCGCACAAATAAAGAATTTTTTTCGAAAAACGTATTAAAGACAAAAACCGCCTATCGGCGGTTTTTGCGTTTTGGCTGCGGCATCCGTTATCGGATTCCGAGGAGGGACGCCGCAGCACTGTGTTTAAAACTACACATCGTAGACATCACCTCCTCATCCAAAAGGATAGCAAGTGAAAAAAGATTTTGTAAAGGTACTTACATATCCATTTTACCTTAAAATATCGAGATATTCGACCAGAATCATCGCATATATAATTATGCAATCCAAGCCATGAAAAAAAACATTCTTCCAATCCTTGTTGTGTTGGCCGGTTTGGCCATCACACTCCACTGGCTCAACATCACCCCGTCGGGAATTTATCAAAAATTCTTCGCGGTGGGATCTACCGTCTGCCATCAAATTCCCTCCCATTCTTTTCACCGGGGCGAAACGCAATTCGCCTTGTGCGCTCGTTGCGCGGGGTTGTATCTGGGCAGCATCATCGGTCTGGGTTATTTTTTCACGCAAGGGAAAAAACAAGGGCTGCCTTCGAGGGGTTACCTCATCCTGCTGGTGATGCTGTTTTTAATTTGGGCGGGTGACGGGCTTAATTCATTCATCAGCGATTTTCTCAACCGCCCATTTCTCTATCAAACCACCAACCTCACTCGCCTGGCAACCGGTTTTGGCATGGGGCTGGTCATGGCGACTGCCCTGATGACTCTTTTCAATGTGAGTGTCTGGAAGGACGCCCAGAAGGACGCCTTGCTTCACCATCCGCTGCAAATCGCCGGTTACTTTGCCGCATCCCTTGCGACGGGTTTTCTTACCCTCAATTCAGGGCAAATCCTTTTCACGGCATTATCGTATATCAGCATAGGAACAGTGATTTTGATCGTCACGATGCTTTATACTGTGTTTTGGGTGATCATGTCCCGCAGGGAAGCGCAGTTCACCAACCTTAAGCCGCTGGGTGTTTTTCTGGCGGCGGGATTTGTAACCGCCATGCTGCAAATCACGCTGCTGTTCCTGTTAAGAAGCTGGTTATTAGGATAAACAAGGAGATTTGTATTCGATGGAAAGTATGCTTGGAATTTTTTCCGCATTTGGATTATCAGCCAGCGCCGGGCTGAACGCTTACATCCCGTTGTTGGTGGTGGCGTTGATGGCGCGTTTCACCAATCTGGTCAAGCTCAACCCGCCTTACGACCTGCTTTCCAACTGGTGGATCATCGGACTGCTGGTTGTGCTGTCACTGGTTGAATTCCTGGTGGATAAAATCCCCGCGATCGATCACATCAATGATTTTGTCGTGCAGACATTCGTACGCCCCGCGGCAGGGGCAATTGTTTTCGCGGCCAGCACCAACGTGGTCACAGACATCAACCCTGTGCTGGCGCTTGCCTTGGGCTTATTGATGGCCGGCAGCGTCCACGCGGTCAAATCAGTGGCCGTGCGTCCGGCGGTCAGCGCGGCGACCGCAGGGGTGGGCGATGTGCCGGTCAGCTTTGCTGAGGATGTCACCTCCACCACGCTCTCTGTCATGTCGATTGTCGTCCCGGTGGTGGTGATGATCCTGGTGGTGCTGTTCTTCACCTGGGTATTCTGGTTCCTGTTCCTGCGCGAAAAACCAGAAAAGGTTTAAAGCAGGGAAAAAACATCCAAAGGCGTATGTCCTTCGAATAATTCCTCAAGCTCTTGGAGCGCTGATCTCGCTGTTCGTTGATCTTCCTCAGTGAGATTCAGCGCGACAAATTCATCTTCATCCAGCACTAATCTACGCCCGTCCGGGAAGACCAGCAGATCCAACGCCAGGTCGTCATATAAAATGTCTCCTTTGTCCAATCGAACCGGCTTGGTGATGTTGCAGTACCAGGCTTTCAATTCGCCGTCGTCCCGGTCGAAGATTTCGTAGATGTTGAACCATTTTTCAAACAGGTAGAGCTCTAAAAAGCAATCGTTCTCTTTGAGAAGCACACCGTTAAATTCAAGATCCGCCCGGTTGAAATGCGCTTTCGCGATGAGGCCATTCGCAGATTGAGCGATGATCTCGCCCTGGTAATGCCACACCTCACAGCCGGTATGATCGTTCTTGATTATGCGGATGGTGTTGTCCATGCCCCTTTCCCATAACAAAGGATTGACGCCGGATCGATTGAAATTTTGATCATTTCACCACGCTTCATGCCCTGGCCCAGTTCAAATTCAAATTCCGGAAAATCATTGATGGCAATTCTCACCTTAAAATGACCGCCGGAAAAGATGCTGTCTTTCACTTCAGCAGAAAACTGGTTGATTTTCGTTTCTGTGCCCAATCGAACCGCGTCCGGTTTTAAAATCAAAACCACCTCATCGCCGGCAGAAAATTGGCCATTCCCGCAGTAGCTATGGATTAGGCCGATCGGTGTGTCCACCGCCAAAGGGGTTGAGGTTTTCACCCTGCCCGATAGCTGGTTGTCAAACCCAAAGAATCCTGCCAACCAAGGGGACGCAGGGCGCATGTAAACCTCTGCCGGGCTGCCGGATTGCAGGATGCGCCCATCATGGAGCACCAACAGGCGGTCCGCGATATTGAAGGCTTCCTGCTGGTCATGCGTGACATAGATGGCCGGGATATCCACCTCCTGAAGCAGCGAACGCAGCTCAGCCATCAGATGCTCTCTCAGCGTCCGGTCCAGCGCTCCCAATGGCTCATCCAGCATCAGCAGGCCGGGCTGCGGGGCCAACGCACGCGCCAATGCCACCCGCTGCTGCTCGCCCCCCGAAAGATCCGTCACTCGGCGATCGCCAAATTTCTCCATGCGTACCATCGAAAGCGAGCGCTTGACCACACGATCGATCTCTCTTCCAGCGATGCCGCGCATGTGAAGCCCAAAGGCGATGTTTTCCTTCACGGTCAGGTGGGGAAAAAGCGCGTAATCCTGAAACATCAGTGAAAAATTGCGCAAATGGGGAGGTTTATTGGTGATATCCTCGCCTGACCAGAAAATGCTGCCGCTTTCCGGCGTTTCAAGTCCAGCGATGATGCGCAGAAGGGTACTCTTGCCGCCGCCGGAAGGCCCAAGCAGGCAGACTGTTTCATCATTGGGCACTTCAAAGGAGATGCCATCCAGAAGCAACCGGCCTTCATAATGTTTTACGATGCTGTTAACCGCCAGTCCTCTATTCATCACGCGTTATCCCTGATGATTGGTATTGTAACTTGTCCAGTGCCAGCATACTAACGACACAAACCAGCAGAATGATGACCGCCATCGCCATCGCCTGGCCGTAATTCAAGCTCCCCGGCAGGCCGAGATAGCGAAAGATCGCGATAGGCATGGTGGGCAGGTCCGGCCGGCTGAGAAAGCTGGTCGCGCCAAATTCCCCCAGGGAGATCGTAAAAGCATACAACGCGGCCGTCATCAACGTTCGCCAAAGAATGGGTAAGTCGATCCGCCGGATGATGTTCAGCGGCGATGCGCCAAGTGTGGCCGCCGCCCAGCGGAAATTCGGTGGTATGGAGCGCAGCACTGGCTGGATTACGCGTAAAACAAATGGAAGCGAGATCAAGGCATGCGCCATGGGAATGATCCAAACCGTCCAGCGATTGGCATCGATGCTCCTTGCGAAAAAAGCAAAAAGCCCCAATCCCAAGGTGACCGCCGAGGTTCCAAGAGGGAACATCATCAGCAATTCAAGCCCGCTTTTCCATCGTGCGCTTTTATTAAGTCCATAAGCGAGCATAATCCCCAGCAACAAGGAAACTGCAGC
>CAYPAG010000154.1:0-4805 GCA_964408645.1 uncultured Pelolinea sp. | reverse complement strand
AGCGAGGGATTTGATCCGGGCGATCTGCTCTTCCCGTTTGCGAGCGAAGGAATGATCTCGATTGTGGACAAGCCATCCGGCGGCAAAGTGAGCGAAGTTGCCGCGCCTGGTTGTGATTGGGATAAGCCCTGTGAAATGGTTTTTTCAAACGATGGCAGCAAAGCTCTTATGCTTTCTTCAGTTGAGCCGATTTTCCAATACAGGCAAAGTGCTTTTTATCCCGAAATTGAAATTTGGGATCTTGAAAACAAGTCGATGCTTGAATCTCTCCCCGGGATGTTCCGCAATCTTCATGGATTGAGCGTAACTGATGAGGGCAGGTTAGCTGGTATTCTCAATGACAACACAGCAGCGAAAGAGGGCGTTCATTGGTGGACTTTTCGGGAATTCTTTCAGGGATTTTCTGCGAACGCAGGCAGCGTCTCATCGTTTGTGCCAACCTGGGCTGACACCGGCCGGGAAACTGAATGCCGCTTTTGTGATACATGCCGATTGGTTTTGGACAAGGGGAATGTCGAATGCCGAGCCGGTATTGAAAATTCTGAAGGGGCTTACTCAATCGAAACTTTCGATGGTGAGTATTGGCTGGTCAAGCATTATCCTGACGATGTAGGCCAGGTGGGGAAGCTCAGCCGTCAAATAGAGGGCGATCAGGCGGATCAGCGCTATCGGCTTTTAGGATTCTCTGAGGAATACCAAACAGCATTTTATTGCCTGGATTCGTCATACCGGCAACAATCTTGTGTGATCGATGAATTACGCGGTACCCGTGTTTTGGGTGAACTAAATGACATTTCTTTTTTACAAGTATCGCCAGATGGCAGAAGCATGGCTTTCATTGATAAATCCTCCAGTTCACTATACCTTTACCGTTTCGATACACAAAAACTTTCGCGAAAATCACATTTCCAAGCCAAAGCGGCAAAAACCAACCCGCTTTTCTCTGAAGATGGGAAACTGATCTTTTATCTGGTGGAGAATCTGAGAAATTCGAAGGATTTCTCGGTGGAGATCATGGACGCGGAGAGCCAGAAGGTGATTAAACGGATTGCCTTGAAGTCCGATATCGTGCTGCCAGCTGCTTTTTCCATGACAACTGATCAGAATATCTGGGCTGTTGGTGAAAAATCAGGACGCATCCTGTTATTCAGCGCTGAAGATGGCCGCCTGCTTTCTACGCTGGATTCCGACCAAGAGGCGATCCTCGGGCTGTATTTTGACTCTGACCGACTTTTGATTAGTCTGAATTCAACAGGTATGTTCAATGTGTGGGGGATCGAGAAATAAAAAAAACCGCTGATGATCAGCGGTTTTTTGTGGTTTTCTGATTGGATTAGGCCAGTTCGATTGCAGCGCCGGCTTCTTCCAGTTTCTTCTTGGCATCCTGGGCGGCTTCTTTGCCAACCTGGGTGAGGACCTTGGAACCAACGGTCTCTGCCATGGTCTTGGCTTCCACCAAACCGAGGTTGGTGAGCTGTCGGATGACTTTGATCACATCGATCTTTTTCGGGCCGGTGTCCTTGAGGACAACATCAAATTCAGTCTTTTCCTCAACTTCTTCGGCTGCGCCGGCGGCTGCGCCGCCAACGGCTGCAACAGCCACAGGAGCGGCAGCGGAAACACCCCACTGCTCCTCAAGGGATTTTACCAGTTCAGCTGCTTCCAGAACGGTCAGCTGGCTCAGTTCTTCTGCTAATTTTTTTAAATCTGCCATTTCAAATCTCCTAAATAATTATTATTGGTTTGGTTATCAGCCGGCGGTTTGCGCCTGGCTTTTTTCTGAATACGATTTGAGAACTGCTGCCACCATACGGGCAGGTTCCTTGATCGTGCGTACCAGTTGGGTGGCTGGCGTTGAAATAAGCGCGAGTAATTGCGCGCGCATCTGTGGCAGTGCGGGCAGTTTTGCCAGCATTTGGACCTCGCCGGCGCTCACCGGCAGACCATCCAGATAGCCGCCTTTAATGGCGAAGATGTCCGAAGCGCTTGCCTTGTCGACGATTTTTGCCAGGGATGGCGCGTCGTCAAATGCGAATGCGACCATTGATGCCTGATCAAAGAGCCCGGCATCTTTTAAACCGACATTACCCATTGCGATGTTCATCAGCGTATTTTTGACGACATGGAACTCGCCGCCGATCTCGCGGGCTTCGGCTCTCAGCGCGTCAATGTCTTTCATTGCCATTTTCTGGTATGAAAGGACATAAGCCGCTTTGCTTTCCTTCAGCCACTTCTCGTATGTTTCAACGAGCTGTTTCTTTTTTTCTTTTGTAAAGGCCAAGAGTATTACCTCCTTTCAAAAAATAAAAAAATTGTCTTTGCCGGAGTTCAGGCAAAGACAATGATCAAGCAAGAAACTGATTCAATTGTCTCCACCTGAGCGGGATATTAAGCCTTTTGGCACCGGCTGTCTTTGGTGAATATTACGGTCGCGATTATATCACGATTCCGCGGCACGATCCATGGCCAGCGCCTGGTTGGGGTCCAGTTTGACGCCTGGGCCCATGGTGGAGGTCAGGGTGACCTTCTTGACATAAGTGCCCTTGGCCGCGGCCGGTTTGGCTTTGCGGATGGCGCCCATCAGGCTGGCGAGGTTATCGTAGAGTTTATCGACATCGAAGGATACTTTGCCGATATTGACATGCACATTGGCCGTCTTGTCCAGGCGGAATTCAACACGTCCTGCTTTGGATTCGTTGATCGCGCGTTCAAGATCCGCCGCCGGGACAACGGTGCCGGCTTTTGGGTTGGGCATCAAACCGCGTGGACCGAGCACTTTGCCCAGGCGTCCGGCTTTGCCCATCATATCGGGTGTGGCGATGGCAACATCAAAATCAGCCCAGCCGCCTTCAATCTTCTTGATCCATTCATCGTCATCGGCGATGAAATCTGCGCCGGCATCTTTCGCGTTTTTGGCGCCTTCGCCTTGCGCGAAAACGAGAACGCGGATTGTCTTTCCAAGCCCGTGGGGCAGGATGACGACGTCGCGCAGCTGCTGGTCAGCCTGGCGCGGATCGAGTCCCATGCGCATATGCACTTCAACCGACGCATCAAATTTTGCGTAGGAAGTCTCTTTGACGAGCGCCAGCGCTTCTTTGGGATCGTAGAGCTTGTCAGCATCAACTTTACTGACCGCTTCGTTGTATTTTTTTCCGTGTTTTGCCATTATTTTCTCCTTGTGGTGGTGGCGGGCATTATTGCCCTCCCACGAAGTGCTTATTTCTGAATGGTGATCCCCATGTTGCGGGCTGTACCTTCGATTTGCGCCATCGCGCCTTCCTCGTCAATCGCGTTCATATCCTTCATTTTGATCTTGGCGATCTCACGAAGCTGTTCGCGGGTGACTGTGCCAATCTTGTTGCGGTTGGGAATATCTGAACCTTTATCAACACCGGCTGCTTTTTTTAATAGCTCTGCGGTTGGTGGGGATTTGAGCACAAAGGTGAAAGAGCCATCCTGGAAGACGGTAATTTCCGCCGGGATGATCTCGCCCATCTTGTTCTGCGTACGGGCGTTATATTCCTTGCAGAACTGCATGATGTTGATGCCGTGGCCGGCTAAAGCCGGGCCGATCGGGGGTGCCGGATTCGCTTTACCGGCCGGGACGTTCAGCTTTACGATTGCTTTTACTTTCTTTGCCATTCCTTTAACTCCTTTAGTGGTTTTAGCGGGTGAAAAGGGTCACCCTCCCACAATCCTCCTCGCGGAGGTTGTTTACGCTTTTTCTACCTGAAGGAAATCCAGTTCCACAGGCGTCTCGCGGCCGAAGAAGTTTACCATTACTGTCACTTTGGCGCGATCCATATCAATTTCTGACACCGTTCCGCGGAAATCGTTGAACGGGCCGTCGACTACTCGCACGCGCTCGCCGGACTTGAAGGTGACCTTCACATGCGGCGCTTCGGCTTCCATACGGCGCAGGATCTGGGAGACTTCCTCCGGGCGCAGGGGTGTGGGGTCGTTGCCCATGCCCACAAAACCGGTAACGCCGGGTGTGTTGCGCACAACATACCAGGATTCTTCCGAAAGGATCATATTCACCAGCACGTAGCCGGGAAAAACATGCCGTTCAATCGACCGCCGTTTGCCTTCGCGAACCTCGATCTCTTCCTGGGTCGGAATGACCACATCAAAGATTCTGTCTTTCATGCCCATGGTTTCAATGCGCTGCTCAAGGTTGTAACGAACCTTGTTCTCATAACCGGAATAGCAATGCACCACATACCACGCACGGTCATCATCCGCTGCTGGCTGTTCAACTTCCGCGGCATCCTGAGCTGCTGATTCATTCTCGGCTGCAGCTTCAACGGCCTCCGGAGCGATGTCTTTCTCTTCAGGGGTTAAACCGGCCGATTCAGCCTCGGGCGATGCGAACTCGCCGGCGGGTTCTTCCTGCGCGCTGTTTTCCAGTCCGTTTAACTCTTCTTCATTTGCCATTTTTATCCCTTACTCAGGCAGACTTAATACCTCAATAAATTATGCCAGAACCCAGGCGATCAAGCGTGTGAACGCGAAATCCAGCAAACCCAACAGGGCGCTCATTGCCAGCATGACAATAATAACAACTTTGGTCAGCTGCCAGGCTTCATGCGGGGTGGGCCAGGTCACTTTGCGCAATTCACCAAGTGTTTCACGCCACCATCGGCTCAACGCGTTCGGTTTTTTTGCTTCAATTTTCTTTTTTTCAGGCATCTTTGTCTCCTGTTTTATGTCTAAAACGACGCCCTGCATTTGGCGTCGCATTTTTCTAAGCAGGCCAGGCAGGAATTGAACCCACAACCTCCTGTTTTGGAGACAGGCGCTCT
>CAYPAG010000153.1:4442-4809 GCA_964408645.1 uncultured Pelolinea sp. | reverse complement strand
CGTTGAGAGGCTCGGTGGAAGTGCCCAGCAGCACCAGATCGTAATCATTGGTGTGGCACTCTTCAAGGATGGCGTCATCAATCGAAGTTGAATAACGGATACTGAGGGAGGCATTGGCCGGCACTTCACCCAGCGTGGTCAGCAGGATCTCCTGCAGATAGGAGATCATGTCCTCGTTAGTTTCCTCATCAAATTCTTCCGGGATGACGCGGATATAAGTGACGTGGCTGGCTTCGCGCGTGGCGATATCATTAGCCAGGTGGATTGCCAGCCGGCTGTTGAGTCCGCCGCCCACCGGCACCAAAAGTTCCTTGAATTTGTTCAGGCCTTTATCCTTGAGGATGCCGATATTGGTCTTGCCTTCTTC
>CAYPAG010000153.1:0-4432 GCA_964408645.1 uncultured Pelolinea sp. | reverse complement strand
CGATCACCTTCCTGGCAATCTGGTTGATGGGATCCTTGCCCGGGTAATCTTCCAGCCAATTCATCAGCACCAGCTTGACATTGGGATCATTTTTGATTTCGCTCACCAGCCCTTCTGCCAGGGTTGGACCGGTGACGGTCTTGGTGTACATGGGCACATTGCGGTCCACCGCGTAATGAATGAAATGGTCGAGTATGGCACGCCGCTGTTGTCGGATTCCATCCACAAAGCTACCGGATGAGCTCGTGTCCACCTGCCCGGTGCTGGGTACCACGGTGAGCGCGCACATATTCAGGTCATGTTCAGATTCCGCCATCAACGCGCCCAGTTTCATCAGGTTTTCAGAGCCCTGGATATCCAGCACGGGCAGCAGAATGCGCCAGCGCCCGGGCGATAGGTCGCGGCGGTGCGCCTCCTGCCACAACTCCATGCCGATCTTCCCAAAATAATAGATGGAGAAAATCAGGATCACACCGCCGGTGAAAATGATCGCGTCCAGGTCTGAATAGAAAATGACGATCACGCAGGTCAGCGAAGCCAGGATGGGTGTCAGCGGGAACAAAGGCACTTTAAAAGGCCGGTGGATGTCGGGATATTTTTTGCGCAGTGTGATCATGGCCAGGTTGGAGAAGAACAGCACAAACAGGTAGCCGGCCGATGTGATATAGCTGAGAAAATCCACTACCCCGAAGATGGTGATCAAAATGGAGATCACACCGATCATGATGATGGCCATAAATGGCACGCGCGCGCGGTTGAGGCGCGAGAGGATCAGCGGCCAGTTACCGTCGCGGCTGAGTGTGAAGGTCTCGCGCGTGGCGCTCAACATGGAGGAATTGATGGAAGTCAGCGCGCCGACCATGCCGGCCATGGCGATGATGGTCACGCCCACACCGGGCATGAAAACGCTGATCGCGTCGGACAGGGCGGTGGCCGAACCGGCCACCTGCTGCCAAGGCAGCGTGCCGAGGGTCACCACAACCACCAGCGAGTAAACCAGGGTGATGAAAGCCAGGCTGACCAGGATGGCGATGGGGATATTTTTGGCGGGATTTTTGACCTCTTCCGCGTCGTCCGCAATCACCTCGAACCCGACATACGCCGCATAGATCAACGCGATGGTCTTCAGCAGCACGCCGGCATTCTTGACAAAGCCGATCTCAGGGAACATTCGCCCCTGCGGAAACAGGGTTGCCAGGCTGAAGCCGAATGGGGATGTGAATCCGGCAACGATAAAAACGCCGAATGCGAACACCAACCCGATGCCGAGCACCAGTTGGGCATTGCCGATGTTCGTTACACCCAGGATGTTGAGCAGGACAAACAGAATGATGGCGGCGATGGCCACCGGGATGATCGGAATGGAGGGGAAGAACACACTCAGCGAGTAGGCAAATCCTACCGCCGAGAGCGCGGTGTAAAACGTGGAAGAAATGCTGTCCATCGAACCTATCAGGAACGAGAGCAGCCCTTTGCCCCAGGCCTCGCGCACGTAGGTCATGGCCCCACCGGTTTCGGGGTACATGGTGGCCAGCTCGCTGTAGTTCAGCGCGATGCTGAAGCTGAGAAAGCCGCCCACCAGGATCGCCAGGAAGGTGGCCGGGCCGGCCACGTCCGCCGCCAGGCCGGTCAGTACGAAAATGCCAGAGCCCAGCGTTCCCGCCGTGCCCAGCATGATCACCTGGAATAAATTCAACTGCCGTTTCAAAGTTCTCTTGCTCATGATGCCTTCTTGGAAAAACTTCGGTTAAAAAAACAACAGCGCCTTGGGCGAGCCCGAGCCACTGAGAAAATCAACCTTTTATAAAGTGATGTTGTTTTGCTTAAGTTTTTCCTAATTAATCGGAGCGGAATGTTACACCTGTTGAGGCAAAGCGACAAGGGTTGACTTTTGTAAAGAAAAACCTGACAGAACAAGCCTGTCAGGTTTAATAGCTTACAATTCTTTTTGAATCCGAAGGCTAAGTTATAAGAAGCCTGAATTCCTTCAAAAATCATTACTGGCAGATCTGCAGAGTGACCTCTTTGATCACATCACTGACCGCCGCGCGGGTGTTTTGGTTTTTGTCCGTCACCGTGATTTGAAAATACATGACGGCAAACTCAAACGCGTTATAGTTAGGAATATCCTCGGAGAACAGGGTCACGCTGTAGGTACCATCCGATTTTTTTGACAAGTGCCTGCCAGAATCCCACTTGGTTAATCCTCCCCCTTCCTTGTCCCAGAAGCGGGTAAATAAATAAACACCAACAACATCTTCTGGCTTGGTGACCTTGGCCGAAATGGTAATTTCGCGGTTGCAGCCACCACCGCCGTAGTAGAAGATATTCTTGTCATATTTAATATCATAAATTGCCAGTTTGTCCGGGGTTGCCGTGGGTTCAGGTGTGTTGGTGGGGGCCGGCTGCTGGGGCTGCTGCGGCTGCGCCGTTGGCTGCTGCGCCTGCGGGGCGGTCTGGCTGGCCTGCACGGTGACCATCACGCCGTAATATTCGCTCCAATCCCCAGCGTTGGATTGCGCCCGCACACGGATGGTGTGCGAGCCGGCATTTGCCGGCGTCCAGGCATATTTCAGCGCCATCACCTTCTCGTTGGAGGTGGGCGCCGGGATCGAGGACACCACCGCGCCGTCAATGCTCAGCTCCACCATGGCAATGCCGTCCGCGCTGCTGGCGTGATAAGCAACCTCCACCGGACCCATCGACACCGTGGCGTTATTGCCCGGCGAATCCACACCGGCTTCCACCGGCGCTCCACCGGAAGCGCTTGACCCGCCAGAACCACCGCTGTCGCCGCCGGTTCCAAACAGATCAATGTTAAACCCCGCAAATTCGCAGGCCAGCAGGACGATCAGTAAAAATGGAATTATTGCTAGATAGACTTTCTTCATGTTGGCTCCTTCACTCTTCCTCAATGCGTTCTTCATATGAGATTATAGCAATTTCACAAGGGAAAAGATACTATCCAGCATCATCTTTAGGCTTTCGCGTTAAAAAAAGAACCCGGTTGAGCCGGGTTCTTTGTGATCTCTTTTCTCTTACGGGCAGCGCTGCAGGATGATGTCGTCGAAGACCAGTGAGCGCCCGGTGATCTTGTCGTCCTTGTCGGTGGCAATGAATTGGTAGCTCATGCGGGCGCGGTCGTATTCATCAAAATTAGCCAGGTCTTCCGCCCGCAGCATGATGCGGTGCGTGTTCTCATCGATCACGCGCATGGTGCTGCCGCGGTCCCAGTTGGTCATCGCGTCGCTGTCCATATCTTTGAAGCGCGTGAACAAGATCACATATTTCACCTTTTCCTGACGGGTCACGTCCGTGCTGATGACAACCTCGGTTTCCCCGCAGGCGCCGCTGCCGTAATAAAAGATATCCGTGTCATAGGAATAGTTCTTGAAGCGCACATCCACGGGCGTGTTGGGCTGCGGGCACACTTCGAGGTGCACGTTCTTGAAGAAAGTGGTGCGTCCGAGTTCAACGCCATTCGCGCCGGTGGCTACGATCTGGTAGAACAGGGTGGCGAATTCGTACTTGTTGTAGTTGGGGATATCGTCAGCGTCCAGCGTGACCCGGTAGGTGTCATCCGACGCCTTGCTCATCGACCGGCCGCTGTCCCAATTGGTGGTCTGCGTACTTTCCTGGTCAGCCAGCCGGGTGAACAGCACCACGTTGTTGACCTGTCCAGGGTAATTTACCCTGGCTGTGATGGTGACGTCCTGACTGCCGCAGTCATCATCGCCGTAATAGACGGAGAACTCATCCGCCTTCACATTAAATATCCTGAACGGGGGCGGCGCGGCGGCCGGTTCGGGTGTGGCGGTGGGCAGGCTGACCGTCACGGTGGGCTGGAGCGTTTGCTCGATGGTGATGCTGACCTGCGAGTCACCGCTCCAGACGTTCTCGTCGCTGAGGGCGCGCACGCGCAGGGTATATTCGCCAGGCGCATCTGGCGTCCAGATAAATTCCGAGACGATGATCGATTGGTTGATGTCCGTCACGCGCATCACCACCCCGTCGTTGACGCTCAATTCCACCTCGGCGATACCCGCGCTGCTGCTGGCGGAGTACACGATTGTCAGCGGCACCAGAGGCAGTCGTGCGTCGGAGGCGGGCGATTCGATCGCAACATTGACCGGCGCATTCGAACCGAAACTGCTGCCGGGAATGTTGCACGCCATCACCACCAGCAGCAGCATGCCTGCGATGGTCAGGCTTAAATGTCTTTTATCCATAACACTCTCCTGTCAGATAGGTTCAATAAGAGTATAACGACCATCACTTGGTAATCGTTCCCCGCTTTTTGATTTAAATGATTTGTTAATAGGGACCGGCTTGCCGATGGTTTCAGGGGATTACTCGCTCTCCAGCATTTCGAACCAGTAAGCCAGCGCCTTCCAGCGCCCCCAGTCGGCGTAGATTTCGGCAGCTTCTTTGG
>CAYPAG010000152.1:3279-4819 GCA_964408645.1 uncultured Pelolinea sp. | reverse complement strand
CCCTCCGGCCGCACGCTTTCCGGCGGCATGGACCCCTCCGCCCTCTACCCGCCCAAGCGCTTCTACGGCGCCGCGCGCAACATCGAAGGCGGCGGATCGCTCACCATCATCGCCACCGCGCTGGTTGACACCGGCTCGCGCCTGGACGACGTGGTCTATGAAGAATTCAAGGGCACCGGCAACATGGAGCTGCACCTTTCCCGCCGCCTGCAGGAACGCCGCATTTTCCCCGCCATCGACATCGAGCGCTCCAGCACCCGCCGCGAGGAACTGCTGCTCGGCCCCGACATCCTGCAGCGCGTCTGGCTCATGCGCCGCATGTACCTGCAGATGATCGGCATGGCGCCCCAGGGCGCGGGCATGGACCCGGCCGTGGCGTCCGAAGCCATCCTCAACAAGATGAGCAAAACCAAAGATAACGTTGAATTTCTGGAGCTGCTGACCAAGGACGATTAATGCCTCTATTTGCCAAAAAACCGGCCGATCAGGGCGAATCCGCGCCCGAAACTCGCGCCACCCCACTGTGGCTGATGATTGCCACCTGGGTGCTGGCCCTGCTGATGCTGGCCGTTTCCGGCTTCGCCATTTACCAGTATTTCAGCGGCCGCTCGCTGCTGGCTTACTTTCGGGGCATCGGGCGCTCCCCGGCCGAAACTGCCGCGCCTTCCACGCTGCCCGAGTACGCCCCCGCCGCGGGTTATGACTCCGTAGCGCGCAGCACCGATCCCGACACCGTCATCTCGGAGGACGCGCGCAAAGGCGTCACCGAGATCCAGGTGGAATCGGGCGACACGCTTTTCGGCCTGGCCGAGAACTACTCGCTCGAACCCGAGAGCATCCTGTGGGCCAATTTCGGTGTGCTGCAGGACAACCCACACCTCATCTCCACCGGCGTGACGCTCAAGATTCCGCCCGTGGACGGCATCCTTTACCAATGGAAGGAAGGCGACAAGCTCGACCATATCGCCGGGCTGTACAAGGTGGATGTGGAAGACATCCTGCTCTACCCGGGCAACGACCTCGACATCACCAACCCGGTCATCGAGCCGGGCGAATTCATCATGATTCCCGGCGGCTTCCGCGAGCTCCAGCAGAGCTGGATCGTCCCGCTGGAAGGCGGCGACGTGAGCGGCGGCGTGACCGCCAAGATCAACGGCCCCGGCTCCTGCACGCCGACCTCGGTCTACTACGGCTCAGGCGCTTTCGGCTGGCCGGCCCCTTACCCGGGGCAGGTCTCCGGCAACGACTATTGGGACGGCCATCCCGCCATCGACGCGCAATGCTTTGAGGGCGACGGCATCTACGCCTCCGACTCGGGCACGGTCATCTATGCCGGCCCCATCAGCGGCGGCTACGGCAACATGGTCGCCATTGACCACGGCAACGGCTACGTCACCATCTACGCCCACCTCAGCACCTGGTACGCCACCTGCGGCCAGGCGGTGGTCAAGGGCGCGGCCATCGGCGCCTGCGGCTCCACCGGCAACTCCACCGGCGCGCATCTGCACTTCGAGATCCGCCAGGGCGGCAGCTTCCTCAA
>CAYPAG010000152.1:0-3179 GCA_964408645.1 uncultured Pelolinea sp. | reverse complement strand
GGGCTCGCAATGACAGTAATTGTCAGGCGGCATCTCCCTACGTGTTAGCGGCAGTCCCCTCCGTGATAGCAGCTACCCCCTTCATGATAACGGCACGACGCCGTTTCATTTTGGGGATCTCCGCTCTTCCCCCTGGAAGAGCTCCGAGACGCTGCTTCACTTCGGGGATCTTCGTTCTTCCTCTTGGAAGAACTCCGAAAAGCCTGACCTACACAACCGGGAATGCTCCATACCCGCGGTGCGTCTAATAACCATGTCACTGCGAGCGAAGCGTGGCAGTCTCCTGCCAAAATGGTCCCCTATTCTTGGTCTTCCTCACACCCCCCGCTCAACCTGAGGAATCTCACATCCACCCATCCCCGGTGCGCCGGGACATTAACACTCTCGATGCGCGCCCACTCCCTGTCAGCGCTGAACTCCAGCACTTCCAGTTCTTCCCCGCTCGCCAGGCAGCACCCGATGATATCTCCCTCCGGGTTGCGCCTCATATTGATGTTGTTCTGCGTCACCTCCGCCAGGCACTTCTCCGGCGTGGGCGTGGCTGCGGGCGTCAGTGTGGGCGCCAAGGTCGGCTGGATCTGCGGGACGGCGGTCTGCGTCAGCACCGCCGCCACGGTCAGCTCCAGCGCCACCTCGTTGACCGGCTCGGGACCGAAACAGCCAGAGAGCAGGGCTGAGAGGGCGAGAAGGACGATAAGTATCCGGAAGGTCCGCATGTGATTACTCCTGATGTATAAGTATTATATGCTTGGGCTGAAAGCAATTGGAATCCCCTTCGCGAAAGTGGCTCGAAGCCACTTCTCTTCGGGGACCTCCGCCCTTTCCTCTTGGAAAGGGCTACGGCCCGCACCTACAATTTTCATTTCAACCCACCTCCGCGATGGCACCATTCCCCATCGAGATATTGGCTTGAGACCAATGCTCTTCGGGGATCTACACCTTGCAGCCTTGTGCAAGGTTACAAGAGAAGGGCCTCACTGGGGGATTCAGCCCACCTCTCTTGAGGTAGGCTTCATCATTTTTCAACAAAATGCATCATTTTCAAGAAAAATTAAGATTTGTTTCCAGGGATCAAATATTGAAATTTACAGATGATTTCCGTATAATAGAAATATTGTTCTATATTCACAGGAGCAGAAATGAACCCGGAACCAAAGGACCCCGACAAGCTGGACGAAAAGCAGGAGCTTGCGCTCGCCATGATCATGCAGGGCGAAAAAGACATCGAAATCGCTGCCGCCCTCGGCATTAACCGCAAAACCATTTACCGCTGGCGCAAATATGATGAGCAGTTCACCAAGGCGCTCGACGAACGCCAGGCGCTCATGCGTGAGATGGCGCAGAACAGCCTTTTGGAGCTGACCGAGTCGGCCCTGGAGGCGGTGAGAAAGGCGCTGCAGGACGATGACAACCGCGTGCGGCTCCAGGCCGCCCGCATGGTGCTGGACATGCTGAAAGTGAACAAGCCGGAGGAGAAACAAGGCACCACGGTGATTGACCTGCTGGAAGAGGCGCTCAGCGGCATTGAGACGCAGCTGGGGTTGGATAAAAAATTGTGATCAGCAATATTTTTTTGACCATGCCGAGTAAATCCGGGCAATTTTGAACGTAATACACCAAAAAAGTGATTCTTGATCTGCCGGCAGAAGCGATTGAGAGGATTAAGTCACAGCAGTGGCTATTATATTAGCCATCTTCTTCCGAATCATCATCCAATTCTGGTTCAATATCTTCACCCTTGAGTTCTTTCAGAGCGATATGCAGCTCTTTAAGTTCCGTGTCGGTGATCCCCCAAAGCCGGGATGCCAGAGTATTGATTTGCGCCTCGATCTCTTCCAAATTTTTCGATGCCTGCGCGTCGCCGCCATACGCAGCCGGGGCGATTTCATGCGCTTTACGCGAGAGATCGGAAAGGCGGGTGTGAGTCTGAAAATGCCGGTTAAAACTTGGCACACTGATTTTTTCCAATATTTCTGGTGTGCCAAAACTTTTTCCCCCTGCCTGAGAATAGGCATGAGCCGCAAATTGAAATGGAAGCGAGTTGACGATCGCAGCAACGTAATATGCTTCCGAATCATTATTCACTGGCAAAATTGTTACTATATGCTGTGGAACGATTGGCTTTCCTTCGAATTCATGTATCACGGCCTCGTCAATTCGATTGCCCATATTTGGCCAAATAACTTTCCATGGAGAAAAAGTGTAATCACCAATCTAAAAGATAGAATAGAAAGCACCCGTGTACATGAGTTTCCTTACCATCTGGCTTTTCCGTTGTTGAAGGAGATCTTTAAAACCACTTAAATATGACCAGGTTTTTGGATACTTTGTTTGCATGATTTTTTGATCAATGCCTGTTCGTTTTTTTGGATCTTGCGGAATAAGCATATAACCAGAAGGATTTGCTTCCCATCTATGGACATCACGACCACGAATAAGAGGGTAAATTAAATTCATTTCAATTTCAGCTTCAACAGAATCGGTTTTTCGCTTCGATCCTTCGGTAATGTTACGGACAATCCAATTACCATCTAGCCGTTCAGAGATTTTTTCCACCCAATACACTGCATTTGCGCCACCCGAATAAGCACCGGCATGTGCCTGATATTCTGATTTGCCCAACACTTTCTGAACGGCTTTCAAGGCGCGCGGGCGGGCGGTCAGCCAGGCACTGGTAATGTCATTACCATCCACAGGACCCGCGTCAAAACGAATTCGCCTGGTTTGAGCTTCGACCTCACCCAATGTGCTGTCATAATCCAGGCCTACCCCCCTGGTGGTTTTTTGCCAAAAGGTGTAAGGGACCGAATAGCGGTTTGGCAGCCCTTTTTGCATGATAAACGCGCTGGTGCGGGTGCTGGCGCCTTCAAACACCTGCAGTGAGCTCATATCGTCAACATGCAGGATACGTAAATGATCACCGCTTTGGCCAATGCGGAAACGGCGGAAACCCTGGCCTGCCCCGCTGGTTTTCCACACACTCTGTGTGATTACAAAACCCAATTTCCCCTTGGGTTTGAGAAAACGCTTGATGACCGCATAGGTCATCAGCGTCGATATATCCTTTTTTCCTTTACCGAGGATGGTGTCCATGCCGGAGTGGACAAACAACCCCAAATCCTTCCAGAGATGGGTGGAACGATCGCGGTACGCCTGCGGAAGGCTCTCCCAGTTGATCC
>CAYPAG010000151.1:3156-4836 GCA_964408645.1 uncultured Pelolinea sp. | reverse complement strand
AAGAAAAGCAAAACCTTGATCAATGGAGCCGAACGCTCAACACCCTGGGCGCGGCATCAACCCGACTGGCTGCCCTGATCAGAACCCAACAGGTGGTATCCGGTGGTGGCTCTTCTGTGCTTGACCTTCTGTCTGAGGCGATAGGAGGCATTAGTCATGAACTTGGCGTCAGCGAGCCCCTGTGATATCCGACGCTGCCTGAGAATAGCGATCGACGAACTGGAGAGGGATGGAAGACTTACAAGCCCAATTACTTCACGAACAGTTTCAACGCCTGAAAGATTCTTTAGAGTCTCGCTTTCAGCGGATCGAGAAGGAATTAAACCACCACGAAGAACTGGAAGCCGAAAAACTACAACAACTCCGCGCCGACCTGCAGAGCTCCCGCCGGCTGCTCGACGACCACGAACAGCGAATAAGATGCGTGGATGATGCTGTGGTGACCGGAAAAACTTCAACAACCCTTCTTCAAGCCGGCCAGGCTGCTCTCACTCTGATCGCTGCCGCGATCGCGGCTTGGATGGGGGCAAGCAGATGATCAATGCAAAAAGAATTATCAAAACGCGACCGCCAACTGGTGAAGGTGATCCAACAGGCGCTTTTGGACCCTGCCGAATTTGTCAGCGCCGCGACGCCCATTACCTTGCGGGAGTATCAAAAAGCCCCTTTTTATGCCATCCTGAAATCAATCCGGGAGAGAAAAGGCAGATCCTTTGTTGTCATGTTCCCCAGGCAGTCCGGCAAAAACGAGCTCCAGGCACACTTGGAAGCTTTTATTTTATGCATCTACATGAACCTGGGCGCGGAGATCGTGAAGGTCTCCCCGACTTGGAAGCCGCAGACACTCAACGCCATGCGCCGATTAGAGCGGGTGTTGGAATCCAACCGCCTGACCGCCCAGGACTTTACAAAAGAATCCGGTTATATCTTCCGGTTTTGTACCTCCAGGATTTATTTTTTCTCAGGGCAGCCGCGATCAAACATCGTTGGAGCTACCGCGAATGTCTTACTCGAGGTGGACGAAGCCCAGGATATTCTTCCCTCCAAGTTCGACAAGGACATCGCGCCCATGGCTGCCAGCACCAACGCGACAAGGGTTTTTTGGGGCACTGCCTGGACTTCTCGAACGCTGCTCGCGCGGGAGCTCGCAGCTGCCCGGAAAGCAGAGAAGCAAGACGGAGAAAGGCGGGTTTTTGTGCTGACTGCTGAGGATGTAAGAGCAGAGGTCCCTGCCTACGGTGATTTTGTTGACGGACAGGTCAAACGCCTTGGCCGGCAGCACCCCATGGTTAAAACACAATATTTCAGCGAGGAGATCGATTCGGAGGGTGGGTTGTTTCCGCCGGAACGCTGCGCCCTGATGCAGGGCAAACACCCGCCGGGCGCAGCGCCGGCCGCCGGCAAGCTGTACGCCATGACCCTTGATGTGGCAGGAGAAGACGAAGCGATCATAGCAGACCCCGAAGATCTCGCCGGTGATGTGGAATTGGCAAACCCGAAACGCGATAGCACCGCCTTAACCATCTTCGAGGTGGACTTATCCAGCGTTGACGATCCACTCATAGCCAAACCAACCTACAAGACGGTTTACCGGCGCGAATGGGTTGGAATCAAACATTCGAATTTATACGGTGAAATCAAGGCGATCGCGGAGCTCTTTGAAATCCGTTATTTGGTGGT
>CAYPAG010000151.1:0-3056 GCA_964408645.1 uncultured Pelolinea sp. | reverse complement strand
CCGCGCCGACTTTCATCATCCAGGGCGTTGACCCCCTGGCTGACATGGACGAGGGGTTTTAATCATGAAAATCTGTGTTGATCAGTGTTCATCCGTGGTTAAAAAAGCTATTTGGATAGAACATGTCTTAATCGGAAAAATTCCGATTTTAGACCTGTTTTTAATGTTAACAAATCGGAAAAATTCCGAAAATCAAGAGGGATTTTTTCTCTCTTCCTCTGCTGCTACTGCTATATATATATTAATTAAGATTAAGGGGCAGCAGCAGATTAATAGAACACGGTTAATTAACTTAGTTAATTTCCGGCGATTTTCGGAAAAATTCCGAAGTAGAACACGATCAGCGCCCCAGCCCCCCCGCTCTGCTCGGCTCGCGCATGCGCTTCGCCGCGTCCGGCGCATAGCGCCGGAACGTCGCGGGTGGGCGGTCGCTTCAGGAGGTTTTATCCCATGACAACCACACTCGGTATAGATTGTTCCCACTGGCAGAACGACAAATCCACCCCTCAAAAAATGGGTTTCACAATCGCCAAGGATGCCGGCGCGAAATTTGTTTTTATCAAGGTCAGCGAAAGGGGCGGGATTGATCAGGATTTTGAATATAACTGGCAAGCCGCCAAAGATGCCGGCATGCCCCGCGGAGGGTATCACTTCTTGCGTTGGGATCTGCCGGCCACCACCCAGGCGCGGGTGTTCTGCGCCTGCCTTGCCGGAGATCCCGGAGAGCTCCCGCCCGTGGCTGACTTCGAAGCGCCGGCGAAGGATGGAAAATATCCATCCAACGCCATGCTGCTTCAATTCCTGGAAGAAGTTGAAAACATCCTTGGCCGCCGGCCGATGATCTACACATCCCCGGGATATTGGAAAAGCCACGGAAACAATAAAACCACCGGCCGGCCGGACAGCTTCTGGTCCATCTATCCCTTGTGGGTGGCTCACTATACCGCTGGATCTCCTGCTATCCCCGCTCCCTGGGTGGATTGGCTCTTTTGGCAGTACACCGCCACCGGCAGCGGTTTCAAATATGGAGCAGAAAGCAAGGGCATTGATCTTAATTTATTCAATGGCTCGGAGTTCGATCTCGATACATTGATTTTAAAAACTACCAACAAAACAATCCCGCCGATCACACCGCCGGCACAAGACCCGCCGGCAGCTGATCAGTACACTCAAAGTCAGATTGACATCCTGGCTAAACACCTGAAAAATATCGAAGACTTTTTAACAGGATTTAAACTGCCATCGTAGATCGATGCGGGAGCATCGATCGGAGATGCACACTGTGAGGCGCCTTCAGGGCGCCATCACAGCGGGCAGTGAGAGAGGAAATTAATGGATTTTTTGAAAATCAGGACAAGAATAAATACCTTCCTGGCTCAGCTTCGAAATGCAATTTTTGGGCTGCCTGGGCAAGACCCTTGCCCCCTTGCGCCGCCCTCCCCCTTCTCCCCCCCCGACCCCGCCCCCGCCCACCCCCAGACCCGTAGCGGAGGTCTTTACACGGGGGGGGAAGCCAGGGGGATCAGGGCTCTGCGGGCCTGCCCGCCGGCAATGGGCAAAATACGCCTTGCCGGCTGCAGGGGCAAGGGCGGGAATGTCCGCGCTTCGTCCCTCGCGCGGCGCTCGCGCCTGCGCCGCACCCTCCGGCGCGAGCGGGGGTGCATTAACGCCAACCTGCTTTTTTTTCTCAGGGTTGGTTTTAGTTCTTTGGCTCTGACTAGTCAGGAGTGTATAAAATGGGATTGATTGACCGATTGTTTGAGAAACAAATCACGGCAGCCGTAAGGTCGGCGCTGTCTGTGTCCGAGAGTGAAAATAATTTCCTGATCGGGACCAGATCGCTGAGCCAGTCAGACCGCGACCGCTACACCTACGACCGCAGCGAGATTCTTGAACAATGCCTGGAAGCATGGCGGGACAACCCCATCGCCAGGCGAATCGTAGAGCTCACATCCCAATATGTCGTGGGCGGGGGGTTGACCGTCAACACCAAGGACGAAGCAGCAGGGAAATTCCTTGATGAATTTTGGAATCACCGGCTCAATCGCATGGAGACCCGCGTCTTTGAATTATGCGACGAGCTGACAAGAACCGGCAATTTATTTATTTTATTAAGCACCGATGCGGGGGGAATGTCATACATCCGCGCTTTACCAGCTTCAAATATCGAAGAAATAATCAGCAAACGAAACGATATAGAGCAGCCGGTCGGATTTAAATTAAAAGCATCCACAGAGGATTTAAATCCAACCCCCCTGCCGGCGTATGATCCGGCGATTGATACCAATGATCAAGCAGTCTTGCTGCATTACGCCATCAACCGGCCAGCCGGCGCTCAATGGGGCGAATCCGATTTAGCCCCCCTGCTGCGGTGGATGTCCCGCTACTCAGCGTGGTTGGAAGATCGCGCCCGGCTGAACCGCTATCGAAACGCTTTTCTGTATGTGGTTCAGGCGAAGTTTGCCAGTGAAGCGCAGAGGAAAGCCAGGCAGACCGCGCTCAATGCTGCGCCCCCGCAGCCAGGCAGTATTTTAGTCGCGGATGAAAACGAAAACTGGAGCGCCATCCATCCGCGGCTTGAAAGCGCGGACGCGGAAAAAGACGGACTGGCGATCAAAAAGATGATCGCTGCCGGCGCCGGTGTCCCCATGCACTTTTTAGCCGAGCCGGAGAGCTCCACCCGCACGACCGCCGAAGCTGCCGGCGGCCCGACCTACCGGCGCATGGAGCAGCGACAAATGTTTTTTGCCTGGGTGGTGCAGGATATTTTATCCGTCTCACTTCGCAGACGCGCCAAGGTGGACAAGAAAATTAACCCCGCTTCTGAAATCTCGATCACCTGCGGAGACATCAGCAGCCGGGATAATGCATCGCTCAGCCAGGCAGCCTACTACATGATCACCGTCCTTGACGACCTGCGCGATCGCAAGTTAATCGACAATGATGAATTTTTGCGACTGATCTACCGCTTTTTTGGTGAAACAGTTGATACCGGCGAGATGCTCAAAAAAGCAGCTGCAGAAAACAAGCAGGGCGAGCCGCCACAGGATAAACCT
>CAYPAG010000150.1:0-4838 GCA_964408645.1 uncultured Pelolinea sp. | reverse complement strand
GCAAACTGATGGAAATGAGATCTGGCTGATCGATTCACATATAGCCCCCTATGATCCAGCCAGCCGCGAGAATCATGATCCGAAACGTAAACGGAAATTGCTTTTAAAGAAAAAAGAAATAAATGAGATCTGGCAGGCGATCAAGCAGAAGGGATTAACAACCATTCCAACCGAACTTTACCTCAAGGACGGACTGGCTAAACTGGACGTGGCAATAGCGAAAGGTAAAAAACTATACGATAAAAGGCATGACATCGCCAGGCGGGACATGCAGCGTGATTCGGATCGTGAATTTCGGCAAAGGTAACCAATAATATGATCACATTAGATGGAAATAACTTGTCTCTGGCAGATCTCTCCAAGATCGCCCATAATGCTGACAGAATTGAAATTTCATCAGACGCAAAAATAGCTCTTGAGAATTCATACGCTTCGCTTGAGAGAATTATAGAAAAACAACTGCCCATTTATGGGGTAAATACAGGTTTTGGGATTTTCGCCGATCAGGTGATTTCTCCGGATGATAGCCGTAAACTGAATCGTAATCTGATCATCAGCCACGCAGTGGGCACAGGACTGCCGCTGCCAAAATTCGTTGTTCGCGCTGCCATGGCGGTCCGGGTGAATGCGCTGGTTAAGGGATACTCAGGGATTCAACCATTTATCGTTGACAGGTTGGTCGAAATGATCAATAAAGATGTCATTCCCGTGGTTTACTCCAAAGGATCATTAGGGTCATCTGGTGATTTATGTATGCTGGCTCAAATGGCGTTAGTTTTGACTCGCGATGAACATAACGATACGCTTGATTCTGGTTTGGCTGAATTTGAAGGTCAAGTGATCAATGGATATCAAGCCATGCGCGCGGCAGGGATAGAACGGAGCGTGCTAAGCTATAAGGATGGGTTGGCATTGATCAATGGCGCTACCTTCAGCGCTGCTGTTCTTGCCTTGTGCGCATATGAAGCAAATTTTCTGTCAAATCTGGCTGACTTAACTGCAGCAATGAGTTTTGAAGGGTTATTAGGCCGGTCAGATGCCTTAAACCCTGCGCTCCACGAAGCCCGAGGGTTGACGGGGCAGATGAAATCAGCTTCCCGAATTCTAGACTACATCAAAGGCAGCACCCTGGTGGATTCTGACAGCCATATTCAGGATGCTTATTCTTTGCGCTGCGCTCCCCAGGTTCACGGCGCGGTGCGGGATACGCTCGCCTTCGTGAATGAAACCGCAGTGCGTGAAATTAACGCTGCAACGGATAATCCACTCATCATCGGCGAGGGAAAAATCATATCCGGTGGAAATTTTCACGGCGAACCGGTAGCAATGGCAGCGGATTACCTCAGCATAGCGTTGACCGAGCTGTCTGCGATCGCTGAGAGGCGCCTTTTTCGCTTGATGGATAAAAACCTCAATTACGGACTGCCAGCGATGCTTGTTGGGGATGGAGGAAAAGTGGGATTGAATTCAGGCGTGATGCTCCTTCAATACACCGCGGCTTCTTTAGTGTTGGAGTCTCAGACTCTTAGTTCTCCTGATTCAGTCCGTTCGCTGCCAACCTCAGCCAACCAGGAAGATCATAACGCGAACGCATTTAATGCGGCGCTTCATTTACTTCAGGTAATGGAGAATACACTTCGGGTGATCGCTATTGAATATTATTGCGCCTGCCGAGCAGCGGACTTGCGTTTAAAGCTAAGTCCAACCAGAAACTTGGGAGAAGCAACCCAAGCAGCTCACAATCTTCTTCGCAACGAAATCCCTTATCAAAGCGGTGATGCGAACTGGGGAACTGATCTTAATAATCTATATGATTTGCTTAATAAATCAGATTTTCGAAATAATTTGGGTAAGATCCTTAATTGACAATAAATAAATTTAAAGGTAACCTGTTTGAATGCTTGAAGACAAAGACCGAATAAATCGCCGATCTTTCCTTAAAAAAGGATTGCTTGGATTAGGCGCTCTTACTGCAGCGCCATATTTAAATATAACCAGCCCAAGCATTCTTGACTGGCCTCAAAATGAACTTTTAGGCAGAAATACGGTTTATAACCCGTCTTCATTGCCAATCCGGTCACTTCCAGACCCCGATGCGAGTGTGATCAGATACCTTCAGGAAGACGAAGTCGTTGTATGGCAGCAAGAAGTCATTGGCAATCCTCCGGTTGGGAGGCCGAACAGAAAATGGGTGGAAACACCGGAGGGTTTTGTTTACGCGCCCAGTCTTCAGCCCGTAAAGTATTTTCCAAATGAACCATTGACAGTACTTCCGGAAGGTAATGGAGAAAAGGGCATGTGGGTGGAGGTGACTGTTCCATATGTGAATATGGAAATTGCGAATCCCCCGGTTCGAGCGCCTTGGTTGAATGATGTATCACCAACTTTATGGCGTTTGTATTACAGCCAAATCATTTGGGTGGATGAGATTCTCACAGGCTCTGACGGGCGAATCCTTTACCGATTAAACGAGCGGTATGGCTCATATGGCGATATCTTTTATGCAGACGCTTCAGCCTTCAGGGTAATAACACCTGAGGAGATCGCGCCGATCCATCCTGATGCGGAAGAAAAACGTGTACTCATTAATGTTAACCAGCAAAATCTGATTTGCTATGAAGGGAATAACGAAGTTTATTTTTGCCAGGTTTCGACAGGCCGTAAACTGGATGAATTTGGTAATCCGGTGGACACATGGGCGACTCCGCCCGGATCCCACTGGATCTGGAGAAAACTGATTTCGCTGCATATGAGCGGCGGGGGGACCGGAGCCGGTTGGGACACGATGGGCATCGGCTGGACATCCTTGTTTGTCGGTGAAGGGGTGGCTGTCCATTCTACCTTTTGGCACAATGATTTTGGCACACCGAAATCACATGGCTGCGTGAATGTGCCGGCAGAAGATGCCAAATGGATTTTCCGATGGACGACACCCCAGGTGGCATATAATCCCGGCGATATCACCGATAATACCTATCAAGGGACCAAGATCGAAGTCATCGAGCCGCTGTATTAACTGGAGAGATCTTTTTGCGGGCAAAATCTTCCCCATCGAAGGACGATCAAATATCATCCTGGTTTAAACGTAATTATCTGACGATCATCCTTATTTCTCTGTCAATTTTTACGATGCTCCCTGTTCTGGCGCCTGTTCTCGTAAAGGCCGGGATGGAATTGCCTGCCCGTTTGATCTACTGGGTGTATAGCAATTTCTGCCATCAATTGCCATACCGTTCCTGGTTCCTGTTTGGCGCGCAGCCATATTATCCACTCAATGTTGCGGATTCTTTGATGATGGATTTTGTAAATGCTTTTAATTACACCGGCGACCTTGAACAATCACGCGTAATAATTGGAAATGAAACTAATGGTTACAAGATCGCCATATGCCAGCGAGATCTGGCCATGTATTTGGGATTGTTGATTTCCGGACTGGTTTTTTCTCTTACTGGAAAGAAATGGAAGAAAATACCTTTGTGGATGTGGATCCTTTTCGGGGTAATCCCGCTCGGAATTGACGGTTTCACCCAGCTTGCCGGATCGCGTGAGATTTTTTCTGAATTAATCCCTTGGCGGGAAAGCACACCGCTCCTTCGAACAATAACAGGCGCGGCTTTTGGTGTTTTTACGGGGCTTTATGTTTTTCCAGCACTTGAAGCAAGAGTAAGAAAAAACCGATGACCATTCGAACCAGTAACGGGGTTACATATTTAACCTCAGAATTATTGAGTGAACAAGGTGTCCCGCATGGATTTTTTATGCGGCATGGCGGCTGCAGCCCGACACCCTGGAAAAGCCTTAACATGGCAACTACCGTTGGTGATACCCGTGATAATGTCAGAGAAAACCGCAGGCGAATATCAGAGAGTCTGGGCTTCACGGATGACCGTTTTTACGATGTGTGGCAAGTGCATGGCAACTATGTCGTCTCAACGGGTATTCCTCGGCCTCCTGACCATGATCATCTTCAGGCTGACGCAATCACCACTAACCAACAAGATGTCTTTTTATTGATGCTTTTTGCTGACTGCGTACCCATCATGTTATATGACCGCAATCATCAAGCTGCGGGTATTGCACATGCCGGGTGGAAGGGAACCTTGAACAATGTGGTTGGAGAGTTGGTGAAAAAAATGAAACAGGATTTTAATTCCAATCCTATAGACATGTTGGCTGTGATCGGCCCCTGTATTTGTCAGAAGCATTATCAAGTGGGAGAGGATGTCGCCTTTCCAACCAGGAAAATAATGGACAATAACGAGGTCCTCACAAAACGTGGCGGCGCTTATTATCTGGATCTTGGGTTGGCGAACGAGATCAATTTACAGAGACTGGGGCTTTCTAAGATAGAGCGAATGGAAATTTGTACATCCTGTCAGAATGATGATTGGTTTTCGCATCGAGGTGAGAATGGGAAGACCGGCAGATTTGCCGCTGTCATCGGGTTGCCTCATTGAATGTGAATTTTGGGACGATCAACCTGAAAGTTATCACCGGTGCACAACATACGGAAATATGCGGCTTCATGGATGATGGATCGCTTAAAATTAAATTGCATGCAAAACCCATTGAAGGAAAAGCAAATCTGGAATTAATTAAATTTCTGGCAGAGGAATTGGGAATTTCCAGGCAGGAAATTGAAATTACTACCGGATCTCAGTCGCGACGCAAAGTGGTCAAGGTTATTGGACTAACTCAAGGCCAACTAGATATAAAGATTGCGCGAATAATTGAGGATCAGGAGCCATAAATGATCCTTCCGCAGCTGGGACAGAAAAAAAGTGTGCCTGGTGAACGTGATTGCTGACGCTGGCTGGCATTAAGTGATGTCCCGCATG
>CAYPAG010000149.1:0-4839 GCA_964408645.1 uncultured Pelolinea sp. | reverse complement strand
GAAAAGATCTCAGGCAAAGACGAAGTCGTCTTCCTGCCGGAAGAATATACGTCCTGACCCCCCTGCACAAACTCAGCGCGGCTCTACAACAAATTTGATCGCGGTTCTCACCTTGTCGTCAATTTCCACATTGACGAATTCCGGCTTAAACACCACCTCGATGCCATCCTGTTCCAGGAAATTTTTGGCCAACACCAGGGCCTTAACTGCCTGGTTGACCGCGCCTGCGCCGATCGCCTGCACTTCTGCATGCTTGTGCTCTCTGATCACACCAGCGATGGCTCCCGCAACTCCTGCTGTGCGTGAAACGGCTTTGACCTTGATCGTATCCATGTTCCCCTCCTTGATTGGCGGTAAATTGTTGATCATGGGAGCTTTATCAATTGTCTTACTCATTGTACAAGAAATTCAAGTCAGTTTCAAGCACCAGTCATCATACGTGCATGAAAATCCTCTTTGTTGAAAATGGCTCATTTTTAAATTTTGAGATCCAGATAATGACGATCACTCCCAACATACCTTTTTTGTCATTAAGAGTCAAAAATATTTTTTTAATCGTGTTTACCTTTATCAAAACCAAGATGCTTTGAAAACTAGCCGAGATCCTTCACTTCATTCAGGATGACAAAAAAAGAGGTTTTTCTCATCCTGAGGGAACAAAGCGACCGAACACCCTCGCTGCGTTCGAACGATATGGGAATCTACCCTTTATTAACTTACTCATTATGTTAATTAAATGGATATCGTATTAACAGTAGGGACTGTGGAAATGTGGACAAAGACAAAACTCCTCATAATTCCGCCATATGCAATATGACTGCTTACATTACTGCCCATATATTCCGTTCAAAATCATTTGGACATTTAAAGAGACTTGTTAGTAAGTTGTGGATAAAACGTCGAATATTCAAGCCGATCTGAAAAGGCGCAAAATCAACTGTTTTTCTCCACAATTAATAGAAAAAATTTTCCAGTTTATCCACATTCGAAGGGTTTTATCCACAGGAAATGGCGAGTTATCCACAGGAGTTATCCACAGAAATTGTGGATAACTTACAGCCCGTTGGACGTGGACCAGCGGTCGATGGTTTCTTCCACCGTATCGAGATAGGCATCCAGCGCGCTCACGCGGGAGGAGAAATTATCGCTGCCCAATGAGAGCTGCCGGCAAAAATCAGCGTAGGGTTGGTCATGCCCGCCCTCCGGGCGCAGGAGGTTGGAGATATCCGTCCAGGTCCACAGCAGGATCCAGAGAGCGGCGTCCTGACGGCCCTCCTTCAATCCCTGGATGGCCATTTCATAATAGGGCAGGCGCCCCGCGCTGTACTTGAGCGGCGCGTCCTCGCGCTGCTGCAGATTGAGAAAATCTGCGCGCCAGTGCTCCAGCCAGGCATCCCAGTTGGGTTCGATCGGCTCTTCCGGCAGAATCAGGTCCACCAGCCCCCCGGCCAGGCCGGGCATGCTCAGCTTTTCCGCGCGCACGGGAAAATCGATCAGGAAGCGCCGGTCGGTGAGCGGCACGCTGGTCAGGCAGGCCACCGCGTTGGCCGCGTCCTTCATGATCTGCAGGTAAGCCCGCAGCGACGCGGCGTTGAAGCCGCCTTCGCTGATCTGCAGGTTCAGCCAGCCCGAGCGGGCACGCTCGGCGAAGGGCTTGACGCGCAGGAAGACATTGGAAGGCAGGAAAAAGTGGGCGAAAACGCCCGCCTGGGTGTATTCGAACCAGTGCCCCTCGTCAAAAATAGGGATGGGGTAATGGCAAAGGAATGATCCGACCCACGGGTCCGTGCGCAGATTGCGCGGCTGGCTGAAGACGGATTCGTGCAAGTGGGCGATGTCGAGGTGGAATTCGTCGGTGAGAGGAACGATCTCGCGCTTGACCGGCGCGTCAATGGAATGGACATAGACCAGGTCGATGTCGGTGCTGTTGCCCAGCAATGGATCGTCAAGAATCATTGATCCGGTAATATAGGCGCACACCAGGTCATGGCTGCCGTAGGTATAGCGCTTGATGGTGTTTTTGGCTGTATCCAGCAACAGGTCGCGAGTGATCCGCATGGCTTATTCCTCCCCCTCCGCGGGGATCGGCAGCTCGATCTGGAAGGGCGGCAGGCGCAGCGCCTGGCGGATGCGGTTGTCGATCCAGTCCAAATCCTCCGCTTTATGCACAAAATCGAGGCCGTTCGAGTCGATCACCAGCACCGGGCGGTTGGCATTCGGGTGCAAGAAATACTCATCATACTCATTGTTTAAAACGGCAATGTAATCACGCTCCATGGCGCGCTCATAGGAGCGGTCGCGCGTGGTGATGCGCTGCATGAGCGTTTCGGTGGTCGCGCGCAGGTAGACGATCAGGTCAGGCGCGGGGATCTTTTCCGCCAGCGCTTCGTGCAGTTTGTTGTACATCTCAAGTTCGTCACCCGACAGGTTGATGCGGGCGAACAGGGCGTCCTTGTCGAAGGTGTAATCGCTCAGCAGCGCGCGGTTCTGCACCAGCATATCCGGCACACTGCGGCGCTGCTGGTAGTAGCGGCTAAGAAGGAAGAACATCTGGGTTTGGAAGGCATAGCGCGCCCGGTCCTGGTAAAAGCTGGACAGGAAAGGATTCTCTTCGAACACCTCAAGGAGCAGATTGGCGCTGTGGGATGGCTGAAGCAGCCTGGCCAGGCTGGTTTTTCCGACCCCAATCACTCCTTCGATCGCGATGTACATTCACCCTCCGGGCAATGGAAATATTGACTTAAGGAATTTTCAGTCTAAACTAATAATATATCACACTAACTTTTTTGACCATGGAGGGAAACATGCCAAACTTAAATCGTGTGCAGATCATCGGCAGATTGGGGAGAGACCCGGAAGAGAAGACCACCAAGAACGGTTCGCGTTACGTGATTTTTTCTGTGGCGGTGGACCGCAACTGGAAAAACCGCGACGGCGAGACACGGAAGGAGACCGACTGGTTCAACGTGGAGGCCTGGGGCAAACTGGGCGATATCTGCCTGAAATACCTGAGCAAGGGACGGCTGGTCTTTTTGGAAGGCCGCCTGCGCACCACCCGCTATGAACACGAAGGCGAGACGCGCTTCTTCACCAAGGTCATCGCCAACCGCATGCAGATGCTCGACCGCCCGAAGGAGGAAGAGGGCGAGGACGAGGAGATCCCATCGGATGAGATGGATCTCGATCTGGACGAATAACCATCAATTATTATTGAGACACTCCTGATAATGATCCTGCCGGCTCGGACGCCGGCAGGAAATAAGATCATTAATGCGGAGTGTGCTGAAAGCGGGACGCCTCCGGCGATCGTATTTTTATTAAACCCTAAAGGGAATTACTATGCCGTAGAGACACGGCACGCCGTGTCTCTACGATGAAATTCATTACATCACGCCAGGTTTTCCAACTGCGCGATCAGGCCGTCCACCACGTCAAACCCGCCCTGCCAGAAGGCGGCCTGGTACACGTCCACCCCGGCTTCCTTGAGGATTTGCACCGGCGCTTTTGACCCGCCGCTCGACAGGATGTTGATATAGCGCGGCTTGAAGGCGTCGCCTTCCTGCTTGAACTGGCTGTAGAGCGAGAGCACCAGCAGCTGCCCAAACGCGTAGGCATACACGTAGAAGGGCGTATGGTAGATGTGCGGGATGGAGACCCATTCCCACTTAAATTCTTCGCCGATCTCCAGGCTGTCGCCGAACTGGGTTTTCAGGTTCTCGAAGTAGGCGGCTGAAAGCTCATCCACCGACGCGCCGTTGTTGGTCATCTCGTGTGCCTGTTTCTCAAACAGCGCGAAGAAAGCCTGGCGCATGATGGTGGCGTAGGAATCGTCCACCTGGCGGAACAGCAAGTCGCGCCGCACGCTTTGGTCGCTTTCCTCTTCCAGCAGGCGGTCCACCAGCATCATCTCACCGAAGGTCGAAGCGGTCTCGGCCAGCGGCAGGCAGGCATGCTGGGTGAAGATGCTGTGGTCGCTGGCCAGCAGCGAGTGGATGGCGTGCCCCAGCTCGTGCGCCAGGGTGGCTACATCGTCGGAATGCCCCTGGTAATTGGTCAGCACCCAGGGTGTCAGCTCGGGGGTGATGGTGGCGCAGAAAGCGCCGGACTGTTTGCCTTTGCGCACCTCACTGTCGACATGCTTTTCACTGATCACCTTGTGCGCCAACTGGGCGAAGCGCGGTTCGAACTGCTCGAATGAATCCAGCACCAGTTCGACGGCGCTGCCGAAGGCGAATTCCTTGGACGAGCTGGTGACGGGCGCGTAGATGTCATAGCGGCGCAGCTTGTCCATCTTCAGCAGGCGCGCTTTGAGCTTGAAGAAGCGCTGGAAGAGCCCCGCGTTCTTCTGGCTGACATCCAGCAGGGTGTCCACCACCTCATCGGGGATGTCATTGGCCAGGTTGCGCGCCGAGATGGGCGTGGGGTAGCCGCGCAGCCCGATCAGCTCATTGCGCCAGTCGCGCGTCAGGGTTTGGTACATCTGCCCCAGGATCGGCCCGTCGTTTCCGTACACGCGGTAAAGCGCCTGGTAGGCGCGGGCGCGCAAATCCGCATCCGAGCGGCGCACATAGGACATCAGCTCGCCGCGCGTCATTTCCTTTTCCTTGCCGTCCACCTCAAGCTTGAACATGTAACGGTTGGTGTAGGCGTCATACAGCATGTTCAGCGCGCGGCTGCCGGTCACGTCCTTGATGTTGATGACCTTTTCTTCCGGCTCGCTGAGTGTGTAGGGCTTAAAGTGGCGCATCTCTTCCAGCCAGTAGCGGTAATCGCCGCTGTCCTTCATCAGCTTTTCCGCCGAGGCGTCATCCAGCGCTTTCCACCACAGGTTGAAGAACA
>CAYPAG010000148.1:0-4849 GCA_964408645.1 uncultured Pelolinea sp. | reverse complement strand
ACCTTTAATTTCAACGGGGATACGCTGGAGGTGCTGGATGGGCAGGGCGTGCCAACCGTGTACGACAAAGTCGGCGAGAACACCTATTCGCGTTCATTCATGGGGTATTACATCCTGGATGGGGAAGAAGTGGATGAGGAAAAGCGAGTGGTGATCACATTTACCGATACGGGATACACGATGGAGCATTTCTCTGGCGATTCGGCTTCACCCTGCTGTGTTCATACCTTCACAGATAAGTGATAAGCGATTGGTTTGTCAAATTTGGCTTTTTTTTATGCTTATTAATGAAATGAGCATGCAAAATCCGGTCTTAAAATGCATTATTAATTCGCCATGGTGCTTACTGATTAGATGGTGTTAGTTAATTTGATGAATAAATTTCAGCCGGTAATTAATCTAATGTTGGTTTCCCTGATTCTTCATCTTGCATGAATGAGGCAGACCATGTAGTTAGGTAGGTTTTATATTCGCTGCCATCTGGAAGAAATTTGAAATTCAACAAAGTCAATACGTTGGATACCAACAAGAGAATCGCTAAAAGGAGGGCAGCCATTTTTTTTCCAAATGAAATTGTTCGAATTAAAACCACTATGATGAATGCAATGGATGGAACCAACAATAATATAAAGCGATTTGGTGAGGATAAGGGTTGGAAATTATCGGAAATAAGTGAAAACGCAAGCGGTAACCATGCCATACCTACAAAGATCGCTGAACTTGGCCGAACTCTCAGCGCGGATGTTAAGATATAAAAAGCGGTCAGGGGGATAAGCAGCGGAGCGATTATCCAAACCCAATCAAGTATATGAAGAAAAAGGCCATAGGCGCTGATTGATGTTAAGGAGGGAAAAGCCAGAGGAAGCGTCTGGGGAAAAAGAGTGTCAAGCTTGATAAAGGAAAATGGATTTTGATAAATTAGTTCACTGAAAAATAACCGTATGATGATCGAATATGCAACGGGAGTGACTATTAACCAAAAAGCATGTTCGGAGAAATTGATGTTTTTTGGCTCATGCAGAAAAGCGCTCAACGCCACACCCAACACGGGCAGGACGAGAAAAACGATCATGTTTAGATGGGTCATGGCCGCAACAGTCCCCGCAAATCCAAGAAAAGCCAGCGGCTTCCAGGTATAACTCTGTAACCAGCTTGAAAAACCCGCAAAAAGCGCCATATAAATCAACATTGTGACCATCAGACCAGATCCATTTACTGACTCGAGTACAACAACAGGATTAGTCAGCCAGCCTAATAACAGCAACCACCGGTAAGAAATTGGCAGCCCGGATTGTTTGAGTGAATAAAGAAACAAGAGTGAAGAAAAACTCACACAAATCAAACTTAACATGACTGGCGCAAGAACACTTTCTTTTACAGGTGAAACAATACTTAATAGCGATTGAAAGAGAATTGGTAAGGGATAGAGAAAGAATCTGGAATCAGTGAGTGTTATAGATCTGGCAAGATCCGCTTGCAGGATTGCATCTTCGGAAACAAGGTTTTGGTTAATTACAGACCAGTATGCAAGACCGGAGAAAAAAACAAGCGGCAACATAAAAGCCACCAAATATTCCCAACGTGTTTTTCTACGGTTGTCGCCCATTTTTGGCGAATCGTTTTTAGTTGTCATCGTCTTCCTCGATGTCATCTTCTTTGAATAATCCATGTGTTGTCTTTTCCCAATGGGATGGCTTAAAAATTAATTGCCAAAGTGCCCGCCAGGATGCGATGCTCATAAGCACCCAATAAATTGGCGATAACAACGCATATCTTCCCAGCTCATAATACCCTCGCCTGAAAGCTGAAACGAGGTTAAGGTAAACGAAAACGAAATTCCCAACGATGAGGTTGATGGAGCTAAGAATAAACACAAAGGGAGGAAAAAGGTCAATAAAACTTGATCCTCTAAAAATGAAGAACACGGTGGTCAGCAGCCAAAAGATTGGGTTGATAATGAAAAGGAATGGAGTGCCGCCGACAGTCATATGGAAACCAAAAAAGCCTTTCATTCCCAGTTCGCGAAATAGCTTAAATGGCTGTCTCATATCAACCAGCCAGGTTTGCATATATCCCTTCACCCAACGAGTCCGCTGGCGGATCCAATTCCACAGCTTACTGTTGGCTTCTTCATATGTTGTTGAATTGACGACGGCTGTCTGATATTTGTATTTGTACATTCTTACACCGAGATCAGCATCCTCGGTTACATTAAAAGGATCCCATCCTCCCAATTCACGCAGCTTTTCGGTAACAAAATGGTTGGATGTCCCACCCAAAGGGATTGGCAACTTTTCCCGTTCCAAACCGGGTAACACCATATCAAACCAGTTTGAGTATTCACAGGTAAACCAACGAGTGAGGAAGTTTTGGTTCCGGTTGTAATAGTTGAGCCGCGCCTGGACGCAAACCAGATTTTCCGGACTCTTGTTGAAGACGACAATCACTTTTTTTAATTGATCTGGCTCCGGTCTGTCCTCCGCATCAAAAATCACCAGATATTTCCCGCGAGCGCTGATCAACCCGTAATTGCATGCTTTGGGTTTTGTACGCGGTTGCGCATCAGGGATGGTAATAAATTCGATATAAGCGGGGGGTTTGATCCGCATTGCCTCTGCGCGGGTTTCATCATCAACTTCTTCCAAAAGAAGCTTAACATCCAGCTTGCTTTTCGGATAGTCCAGATTTTCAAGAGATTGAAGAAGACGCGGCAACACGGCTTTTTCCATGAAAACTGGCACCAAAATGGTGTAAACAGGCAAATCCGCTTCGTTGATCTCAGCAACCTCTTCGGAAGTTACCGCAACTTCGGTGTTTGAGCTTGCACCACGGACTGCGATCCAAAAGCGAAACACCGACACAACAAAGTAAACCACCGCAATAACTGAATTTAATATTAAAAGGGTAAGGTAAGCATTTGATATCAAGCTCAACGCCAAAAGACCCACGAAGGTCACCAGGGTGATGATTTGGGGGACTGTAAGATTGCGATAAGCAGATTCCTGCGGGCTACGATAGAAAAGACTCCAAATTGTCTCCTGCATGTATTCTTCATGAAAAAATCGGCGAGTTACCCATTCAATATCTAATTTACTGGAGACGCGGTATTCTTTATCCCCCGGCAGAATCTCATCCATCTTCTTTTGAACATTGTTGAGATCTGTTGGATCGGTTATCGCGATGATCAGGCGGTTCTTCGTCTTGCGAATAGGGATTGCTCCCAAATCCCGGGCTACTCCTGGGTCAATCATTCTCACGATTTTGGGGTCGGGCAATTCGGTGCGCAAATTCTGATGCTTTAACCCAAATTGATCAGCCAAGGATTGGGACAGGGCCAGGTGATTAATGCGTCCGCTCCCGATGAGCACCTCCCCAAGCCGTCCGCCAGAAACGCGCTGCTTCTCAAGCGCAATTTCCAATTCATTTGTGGTGATCAAGTTGCGATCGAGTAAAAATTGCCCCAGCTTTATTGACTCATGCCTTGAATTCTCTTTTTTATCACACCATTCCGATAGTCTGCTCTGGAAATCAGATTCACTGATTGTTTTCAAATCAACATTCTCTCCGAGCTGTTCAAACAACCGCTTCAAACCCTCTTGATTGTCTGGATCAACTACTCCGATTATTGGATTATCCTGATCCGTATTTAAAGGTATTAAGCGGTTGACCTGCCAGAATTCAAATGGAATTTTTAATATTTTATCCTTAGACTTCTTTGTCATATCCTGATCCGTTGTCTTCATCTTTTTTAATTAACTTGATAAATGCGGCGATAATGAACCAGGTAATAAAAATTAAAAATGGAATGGAAAAATAGGTAAAAAAAGAAAGGATAAACAGGCCAATCCAAACAATAATGATAACCACGAGTTTTACGATTTCTGATGATTGTCTCAAATTACTTTCTGCCCGTGGTTGATCAGGTTGATATTTTTCATTCACCACTTTTACCTCGAATTAATTTGTTAAATGTTTTATTAGTGATTATATATTGGGAACGTGAAACACTTTTTGTTTTAAAATCTCTTCATTAGCCACATCAACCTGGTTCATGAAATAAAATTAGAATTGGCTATAATATCCTTCCTATGATGGACAAGACACAAAAAACCACGCTGCGCGCGCTCATCCTTCTGGGATTGATCTATTTTGTCATTTTCATCTTCCCCAACGCGTCCACGATGGGGTCGGACAACCCGGTGGTTTTCCTCCATAAGGATGAAGCCATGATCTACCCGCCCATCGAGCGCATGCTGCGGCTGGAAGGCAGCCTGAGCAATATCTGGGGCAGCCTGATCGTCTATGGCGAATACCATTACGGTTACCCTTTCTTTTTCCTGTCCGCTCTGGTTCTGCTGCCGCTGCGGCTGATCCGCGGCCCGGAGTTTATCCAGGACCTGCCGCTCAATTTTCTCATCCTGCGCCAGCTGATCAATGTGCTGCCGATGATCCTGACGGCCGGGCTATTGACCTGGGTGCAGACGCATTTCAAGTCGCTGTGGAAAGCGGTCTTCATTTTTCTGTTCATCCTGACCATCCCCGCGGTGGTGCGCAGCAACATGCACTGGTGGCATCCGGATTCACTCATGCTGCTCTCGATCGCGCTGACCTTTTTCTTCCTGGACAAGGACGAGTTCCGCCTGGGCAGGCATTTTTTTTTCGCGGCCGCGGCGTGCGGGATGGCTTCAGCCATCAAGCTGTATGGTTTTTTCTTTTTCCTGGCGATCCCACTCTATCTGCTGTTCGCCTGGCGCAGGCAAAACTTGCCGTTCAAGAAGATCATCGTTGCCGGGAGTTTGTTTGTGCTGGTGATGGCGCTGACGATCGTGTTGAGCAACCCGTTCCTGTT
>CAYPAG010000147.1:3282-4863 GCA_964408645.1 uncultured Pelolinea sp. | reverse complement strand
TTTTTTGTTTGACATGCCATTTAACCATGGTTATACTAGTTTTACTTTCCTAATAAGCGATGGAGGATTTAATTGAGAAAAGCCTTGATCACCGGTATCACCGGCCAGGATGGTTCCTACTTAGCCGAGCTGCTTCTTCATGAAGGTTACGAAGTTCATGGCGTGATTCGCCGTGCAAGCACTTTTAATACCAGTCGTATCGATCACATCTACCGTGATCCGCATAATGGCGAGAAGGTGCATCTTTATCTTCATTATGGCGATATCGCGGTTGGGGAAACTCTCCAGCATCTCATTTACAACATTAAACCTGATGAAATTTATAACCTGGCCGCCCAGAGCCATGTCCGGGTGTCATTTGACATGCCCGAGTACACGGGTGATGTGACAGGGTTGGGCACTACGCGCATTCTTGAAGCTGTAAAGAAATCTGGCGTTGGCTCACGTTTTTATCAGGCGTCTTCCAGCGAAATGTTTGGAAGCGCGAAACCTCCCCAGAATGAAAATACCGCCTTTGAACCACGCAGCCCTTACGCAGCAGCCAAGGTTTATGGATACTGGATCACGCGGAATTACCGCGAAGCTTACGATTTGTTTGCCAGCAACGGCATCCTGTTCAATCACGAATCACCTCGCCGTGGGGAGACTTTTGTCACGCGCAAGATCACGCGCGCGGTCGCTTCGATCAAAGCTGGAAAACAAAAGCAGCTTTACCTGGGGAATTTGGAAGCCAAACGAGACTGGGGTTACGCGCCTGAATATGTGGAAGCCATGCATCTGATGATGCATCAGGAAAAAGCGGCAGATTACGTGATCGGCACCGGCGAAACACACTCTGTGCGTGAATTCCTGGAGGAGGCTTTTGGTTACGCAGGAATGAACTACGAAGATTATGTGCGGATTGATGAGCGCTATTTCCGACCCACCGAAGTTGACTTGTTGCTCTCCGACCCGAGTAAAGCCAGGCAGGAACTCAAATGGCAGCCCAAGGTGTTCTTCAAGGATCTGGTGCGCATTATGGTTGACGCTGACCTCGAGCTGCAAGGATTAAATAGTCCTGGCGATGGCAAGAAGATTATCGAAGAACGCTTTGGCGACTGGCATCGTTGGGAACACCAGGTTGTCAGCATGGGGCAATAGTGCCCCACAAGAGCGTTCTTTTTGTCTGTTCCGCCAACCAATGCCGCTCACCCATGGCCGAGGTGTTGTTTAAGGATTTGGTTTCCAGGCTGGAACCGGATGTCATGTGGAATATTACCTCAGCTGGTTGTTGGGCAAGACCCAATAATCTCGCAACCACAACCGCGATTGAGGTGATGAAAGACCGCGGGCTCAACCTGGACGATCACCTTTCTCAACCCGTAACCGAAGCCCTGTTGGACCAATACCATTTGGTATTGGTCATGGAAGAGCAGCACAAGGGCTTCATCCTTCGCAATTTTCCTGATGTTGGGAAAAACACCTACCTTCTTTATGAAATGGTTGATAAACAAAAGGAAATTTGGGATCCAGTGGGAATGTCAAAGCAGGCGTATGAAAACACAGCGGATGAAATGCTGCGGATCATGAAAGAGGGATTTA
>CAYPAG010000147.1:0-3182 GCA_964408645.1 uncultured Pelolinea sp. | reverse complement strand
TAGAACTATTGTGCTATAATAATTTGGATGAAAGCTCTTCATCCAAAACACGCGATTTTACCCGCGATTCTGACTGCAGCAACAGCCCTCATATTGCTTTCCATGAAGGTAAATTCCGGCTACGCTTCCTCAAAATCAGTGGCAAATCATATAGATGAGATCAAGCCGATAAACCAAGCTCGATCACTTAGCAGCAAGTTTCCTGAAGAAATTCAATATTGGAAAACACTGATCGAAGAGAATGCCCAGGTAACAGGATTGGATCCCAACTTAATTGGAGCGCTCATCCTTCAGGAAAGCGGTGGACAGTCGCAAATCATGTCCACAAGCGGGGCAGTAGGATTAATGCAGGTTATGCCGCGGGACGGTATCGCTAACCAATTTATGTGCATCAACGGACCCTGTTTTAAGGACCGCCCCACGATAGCTGAACTTAAAGATCCTGACTTTAACATCCAATACGGCACAAGATATCTTTCGGGGTTGATAAATAAAACAGGAAATATTCGTGATGCATTAAAAACGTACGGTCCTGCCGGTGTGGATTACTACTATGCCGATATTGTTTTAACATTACTTGATCAATACAAATGAGGTTTATTGCCCATATACATTCTGCTGACGATCATATAGTTTTTGGATTTCTTCCTCTGGGATTGTCTCTTTTGCACCAAGAGCTTTCGCCAACCAGGCAATTTGGGCTGAGTTTTCAGCCAGTATGGCAAGATCGAGTGCTTTTCGCGGTGTCCCACGAATTATAAAAATGCCATGCTTCTTAGGAACAACAGCATGTGTTTTTCCAGCGAATTTAATTACCTGTTCTCCAACTGCCTTTCCTCTAGGCAATATAGAATTTAAATACAGGATCTCTAATCCAAATATTCACGTAGTATAGAAAAAAACTGGAATAGACATCCGGCAGACACAAACACGGATTCCATGAGGATATTGGTACGCAATAAAAAAATGATTATGGGAAATAATTGCATATTAATCTTGGAGAAATCTTTGATTATTAACCAGATCAATTTTTATTGACACTTGGACAACTTAAATGCTATACTCTGCAATAGGGTGCATTTCTTTTCAAAATAATACAGATTGATGCTTGAAAATACTAACTTAGGGATTATCTATGCTTGCAGAAGAAAGACGGGCGATTTTACATAACAAATTACGTGAGGATGGGTATATACAGGTCACAGAACTCGCGGACGAATTAAATATTTCTTCAGCCACCATCCGCCGCGACTTGATTACGTTGGAAAAGGAAGGTGTATGCATTCGTAAACGCGGAGGTGCTGTCCGCACAGCCCATGGCGTGACCATGGAGCTGCCATATGATATAAAGCGGCGAAGGAATACCGATGAAAAAAACCATATAGCGATTGCGGCACTCGAATTTGTTGAAAATGGCGATACGATATTGCTGGATGCCGGCTCCACAACTTACGCACTGGCTCAGCTTTTACACAGCCGTGAGCGGATAACGGTAGTCACGAACGACCTCAATATCGCGATGAAATTAGCTTCTATCCCTTCCATTAATCTCATTTGTACAGGTGGAATTGCCCGTCAGAATGTCTATACTCTCGAGGGCTCCCAAGTAACGGATTTCATCCGTAATTTACGCGTGGACAAATCATTTATTGGAGCGGATGCCATTCATCCTGATGGGGTGATTGCTAATGTTAATATCGAGGAAGTTCCAATTAAACAGGCCATGATTAACGCGGCTGATAAAGTGATCCTGCTAACTGATTCATCTAAATTCGGCACGACTGGGTTCGCGAAAGTCTGCGATATAATCGATTGCGATTTAATCATAACAGATCATGGTTTGGCTGAAAATTACCGCCAATTTATTGAAAAAAAAGGAGTCAGCTTGGTCATCTCGTAGTTTTTTTTAGTGATATTCTGTGTCTCTGGTTTTTTCTTTCAAGAATCAAAAATTTTTTCACACAAAGGCGATCATGGGAATTGAAATACTGGAAAATATTTTAGTTGTTCGTACGAATAAAACATTTCGAAACGAAGTTCTTCTTGATTTGTCTGAAGCGGCGATCAGGGAAGGATATGCAAAAAAAGGATATTATGAAGCACTCATTGAGCGCGAAGATAATTTTCCAACCGGATTGCATTTGGAAAAAATGGATGTCGCGATTCCCCATGCGGAAGCTGAATGGGCGATCAAGTCATCTGTAACAATTGGCGTTTTGGAAAATTCTGTTGAATTTGAACCGATGGGTGGATTTGGCGATCCTGTTCTTGCGGAATTAATCTTTTTGTTAACAATAAAAGATCCAAAAGAGCATATTGATTTCTTAAGGGTCTTTACAACAATGCTTTCGGAATCTGATTTACTTACCACATTAAAACAAACCGGGAATCCCGAACCAATTGTCGAAATGCTCAAATCAGGTATGCCTGATAGAAGTTAGCTTATTTTTCAAATCTATTTAATTTAATAAGGATTATCAATGGCTGAAATGTATTCTGAATCTGTGTTTTTTGAAGGTATGTCACCTGAAGATGGTTATACAAAAGGAATTGCTGCGTCTGTAAAAACTTTTCCGATACTTATAAACGTTTATTTAAGCAATATTTATCTAAACAGAATAAGGCGTAAACCTGAATCAGGTTGACAAGTGAAAAAAATCTCTTATAATGTATTTCGCTTGCGGGCGTAGTTCAATTGGTAGAACGCTTCCTTGCCAAGGAAGAGGTTTACGGGTTCGAGACCCGTCGCCCGCTCTCCAAAAATGCCGAAAGGCATTTTTTTTATTTTTATAATTTTTCAATGATTTGACAAAGGGGTACGCGCCTTTTATAATACTGTTCGTTAATGGCGACGTGGCCAAGTGGGAAGGCAAGGGTCTGCAAAACCCTGATCACGGGTTCAAATCCCGTCGTCGCCTCTTTTGAGAAAAGACAAGCCCAAGCTTGTCTTTTTTTTATTTGCGCCTGGCCATCATGCTGCGCGCCAGGCGATCAGCCCTTTCATTGTGCGGATGGCCATTGTGGCCTCTGATCCATTTCCAGGTGATCTTGCGATGGTCCAGTTCAAGGGAAAGCGCCTGCCATAAATCAATATTGGCCAATACCCCGCCCTTGCGTTTCCAGTTTCTGGCTTTCCAGTTCTTCATCCATTCGGTCACGCCTTTCTGAAGATACTGGGAATC
>CAYPAG010000146.1:0-4866 GCA_964408645.1 uncultured Pelolinea sp. | reverse complement strand
TGTCATTCATTTCAAGAAGATAACTTTTAACATAGCGAGTCGTTCCAATATCTTCCAGTGCAATTGGAAGGCTTTCAATCCGATCCAGAAACTCCAACTGGGTATTAAGTCGATTCATCGAAGTACGAACAGAGTTCAATTGTTCTTCGGTCGATTGACAATTTTTATATATTTGACTGTGGTCAAATACCTTATTCAAAAAATCACTTTTTTTAACAAATATTGGTGTAGGGAAAAAGCTTTCCAAGAAAGGTTGTTTTTCGGTTCGATATTTATTCATGAAATCAAGACAATAACGTACTTCATTGATATTTCGTTCTAAATCTTCAGCATGGAGCTCCTCGGGAAGGTCTTCATTTTTTAAGTCTTGATGGGAGGTAATTTCTAGAACTCCCATATCCTGGAGCAAATCAAAAGTTTCATCATGTAGAGATCGATGAATGAGGATCTCTACTTTTTTCATATTCCTAATTGCCATATTCCTGCCACACCTTTTCCAAAAGATAGCTTACAACCTGTGGTATTCTCTGAGATATATCCTTCTGCAGAACATCGGCTTCCTCTTGATGGGTTTTAAGGATTTTTTCAACTTCTTCTCGAGCTTCATTAAGGAGATTATTTTTAATTCCCTCGGCTTTTTTTTCAGCATCAATAAGCGCTTGGGCGCGATTTTGTTCAATCAACTTTTCATTCTCAAGAATTAATTGATTCGCTTGTCTTTGTGCTTCTTTCAACTCTTTCTCTTTTAGGTTTTCGATTTCACGAATTTTATCGAGGTCATTGGCAATCAATCTATATCCCTCCCGGGGAAAATAAACTTGGACTATATTAACAGATGAATTTTGAATTTTCAACCAGATACTTTATTATTCAGAAACTCCATTTTAACATATTTTAATGTAATTTAGTAAATTAAAAAAACCATAATTTACAAACAGTGAGTCGTCAAGGAGTTCACCCTCATCCTCACCTTCTCCCGTCAATAGAGAAGGAACTCTGACTCTTCATTGCGAGGAACGAAGTGACATGGCAATCTCATGAATTCAATCTTTTTTTATTCCTCTCCCATTGGATAAAGGGAGATGGTTCGGGATTCGTTTTTTCGTATCTTTCAAATCCCTTTAATCCCCTTTTCTAAAGGCGGAAATTGGTTCTTGAGTATATATTTTCATCCTCATCTGGTGCCACGAAAGTGACGTTAGGATCTATCCTGAAAACCAACGGGAATGATAAATCAAGCCCCTAAAAATGAATTTTAAAAAGCATCGTCCTGAGCTCTCGTTTTTCGAGGGCGTGAGGATCTCATCTGACACCTCAGGTGTCATCCGGATTGGTGCTTTCCCGCGTGAGGATCTCATCTTTTATATTTCTTTGTTTTTTTAAAATACTTTAAAGGATGGGATTCTCACGTCGCAAAATACGCTCCTCAGAATGACGGAGCGGGTGGATGAGATTGCCACGTCGTCCAACCAAAATACGGTTGAACTCCTCGCAATGATGGATTTAGATAACTATTTTCATCCTTATCTGAGGTCACAAGGTGACCTTGAGGTTCTATGATAAAATAAGCAAGTATAAAAAGAATTTTAATTGATGGAGGGCATTCTATGTCAAAAGCTATTGTTATTTACTATACCCGTTCCGGAACAACCAGAAAAATGGCAGAAACCATATCCGAAGAACTCCAGAAGAGAGAAATTGTGGTGGATATAATGACTCCTGACCAAGTAGAAGTTAAAAAATTGGTCGATTATGACTTAATCATCATTGGGACGCCAACTTACTATGGAACCATGGCAGCAGAAATTAAAAAACTTTTAGATGACAGCATCCGCTTGCACGGCCGATTGAATGGCAAGTTGGGTGGTGCTTTTGCTTCGTCGGCTAATGCTGCCGGAGGAAATGAAACCGCAATTCTTTCTGTTCTCTCGGCCCTTCTCATTCATGGAATGCTGGTCAAAGGGATGGCAGAAGGAAGCCATTATGGGCCGGTTGCAATTAAATCGTTTGATGACCGGGCTGAAAAAGAATGCCGATCCTACGCTAATCAGCTCGTTGATTATTTAAGAGCAAATTAGAAGAGTTATTATATGTCAGAGGAATTTTCTTCTAAGATAAATTTTCCTAAACCCTTATCAGGTATTACTGGGTAGTCACCATTGAAACAGGCAAAACAAAAGTTTTCTCCTGGTTTGGATACGCTCTTTTTGAGACCATCGATGTCAATGTAACGAAGGCTATCCAAACCAAGGAATTGTCTTATTTCTTCCTGATTCATACGGTAGGCAATGAGCTCTTCCCGGGTTGGAAAATCAATTCCATAATAACAGGGATGACAGTGAGGGGGTGAGGTGACTCGCATGTGAACCTCCTTCACTCCGGCGTTCTTTAGAGTTTTAATTCTTTCTCTCGAAGTGTTCCCTCTTACGATAGAATCTTCCAGAATAATTATTTTTTTTCCTTTTAAAAGGCTTTTCATCGGATTTAATTTCAGCTTAACAGCAAGATTACGGTTTTCTCGTCCTGGACGAATAAAGGTTCTTCCTACATAAGGGTTTCGAATCATTCCCAGCTCAAAAGGAATTTTTGATTTCTCCGCAAACCCCAGTGCTGCATAGATACCTGAATCGGGAACCGGGATAACCATATCGGCATCACGATCTTCTTGTTCTGCCAAAACTGACCCCATTTTTTTTCGTGCTGAATAAACGCTTTGACCAAAAATGATACTGTCTGGTCGAGAAAAATAAATCAGTTCGAATATACAAAAAGCTTTTCGATGAGAATGGGCATAAAAAAGAGATCGTGGACCGTTTTCGTCAATTATCAGCATCTCACCTGGTTCAATTTCTCGGATAAATTGGGCACCGATGATATCGAAAGCACAACTTTCCGAGCTAATCAGATAGCCCCCGTCAAGCTTTCCTAAAGCCAAAGGCCGGAAACCCCACGGATCGCGTATAGCAATAATCTTTTTTTCGGTCATTATTCCTAATGAAAAAGCTCCTCGGATTTCCCAAAGTGCTTCCTTAACTGCATCTTCAAATCCATCGAAAGAACTTTGGGAAATCAGATGTAGGATCATTTCGGTATCCATAGTCGATTGGAGAACGGCACCCTGGCTGCCTAATTTTTTCCAGAGAGAATTGGTATTGGCCAGGTTTCCATTATGGGCAATAGAGACATTGCCAAAACGGCAATCTCCAATAAAAGGCTGGATGTTTCTCAAGGATGATGAACCAGTGGTGGAATAACGGACATGTCCAAGTCCAATTGAACCGGTTAGCTTTTTAAGTATATCCCCCTGAAATACCTCGGAAACTAAACCCATTCCCTTGTGCTCTCTGACGCCTTGGCAGTCGGAAATCACCATTCCAGCACTCTCCTGACCCCGGTGCTGAAGGGAATATAATCCATGAAATATTAATTCAGCAGCATTTTTTACTCCGTAGGCGGCAAAAATTCCGCATTTTTCTCCGGCCATAGATTCCTCCATTAAAAGATGGTTATGATTTATAAACCTACCATCCGGTATCTTGGTTTTTTGAAGTCTCGAAAACTCTTCTTTAAACATGATGAGAGGTGAATAGTGCGAATCTCACCCTCATCATCACCTTCTCCCATCGAGGGAGAAGGAATCAAAAAGTCGTTCTCCTTGGTCTTTATTGCGCTCGATTAATGTAGCGACATGCCATGGCATGTCGAATCTTGGGTTTTGATCCTCATCTTATACTGCAAAACATCATGAGGACCTATCCTTAAAACCAACGGCCATGATATATCAAGCCCCTACAAAAGAATTTTAAAAAGGTGCCATCCTGAGCGGTGCTTTCCCGCGTGAGGATCTCATCTTTTAATTATTTTTAAAAAAATTCACTAAATGAGATTGCCACGTCGCATAGGACGCTCCTCGCAATGACGGAGTGGATGGATGAGATTCTCACGTCGCATAATACGCTCCTCGCAATGACGGAGTGGATGGATGAGATTCTCACGTCGCATAGGACGCTCCTCGCAATGACTGAGCAGGAAAAAAAATCGAATCCCCCTAACCCCCTTTGCTAAAGGGGGAAATCATTCCTGGGTACCAATTTTCTTCATCATCTGGCGCTGCCATGCAGCACGATGGTCTATCCCGAAAAAACACGGGCATGATAAGTCAAGCCCCTACAAAAGAATATAAAATCGTAGGGGTACAATGCATCGTGCCCATTCTTTAATAAATGTAGCGACATGCCATGGCATGTCGAATCTTGGGTTTTCATCCTCACATCTGGTGCCGGTATCCGATATGGATGTTTATATAGAAAATATACGGATATAATAAATCAACTACAAAGTTCGATACCAGGCTTTCCACAAATCTTCTATAGAAACTGAAATCAGTAATTGCTGATTATTATAAATGGTTATATTCTTTCCAGTCACTTTCCCGATAACAAAAAAGGGAAGCGTATTTGTTCGAGCCAGCTTTTCCAAAGGAGCAATATTTTCAGGTTTACAGGTAATCAGAGCGCGTCCACAGCTTTCTCCAAACAGCAATGCATCCAAACGTATATTGGGTAAATTTCCAATATCGATCAAACATCCTTTCTTCTCCTGACCACAAACACATCCTTCGCCGAGAGCGCAAGCCAAGCCGCCCTCGCTTAGATCAGAAGATGATTGAACTAACCCTTGTCGAACTGCTTCGATTAAAAATTCTTGAAGGTTTTTTTCAGCCGGTAAATCAATTTGTGGAACCGGTCCAAATTCCTGCTGGTGAATCACACGTAAATATTCACTTCCGCCTATTTCATTTCGGGTTTCACCGAGTAAAACGATCAAATCGTCATTCTCTTTAAAAGCGGCATTAACCGCTGTTTG
>CAYPAG010000145.1:0-4881 GCA_964408645.1 uncultured Pelolinea sp. | reverse complement strand
GGACATAATTCAATGATTCCTTTCAAGATGAAAACAAACAAGCTATTATACATTCGGTCTATACAATTGACAAATTTTTATGATTTTGGGGTGTTAGTTGTGCTGATATATGCGATGTATTGGTTTGGGGAAAAAGTTTATAAAAAAGTGGTTCGATTGATGGTAATTACGCTCTGCAGCTTCGGAGAAAAGGTAGGTTGGCTTGCTTCAAAATTCAATACTTCATTTTGATAAAACGAACGATCTAAAAGCCTGGAATTAAAAAGAATTGGTTTTTACTTCAACAATGTACACGGCGCGTACTGGAAACAATTCGATTGTTCATAAACAAAAAAAGTCAGATAATAAATTATGGATGTTGAGATATTGTTGTTTTTAATGCACAAAGGCTTTTCAACTAAATGATTTATATCCAATTCATGTAACAAAAAGCGAAGTCTATCGTTTTAAGGATAAGAGAATGCCGGAATCGGATCATCTTCAATATGAAGCTCGGATCATTGAGCAGGCGGTCCAGGGTGACAAACAGGCATTTGGCCAACTCTATGAGATTTATGCAGAACAGATTTTCAGGTATTTATCTTTCAGGACGGGTTCAATGGAGGTGGCTGAGGACCTGTTGTGTGAGGTGTTCCTGAAGGCATGGGATGCGTTGCCGCGCTTTGGATCAACGAACAAAGATCATCATTTTAACGCCTGGCTTTACAAAATTGCGCATAACGCACTTATCGATCATCGCAGGACATCCCGAAACGAAGTTTCACTTGAACAATTTGGAGACATTGGATCAGCCGCTGATAAGCCAGAGCAAATCGTGGAAAAGAATGAGGAATCTGTAAAGCTGATCAAACTGATGAAAGACGTGGATGAAACCTCAAGGAATATTTTGATCAATCGCTTTATTGCATGCTTGAGTCACCGGGAAACCGCTGAAATGCTTGGCCTGACCGAAAATCATGTTCGGGTGCTCCAATTCAGGGCGATCAAAAAAATGCGCGAATTGATGGGAGATTAAGATGGGAATACAAGGAAAATCAAAAATCATCGAGCATTGCATTACTGAAATAATGGCGGGCAGACTAACTGAGGAAGAATGCATGCGGCGTTATCCTGAGTTCAACCAGGATCTTCAATCCGCATTTCTGACATTACGAGCATTCCAATCCGCGCAAAACACGAAGCTTAATCCTGCAAGGTTTGATGAAATAAAAAAAAGAATACTTTTCAGCCTACCGGATCGGACAAGTATTGTAACAAATAGCCCAGGTCTTCGTTATAGATGGCAGAACACGAAATGGAGGTTTGCCATGACTTGGGTAATCATTGTGACCACTGTACTCTCATTGCTAAGCGGAGCCGGCGCTGTTTATGCGTCCAATGACGCGCTGCCGGGAGAATTCTTATATCCGGTGAAAACCTGGGTTGAGGATGTTCAACTTCTGCTCGCACCTGATGATGTGGATGTTGAGCTGGCTGGGTTATTTGCTTCCCGGCGGATGGAAGAACTCCTTGAGCTGGTGCAATCAGGCGAGGAAGTTGATCTTGAAGATCTTTTAGATGGCTACCGTAACCGGACAGAGCTGATGACTCAGACCTTTGAGAAGGTACGGGCGCAGGATCCTGAAGATGGGATCAGACTGCGCGTTGAGCTTGAAACCAGGCTGCAGGAACATGCCCGGTTAATGGAATTGCTTTTGGATGCGCAAACGGAAGATGCTGACACGCCCCTTCAAGCCCATATTAGAACCATGCTGGAAACCAACACCCAAACCCGGCTGCGCATAAACCAGGATGCGCCAGTTGAAGTGCCGGTTGAAGAAATTGTAGTTGGTTCCACCGAAGGTGAGACTATTGACGACACACCCGAGGACGCGACCGATGCAAACAAGGATCAGAATCAGTTCAACAACCAGAACCAAAATCGCGTGGAATACGCGTCTGATGAATTTGTGGAGAATGGCGCGCTCTATTTCCAGTTCCGGTTCGCAGACACGCTGCCAAATGAAGTCTATGCAGAAGTTGACGGGTCAATTTATAACTGCGCTGTTGATGACAGTCTGGTGACCTGCAATCTCACTGGAGCATCCGGCCAGGGAACGCTAAAGCTGTTTGACCTGAAAACCAATGCACTGCTTTTCAGCTATGACTATCAACACAATTATGAATACCTTTGGTCTGACACAAAAGCGGGTGGAAATGAGAACCAGCAGCAAGGAGGAACTGGCCAGGAGAATGATGGTCAAGGCAACGGCCAAGGTGGAAGCGATAACTAACTAAAATTCCAGCACTTCCCGAAAAAGAAGAACGGCTGCTCCTTGCCGTTCTTCTTTAAATTATGACTCAGGCAGCGTTGTTGGTTTTGTGTTTTTTACTTTGGGGTGGATATTGCCGGTTTTATTGTTTTGGCAGAAGCAAATATACGGATAACGCCATGACGGCCAGCCCAATCACCCGGCGAAGATCCAGAGGGATGGGCTGGGTGCCGCCTAAACCGATCGAATCAGCGATCACCCCAAAGAGAAATTGGCCGAAGATCACCGCTGCCAAACCAGCCGCCACACCCGCCCGAGAGATCGAGAATGATATCCCCATAATGATGATGATACCCAAGGCACCGGAGATCAGCGTGATGATAAATGCCGGTCCGGAAATGGTTTTAAATTGAGGGCCGACGAAGATGGATAGCACCAGGATGAGGAGTCCAGCCAATGTGCCGCCCAGAAAATTGGTCCAAAAGCCTGTATTGACAGGCCCGATGAGATTGCCCGCCCTGCCGGCGAGAAAGGATTGGATGCCGATGGCAACACCGGTGATGAGCGCGCTCACGCCGCCCATGATGATCGCGTTTTTTATCATTTTTCTCCGTTCAATTTTATTCTTGCCGATCAGATCTATTGATAAATTTTCAACGCATAAATATAATCCATCTGAAAGGACCTGCCATTGCAATGAAAAACAATTTCATCACCTTTAAGAAAACTGTTCTCATCATTTTAGTTGGGTTATTTGTGTTGTCCGGCTGTAAGCCGCTGAATGAAACTGTGGAGATCGAGGGTTTACGCATCAGTCAAATCAGCGATTATCCGGTGTTTGAAATCGACTACCTTTCAGATTATCGGCAAGCGCCTTCCGCGCTGCTTGAGCCAAACACGGAGATGTTTGCTTGTTCACTTTTCGCGGCTGCCAACATCAAGGGCGGGTATATGATGGGACGTAATTTTGATTGGGAGTGTAACCCGATCGTGATACTGCATACCGCCCCTTCCAACGGATATAAATCCATTTCGATGGTTAATCTCGGATTCATCGGGATTGGGGCTAAACAGGCGGAGAATCTGATCTCCAAACCCAATTTGTTCCGAAGCAAATTACTTCAACTTCCATTTGTGCCTGTGGATGGGATGAATGAAAAAGGCGTGGCGGTGGGCATGGCGATGGTGCCGGAAGGCGAGGACAATGGGCATGCCGATAAACCGGTGATGGGATCGCTGGGGATCATGCGCGAGATACTGGATTATGCGGCGGATGTGGATGAGGCGCTGGCGATCATGGATTCCTACCGCCTTGATTTTGGCGGTGGTCCGGCGGTTCACTATTTGATTTCGGACGCCAGCGGCGATTCCGCGGTGGTTGAATACGGCAGCGGGGAAATGCATGTCATTCGAAAAACATCCGAGTGGCAGGGCATCACCAACTTCCTGCTCGAATTGTCTGGCGCTCAACCGGAAATGGAGTGCACCCGCTACCAGAAAATCTCTGAAAAGTTAACCGCTAACCAGGGTTCGATTTCCATTAAAGACGGGGTACAACTTCTGGCGGATGTCTCGCAGGGAGATCCCGCGGTTGAGGGCACTCAGTGGTCAGCGCTTTATGACCTGGCCAAGCTCCAACTTAATTTGTCCATTGGCAAGGAATATTCTCATCCGATGAGCATAAAAATTGATTAGAGTGGATGAGCATCAGCGCAATGTGTAATAACTGGTCGCAACAAAGATAGATAAAACTCTGCTATTTGCTAAAAAGGAAATTATTGCGCGCCTATCCAAGAAAGCTTTTTCTTTGGTTATGGTTTTTTTAGTCAGTCATAGGTGAAAGAGCAAAACAATCGCTGAAGCTTATGGCTTAAGCAACTATTAATCCAACAAGACGTAAATAGATATGGCTGAATAAAGGATAATGAAAAACTGTGCTTGAAGAGATTTTAAAATTCTTAACTGATCGAACGGGATTGCCGTTCTCCAGATCGCACTACCGAAACCTGGTATTTAAAGGCGGTGGAGTGCGCGGGATTGCCTATATGGGCGCGCTGGAGGTTCTTGAGCAAGAGGGAATTCTGGGCAATATTGAGCGGGTTGCGGGGACTTCTTCAGGCGCGATTGCCGCCACTTTGGTCAGCTTCCGGAGACCGATTGACGATACGATTCGTATGTTTGATTCGCTCGACCTGGGTAAAGTGCCGCAGAATGGACCTGGCAGCCACACGAAAGCGTTTGGCTTCCTCCCGCTGCCCAACACAGATGGCTATCGAAGGATTTTTGAGCGGTATGGCTGGTATTCCAGTGAATATTTCTACGATTGGCTCCAGGAGATCATTGCCGGGCAATGCGGCGGCAAGAAAAACGCCACTTTCAATGATTTTAAACGCCGGGGATTTCGGGATCTGCATATCATCGCATCGAATCTCTCACGCCACTGCGCTCAGGATTTTTCCTATGAGACCACCCCGGATGTCGCTGTTGCCGACGCGGTGCGTATGTCCATGTCCATCCCTTTGTATTTTGAGGCGCTGCGTTTTGATGGTAAGGAATTTGGACAGGGTGATTATTTTGTGGATGGCGGACTTTATAACAATTATCCGATCCATGTGTTCGATCAGGAAAA
>CAYPAG010000144.1:2886-4884 GCA_964408645.1 uncultured Pelolinea sp. | reverse complement strand
AATGACAGTCGCAAGGGTGTTGTGTTGCTCTAAGCGAGGCACCTCGGCCTGACATAAAAAATGACAGATTCTTCGGTCGCAGAGCTCCTTTAGAATGACAGTCCCTCTCAAGAAAAAACCTGACAGGTTTGGCTTGGGTCAGCTTTCGAGCATCAGGTAGAACTTGTCCATTAATTGGATGAACTCATCCGGCAGGCGGCTGTAGGTTTCACGCGCGATGTGATCGGGCACCAGGCCGTAGAAGGCTTCCGCGATGCCGCCGGTGATGCAAGCCAGGGTGTCGGCGTCGCCGCCCAATGAAATCGCGTTGCGGATGGCGCTTTCAAAATCCTGCGAGTCCAGGAAGGCGATGATCGCCTGCGGAACGGTATCCTGGCAGGATTCGTTGAATCGGTATGAAGGCCTGATCTCATCCACGGTTGAGCTGAGATCGTAGCCAAACCAGGTGGTGATCTCTTTGCGGATGTCTTCCTTGGTGGTCCCGTTTCTGGCCAGGAAAATGGCGTAAGCGGTGGCTTGCGCGCCCTTGATGCCTTCTGGATGGTCATGCGTGACTGCGGCGTAATCCCGCGCGAATGCAAGGAGATCAGTTTCATTGTTCACCAGGAAACCGATTGCCGAGGTGCGCATGGCAGAGCCGTTGCCCCAGGAATTGTAAGGCGCGAGACTGTCCGAATGCACCCAGCGATGAAAGGACCCGCCGTAGCCGCGGTCGGGATAGCGCAGGGCGTAATCCTTGAGTGTTTGCGGGATCTCGAGTTTGTTGATGAAGGCATCCGCGACCGCGATGGTCAGCACCGTGTCGTCGGTGAAGGTGGAGGGCTCAGAAAATAAGGGAAAATCGTATTCTTTAAAACTCGCGAACTCGAAGACTGATCCGATCACATCTCCCGCAATTGCTCCTAACATGGCGCCCCCTTCCTTTTTCTATTGGTCTGGTGTGGCTGTCAGCTGAAATTCCGCCACACTGGTGAGCTGCGCCTGGACAGTGGCAGTCCGCTCAATCAATGGGTCAGCGGTGGGTTCCACTGCCTGTGGTTCCGATTCAGCGGCTGGCGAGGCTTCGGATTCGGTTGTGTCTTGTTCACCGGCCTGGCTGGTGAGGGTCTGTCGGGCGCGGACGAGCGCTTCAGCGTCCATGTCCAGCATCTTCTGGCGGAAGAGAATAAAACTGTAGAATCCAACGAAAAGCAGCACAGCAATGATGAGCAGACGCAGAAGGCAGCCCTTGCCGCGTTTCCGCCTGCGCATATCTGTGCGGTCTTCCTCGAGAATTTCCTTAATGGTGTTGTTGGATTCCTGATTTTCCATCATCCCTCGCTTTTTGGTTGGCGCTTATTTTATCCTTTTTTGGTGTCCAGCGGTGTAAAACCGTCCGGCAGTTCTTCATCACCCGGGTCGATGGCTTCCGGATCATCATCCGTTTCCTTTTGCTCCAGAATGGGATCAGGCAGCGGCTGAGCTTCTTGGTTTTGAGGGGGTTCGTCTTCTACCGCTGATTGAGGTGAAGATTTGTCGGGGTCGGGTTTAGAGACAGGCCGTGGTGATGATGCCCTGGAGGATTTTTTCTTCGATGGCTCATTCTGCCCTGAATCAAACAGAATTTGTTGGCGCCATTGGTCTTCTTCTTCCTCTTCGGGCTGGTCAGCTTTTTTCAGCTCGCGGATGCGTTTGAGCCACTCGGGAATATCCTCATCCGCTTTTTCATCAGTAAGCATCTCAGCTGATGCCTGCCCATTCGCGGATAAATCCAAATGCTCACCGGTTTCGGTTTCAGGATTTTCTTCATGTGTACGCAGCGGCGTCTGGCAGTACCAGCACTTTTCCGCTTCGGGGAGGTTCGGCCGGCCGCATTCGGAGCAAGTGATCTCGTCGGACATCTGGAATTCCCTTTTCAGTTCAATTATTGCAGAGTATAGCACAGGCAGCTTTGTGTCTTTCCGGTGAATTTTCCACAGATGAGTGTGGATAAACGCATAAATCAACCACAGATGTACA
>CAYPAG010000144.1:1650-2786 GCA_964408645.1 uncultured Pelolinea sp. | reverse complement strand
AACACCGATGAACACCGATAAAACACCTTGTTGCTGATCACCGCCTTGATCGAGCACGATAACTCTGGTGCAAACTGATAAAAAAAGGTTGTATTGAAGTGAAGTTAAGACTTGGAGAACTGCTGAAAAAAGGAAAGTCTTTCGGCTTCCTTGATCGAACTGTCGATGCGGTTGAAGATGAGCTCGCGCGGGACGCGCCGGCCGCGCATGGCAAACACAAAATCGTGGATGGCCTGGCCGTGCGTTTGGATATTGTCTTCGTGATTGGGTACCTGAAGAAAGTAATCGCTGTTAAATCTCGAGAGATCGGTGTCAACATGGGGCAGAACGCAGGGGATGCCGCGCGCGGCGCAGTCGCGCACCTTGAACGTCGCTGCTTCATCCATGCCTTTCTTGTGCAGAGAAAGCGTTCCAATGGCCGCGTCAGCTTGGGCAAGTACTGCTTCATAAGCGGATCCGCTCAAAAACCCATGCAGGTGGATGTTGTCTGGCAGCGCAGTCCGGCCTTCGATATGGTCGATGCCGACGATATCGATCAGGATATCCGGAAATCTTTCCGCAAGACTGACCAGCTTGTCTTCACCATGCCAGGGCATACCTGGGGTGCCGATAAACAACAGGCGGGGAGGCGTGTTGGCAGGCGCTGGGTAAAAAGGGGTGCTTGCCAAATCCAGGCTGTTGGTGACAACGATGCCCGGCTTGCGGTATTTCTTGAACACCGGCAGCTCAGCCATCTCGTGAGTCGCGAACACATGCCCGGAAGCGTGGCCAAGAAGCAGCCCGCGTGTCAGGCGGTTGTACATATCGGGGAGCAAGCCGAGCAGCCGGTGTTCCTCGATATCGTTGGTGTTGACCTCAACAATCAGCGGGGCGATGGCCGCCAGGCGATGGATGGGAAACACATACATCGACCAGCGCAGATAGATCAAGTCCGGGTGGTAATCCCGCAGCGCGCGGACCAACTTAAATGCTGCCCGCACGCGCGAAAATTCAGTGATGATGCGACCGATGAATCCAGGATGCTGCTCATAAATGAAACGGTCGCCTTCCACAAGTTCAGCTGATGGGGGCGCGGGGTGCATATGCGAGAAAAAGCGCACCTCATGCCCGGCTTTGCGCCAATCGCGCAGGTGGCG
>CAYPAG010000144.1:0-1550 GCA_964408645.1 uncultured Pelolinea sp. | reverse complement strand
GGCCGCGTGTTTCCAGATCAGCTTACTGAAGGGCAGCGCCAGGCGAAACCAACCGGCCGTCTTTTCCGGCGCGCCGCCAGGCACATCGCCGCCGTGGGCGGTGATGACATAAGGCATACCGGTCGCTTTTGCCAGCAAAAACGCGGCTGCGCCAGCGGGTACAGCGAAGTGGGCGTGAATGAAATCTGGTTTGAAATCACGGAACACCTTCAATCCGCGGAAAAAAGCCTTGATGATGAAAGCCGCCATGGCTTTCAGGTCCGCGCGGAACGGCTCGCTGCGCCAGGAGGGCAGGCGTTCGATAGTTAAATTTTCCAAACGCTCTAATTTGGGCAGGCTGCCGTAGTGCGCGGTGAGCAGGTGCAGCTGGTGCTCTTTTTGAGCCAGCCCCTGGCTCAACTCCTCGACGACCTTGCCGCCGCCCCCGCCGATGGGCGGGTATTCGTGGGAGATGACCAGTATTTTCATGGCGGGAAGAAACCTGTGGGGATTACTTTCCCGGCCTGATGATCTCGCGGATGGTGTAGACCGGTTTGTTCTGCGATTCGTGATACGTTCGCGCCAATAATTCAGCGATCAGCCCCATCAGGATGGACTGAAAGCCAAGAATCGCGACCATGATGGCGATCGGGAACAAGGGCGAAGCGAAGGGGGACACGCGTCCGGGCAGCGCGAACCGCCGGATCACCAGAAAGAGCAAGGTAAGAAAACTGAGCCCCATAAACCCCAAGCCAGTGCCGCCGAAGATATAGATGGGTTTGCTGGCATAGCTGGTGAGAAATTTGACCGTGAACAGGTCAAGAATGACTTTTATGGTTCGCTCGAGGCCATATTTTGCTTTGCCGAATTTTCGCGGGTGGTGGCGGACTTTCACCTCGGTGATGCGCGCGCCGACCGAGTTGGCGTAAACGGGGATGAAACGGTGCATTTCGCCATACAAGCGGAAGCCGGTGATGACCTCGCGGCGGTAAGCCTTGAGCGTACAGCCGTAATCGTGCAATTTGACGCGCGTGACCCGCGAAATGAGCCAGTTCGCCATGCGCGAGGGCAGCGTGCGGGTGATGAAATTGTCCTGGCGGTTATAGCGCCAACCGCTGACCACATCATATCCTTCCTGAATCTTTTCGATCATGGCGGGGATATCCGCCGGGTCGTTTTGCAGGTCGGCATCCAGCAGGACGATCACATCGCCCTTGGCCTGGTCAATGCCGGCAGCTAAAGCCGCGGTTTGCCCAAAGTTGCGGCGCAGCACGACCGCGCTGGCTTTTTCGGGGTTGGCGGCAACGATCTCCCTGATCTTCTGCAGCCCGTTATCCTTGCTGCCGTCATCCACCAGGATCAGCTCCCAAGGCAGATCCAACGGTTTGACCGCATTCTGAATCTCGCCGAAGAGCGGACCTAAACTTTCCTCTTCGTTATAAACAGGAACGATGATGGACAGCTTCATGGATGATTATTTGTTCTCCTTATTAGACTTCCTGATCTTATTGTAAATCAGGTCAAAAATAATGCCACCGAAAATCACAACCACGCCGATCCCGCCGAGCAGC
>CAYPAG010000143.1:0-4901 GCA_964408645.1 uncultured Pelolinea sp. | reverse complement strand
CAGCACAATTCCCAGTATTTGCCGAAGATCATTCTTTTCCATTTGTCCTCCTGATATGGATCATTTATACCCGTAATTAATTTATACATCTATCAACATCATATTAACCTCCTTCGCTATATAATTAGCGCGCGATGGACGCCAAATCAATCACCACGCTTGAATTTCAGAAAATTCTCGACCGCCTGTCGGGGTATGTGTCCTTCAGCGCGTCAGCCGCCATGGTGAAAGCGCTACGCCCGACCAACGATTACGAACTGGCAGTGGAACGCCAGGCGCGCACCAGCGAAGCGCGGCGCCTGCTGAGCGAGCACGACAATCTGAGCGTGGGCGGCGCGCGCGACGTGCGCCCGCAGGCTGAACTGGCCGCCCGTGGCGGGGTGCTCACACCCGAGGAGCTGCTGGACATTAAAGCCACGCTGACCGCCGGCCGCGACCTGAAACGCTTTTTTGAAAAACTGGACCTGCCCATCCCCCACCTGCGCAAAATCGCCGATGAACTGGAACCGCCCCCGGGCGTGATCGAAGCCATCAGCCGGGTGCTTTCCGATCGCGGCGAGATCCTCAACAGCGCCTCCACGCGCCTGGCTGAGCTGCGCCAGGAGGTCAAGAGCGCCAACGACCGGGTGATGTCCAAGCTGGAACGCTTCATCAACGACAGTTCCACCTCACGCATGCTGCAGGAGGCGATCATCACCCTGCGCAATAACCGCTATGTGGTGCCGATCAAGTCCGAATTCAAGGGGCGCATCCGCTGCGTGGTGCAGGATCAGTCCGCTTCCGGCGCCACGCTTTTCGTGGAGCCGCTGGCGGTGGTTGAGCTGAACAACCGCTGGGCGGAAGCCGTGATGGACGAGCAAAAGGAAATCCAGCGCATCCTGGCTGAGCTTTCCGCGCAGGTCGGCGAAGCGACCCCCGCCATTCAGGCCAATGTGCGCGCGCTGGCTGCGCTCGATTTCGCGCTGGCCTGCGCCCGTTATGCCGATGAGTTGAAAGCCTCAGAACCCGTGCTGAAAGAAATCCAACCGGGTGCCAGCCCCGACCCGATCTTTAAATTCACACGTGCCCGCCATCCGCTGCTGGACCCGCAGCGCGTGGTGGCGATCGATATAGCGCTGGAAAAAGGTACGCGCGCGCTGGTGATCACCGGCCCCAATACCGGCGGCAAGACCGTGTCGCTTAAAACCGCGGGGCTGCTGGCGTTGATGGCGCAGGCCGGGCTGCACATCCCCGCCCAATCCGGGTCGGAAACCTGCGTTTTCAGGGATATTTACGCGGATATCGGCGATGAACAATCGATCGAACAGTCGCTGTCCACCTTTTCCGCGCATGTCACCAACATTGTGCGCATCCTCAAACGCGCGCACGCCTCGACGCTGATCATCCTGGATGAACTGGGCGCTGGCACCGATCCGCAGGAAGGGTCGGCTTTGGCGCGCGCCATTCTGACGCACCTGCTTAACCGAAAGGCGCCCTGCCTGATCGCCACCCACTACCCGGAACTGAAAGCGTTCGCGCACAGCACTGAAGGCGCGCTGAACGCCAGCGTTGAATTTGACCTGAAAAGCCTGCGCCCGACCTATCGGCTGATCACCGGCCTGCCCGGCCGGTCGAACGCGCTGGAGATCGCCAAGCGCCTGGGCCTGGATGAGGAGATCGTCAACGCCGCGCGCGGGATGGTCAACCCGGATGACCTGCGGGCGGAGGACCTGCTCGACGAGATCCACCGCCAGCTGGAAGCCGCGCGCAAGGAACGCGCCGAAGCGGAAAACCAGCGCATCGCGATCGAAAATGAGCGGCAGGCGCTGGAGGAAAAACTGTCTGCCATTGATGAGGAGCGCGTGCGCGTGCTGGAAGAAGCGCGCGAACAGGCACGCCAGGACCTGGAAGAACTGCTGGGGCGCATCGAAGACATGCGCCGCCAAACTCAGGCGCCGGTGGAAACGGTCAGGCAAAAGAAAGAACTGCGCAAACAGGCCGAAGAACTCCAGACGGCCATCACGGAAACGATCCGCCCCGAGCCGGCGGAACCTACGCGCAGGCGTCCGCTCAAGGCCGGCGACCGGGTTTACGTGCGCAGCCTGAAAACCGACGGCACCGTGACCGCCATTGAGGGCGACCAGATCGAGGTGCAGATCGGCAAGATGCGACTCAAAACCGACCTACCCAACATCCAACGGTCGAAGGACGCGGCACTGCCCAAATTATGCGAGAGCGAACCCGCGCCCGCAGAAAAAAGCATCTTCCATCCCTCGCCCGGGATGGAACTGCACCTGCGCGGCATGCGGGCGGAGGACGCGCTGCTCAGACTGGAACGTTACCTGGATGACGCCTACTCGGCAGGCCTGCCCTTCGTGCGCATTGTGCACGGCAAGGGCACCGGCACGCTGCGCCAGCTCGTGCGTCAGGCGCTCAGCGAATCGCCGCTGGTGTCGCGCTGGGAAAACGCATTGGACAACGAGGGCGGGGACGGCGTGACCATCGCCCGGCTTTAATACGAATAAAGACCGATAGTGGCTGACCTCTCGTCACTATCGGTCTTTCTCGCGCAGTTTCCCTAATTCCGCGCTGCGATGATCCTGCATTGACATTGATGATGTCTAAAGAACTGCATTTAATATACACGCTTTTTAGTTTTTTGGCAAGACTTGTAATGACGACATGACAAAATGCGCCTGGAATTTCCAGAACATCATGGTTTTTCAGGGTAATTCTTTGAAATTTTTCCGTGTGAAAAGGCAGAGATTATCAAATCCTGCTTTCATTCTGAAGGGCTTTAGCCCTGACTGGGAACCGTCCCCTTCATGGGAAGAATCTCGGTGTGTAATTCAAAGTTAGTTGATCTCTTGCCGAGATGCTTCACTTCGTTCAGCATGACAAGAAAAACGTCTCTTTTATTTTTCTTAATAGACTACCCCTTTAAATTGACCTTTTAAGATTTTGGCTTTATTGGACTGTGAAGGTTTCCTCGGTGACCTTTTCATCATCAATGGTCAGGACCAGTTTGTGTTCACCCGCCGGCCAGCCAGCATCCAGTTCGCAGGAGAAGTAAAAACGGTCATCGGGCAGGTTCTCGTCAACCGTGATTCCCGCTGTGCAGTCTGTTATTTGTTCGCCGCTGTTGAGGAACCAATCCGCCTGGAGATAGGACATGCGGCCAAAATCACCATCGCCGATGAAATGCACCACTTCCGATGATGAAAAGTCATTTTTCTCATCCACGGGATCAATCGCATCAGTCACACCGGCAGCAAACATGCTCGACCTCAACACGGTCGGAATGGCATCCATGGGCGGAATGACCGTGTAAGGGTACATTCCGATACTTTTTCCATCCACCAGTAGTTCCACATTATAGAGCGGGCTGATATAGAGCGGATCGTCGTGGGTCAGGTAGAAACCGGTAAAGGTGTCCTGCCCCACGGAGAAAAGCAGGTCGCTGTTCTCCTGGCCAAAATCGATCGAGGTTTCCGCGATCAAGTCGTTCATATAAAGGAACCTGGCAGCCAGGACGCCTTCCCTGGGGCGGCCGGGAATGCGCACGGACACATTGATGGTCTCATCCGGATAGAACTCCTCGGTCGAATCGACGGGTTCAAAGTTCTCGGATAATTCCTTGGCAAACACCACCTCAGCGATCTCTATGCCCTTGGGCGCGCCGCCGCTGCAAGCGGAAATGAACAGGGCTGCCAAAACAATCAACAGCAGGGATTTTTTCATTTTTCTTCCTTTTCTCCAAAGTGAGATGAATTCACCTGGGATTATAAGAAGATACAAAAATTAATCGCTGCTGTTGTGGTTTGTTAATAAATCGCTTATGGATAAACAAACCCTGAAAAACTGCCCGAATGGAACAGCCCGACGCTGTTGGCAGCCAGGTCGTATTTGAGCAAGGCAACCGTGCTCCAATCCTCGCCGCGCGCTTCCACCAGCACGGTTTGGTTATCCAGAAAACCGACCGGCTTCATCCAGGTGACGATGCCCCAGCCCGCCGCCTGGGCAGCTGCCGTTTTGTCCATCTCGGCCAGCACAGCGCCGGAAGATGTGTCGCCCACGCGGATGACGGGTTTGAACTCGGGCTCGCCGGTCAACGAACCGCTGGCCTCCAGCCAGGCAGCCCGCTGGCTGTCGGGCGAGAACACCGCGTAACCCGCGCCGCGATCCGTGGTGGCATTGAGCGCGAACGTCGTGAGCGTGCCTTCGCTCAGGTGGTGAACCGTCATGGGCGAACTGCCGCCGCCATTGAACTGCACGCAGGCAGCCAGGGTCAGGTCGGGGGAAATTCCCTGGAAATTGCAGTCGGGGTTGAGCGCCATGCCATTCTCGCCCGTGGTCAGATCGTAAAAATACAGGCCGCGGTTGATGGGATAGATCAGGTCCACCCCGCCGATGCCCCAGGCGGTCTGGATGTACCAGACGCCCTGCGGCTGCCCACCGGCTGCTTTTACCGCCACCGGCAGCAGGACCATACCCATCTGGCTGTCCTGCGATTCATAAAAGGAGGCAGAGCCCGCCAGGGAGTCCGGCGTGCCCGCGAACAGGCGGCTGACAGGGAAACCCTCTGTGTAGCTGATGACGGAAAGCGCCAACGCGGGCTGGCCGGCAGCGCCGGCGATGCCCATGAAGGTTTCGGTGGCAGGAAAGCTGGTCAGTGTCGCCCCGGTGGATGACCTGACGGCCTGCTGCGGCATAAATGCGCCATAGATGATTTGCGGCGCTGGCTGTCCGGCCGACCAGCTGCCGGCCGCGTGCAGGATGCGCGGATCGCCTCCGGCGATGTCCGGCGCGGGGATCATGGCCGCTTCAGCGCCCTGCGGATCGACCAGCACCAGCGTCTGGCTGTTCGGGTTCAAGGCCAGCACACCGGAAGGGGTCACCTGGGCCACCAGAATCTCCTCGGC
>CAYPAG010000142.1:0-4909 GCA_964408645.1 uncultured Pelolinea sp. | reverse complement strand
CCATATTCGCGCTCGCGCATGGCTGCCACAGAATGAGGTTCTACCGGGGGATTGATAAGGGCCTGTGAGGTGGGTATTTCCGCCGGAAGCGCTTCAACGACGGCCGCCGGATCAGGCAGCGGAATATTTTCGATCGCCAATCCAGCCACAGGCAGACAGCCGGTTAGCAAAAAAAATATGGATGTTAAGATATATACCTTACGGGTCTTCATGCTTTTATTTTCCACATCCTGATATATTTTTTATATTGAAGAATTATTAGAACAATGTCTTAGAAAACGTGAAAAAATCAGGATTTCATCATACAATCGCTTCAGAATTTTTTAAAAAGAAAAGCGATACCCTTTGATAATGTTGGCAAGAATATCTGAGTCCTGAAAAAACGACCTTGAGAATCCATTAAACACAATTCTCAAATCGACCATCAATCAGCCAGGCTTTGGAAGTAGAAAGGTGAGAAAAAATGATGTCCATTGAAGCAGAAAACATGAGGGAGTTCCGCGAACTGGCCAAATCCGGGCGGATCGCCAAGGCATACCTTGAATTGATCAGCTTTATGACGTCCCTCAAAAACCGGCTGAGCCAGAAATATGCCAATTCGTTTACCACCGGCAGTTTCTACCAGGGATACATGGACATGACCTACTTCCCATTCACGCCCGAATCCTTGAGGAACAGGGGATTGAAGATCGCGATCGTGTTTGTCTACGAAACCTTCAGGTTTGAGGTGTGGCTGGCGGCCAACAACAAGAAGATCCAGGAAGAATACTGGCAGATGATCAAAGCCAGCGGCTGGGATAAATACCGCCTGGTGCCGGCAATCCAGGGATATGATTCCATCATAGAAATGGTACTTGAAAGCAACCCTGACTTTGGCGAACCTGACGCCCTCGAGACCCGTATTGAAAATGGCGTCTTGGAATTCATCGCGGATGTGGAGCAGTTTTTCGTGGAACAGGGATTTAAGAATTAGATCTTTATTTTCATTTTCAAAACAAAAAAACATTGAGGTGAAACATGGCTCGCATCGCGCTGGCAGGATTTCTACACGAAACCAATACATTTGCCCCCCTGCCCACCCGGCTGGAGGATTTCACCCAGGGCGGCGGCGCGTACGCCTGCCTGCTGACCGGGGATGAAATTTTCCGCTATCGTGGAAAAAAGATCAACCGCGGGGCGGCAGGATTTATACACCGAGCTGAAGAGTTGGGGCATGAGATTGTGCCGCTGGTTTTTGCCGCTGCGGAACCTGCAAACCAGGTCACCCGGGACGCCTTCGAGAGCATCATGGGCATGATCGCGGACGGGCTGAAATCCAAAGGTCCGTTTGACGGGCTTTTTTTGGACTTGCATGGCGCGATGGTTTATGAAGATTTCAACGACGGCGAAACTGAAATCCTCAGGCGCTGCCGCTCAATCGTCGGCGATATTCCCATCACCGTGTCGCTTGACCTGCACGGCAACATTTCGCGCGAATCATCTGAGCTGGCTTCGGTGATGATCGGCTACCGCACCTATCCCCACACGGATGTCTATCAGACCGGGGAACGCTGCGCGGACGCCATGCAGCTCCTGCTGGATGGGAAGCAGATCCACAAAACCAACAGGCAAATCCCCTTCCTGATGTCCCTGACCACGCAATCCACCAACACCGAACCCGTCCGCTCGTTGATGGATTTTGTCAATCAGATTGAAAAACTGGATGATGTCATCTCCTGCAGCTTTCTGCCTGGTTTCGCGCCGGCCGATCTGGAACACACCGGCCCGACTGTATTGACCTACGCCTATACGCAAATCGCTGCTGAGCAAGCAGCGGAGGCCATTTACTCCGCCATCCTGGAGAAGGAAGCGGAGTTCGATGTGCATTTACCCGACCCGGATGAAGCGGTGCGGGAAGCCATCCGGTTGGCGGAATCCAGCGATAAGCCCATCGTGCTGGCAGATGTGCAGGACAACGCCGGCGCCGGCGGCACCTCAGACACGCCCTGGATCCTGGAGGCCCTGGTGAGGCAGAATGCTCCCAAGACCGCGTTGGGCGTCATGTATGATGTGGAAGCCGCGGAGAAAGCCCACCAGGCAGGCGAAGGCGCGCGCATCACGCTGGACCTGGGCGGCAAGCTGACCCCGGTGCAGACGCCCTTCACAGGCACCTTTTTGGTCAAGAAGCTCTTTCAGGGCGAATTCCTGGCCACCGGCCCGATGTTCAACGGCATGCCGGCTGATCTGGGCAAAATGGCCAACCTGCAGATCGGTGAGGTGGAAGTGGTGGTGGCCTGCAGCCGCACCCAGGCCAATGACCAGTCGTATTTCAGGGTGATGGGCATCGAACCTTCGGAGATGAAGATCCTGGTGCTGAAGAGCTCCAACCATTACCGCGCGGATTTTGAGCCGATCGCGGGCGCCATCATCCCGGTGGAGGCGCCGGGCGCATTCACGGAAGATTCGAGAAAAACACCCTACCGCCACTTGCGCGAAGGCGTGCGCCTGGGCGGAAACGGACCTGAACTTAAAAGAGGTTAGCGCTCAACCGCTATCCATTGATCGCGCAGCAACAAACCGCAGTTATTTAAAATCCAAGCACAAATTGGATTTAGGAGATTGGGTTTTAAGAAGCCAGTTGGTCAGGCTTTTATAGATTTATCCTCTACTTTTCCCGGAAGCTTCTTGGTGAAAACCCATATCCTCCGGCGGCAGCACTGAAACCAATCGGCTGCCGCACTGGGTGCAGGTGCAGTTGAACTTCAAAACACCGTCCTCGATCACCGCCAGGGATACATCAATCTGGTTTGTGGTGCGGCAATTCATGCAATCCACGCTGATCATCGCCATCGCAATCTCCTTCACAAAAACCTCTGCCATCTTCACTGTACAATTTCCCATTGCATGTGCGCGTTAGAAAATTATTAATTGTGCAACTTGCCAATGTCATTGTACGGTTGGCATGCTCAAAAAACCATTTTTACAAAAAAAAGCGCCCTCACCGGGCGCTTCATTTTTCTTTAGGAACTTAGAAGATTTTAAAGAATTCTTTCTTGGCGTTGCACAAAGGACAATTATCCGGATGCTCGCCAACCCCGGTCCAACCGCACACGGAGCACACATACACTTTTTGGACATCTGAATCCGCTTGGCTCTCGACAGCTTTTTTCGCATCCGCGTACATTTCCGCGTGGACCTTCTCCGCTTCGCGCGCCCACTTCGTTGAACGGACCGCGCCGCGCTCATCCTGCAGTTCTGCCACTGCCATGTAAGCGGGATACATTTCCTCCACTTCAAAATTCTCTCCGTTGATGCCATCCTGCAGATTGGCAGAGGTATCACCAAGCTTTTTCATCACCTTGAAGTGCCCGGTCGCGTGCACCTGTTCGGCATAGGCATTCGCCCGGAAAACCCGCGCGACATTGGGGAAACCATCTTTTTCCGCCTGGTCCGCGTAAATCAGGTATTTCATGTGCGCCTGGCTCTCGCCCGCAAAGGCAGCTTCCAGGTTCGCTTTGGTCATCTCATGCATTTCTCATCTCTCCTCAATGAAAATTTTACTTATCCAAGAATTATATTGGAAAACTCAAGCGCGTTGGTGGTGGTTTGCTACCTCTCACTTTTTTCTGAATTCGCGGAATTTGACGTTGGATTTATTCAAGATCGCTTCTGTTAAATCGGCGCCGGCAAGAAGAACATCCCTGAAATGCGCGCCAGTGAGATCAGCCCCGGAAAGGTTCGCGTTTTTAAGATCCGCCCCAATCACTGAAATCGCCTGCAAATTGGCCTTGGTCAAGTTCACATTCTGCAGAATACACTTGTTCAGGCGGGCGCGCGCCATGACCACACCAATCATGACCGCATCCGTAAAGTTGGAAGAAATGATGAAGGCTTCACCGAGATCCGCGCCAGTGAGGTCCGCCTGCTTGAAACTGGCAAAGACCATCCCGCATCGGGTGAGATCCGCGTTTTTTAAGCTGGCTTGATCAAAGCGTGTGCCTTCCAGCGTTGCATTGCTCAGTTTGGCGCTGTCGAGCAATGCGCCAGCCAGGTCTGCCGCTTTCAGGTTGGCTGCGGTTAGGTCCGCGCCGCGTAAATCCGCGCCGCGCAGGTCAGCTTTTTCCAGGTTGGCACGGACAAGGTTGCTTCCAGCGAGATCCTGTCCAACCAGAACCATCCGTTTGCCCAACGGATCATCCGCGAGCCAGCGCTGGTGGCTTTCCAGCAATTCAGCCAATTTTACGGGTGGTATGGACCCCATCAGCAACTCCATTCTGATTTTTGTTTTGCCACCCTTCAGGAAATCAAGACCAATCCCGAAGGTATTAACACTATGTTAACGTCAATACCGATAATTTTGAAGTCCAATAGATTCGATCATATTCAGGAGTATCACATTGACTCATCGACAATTTTCAAGACGCGATTTTCTTAATTCAATGGGCACCGGCGCGGCAGCGATCACCTTGTCTGCCGTTGCCAACGCCTGCGCGCCAAGGCAGGATGCGCTACTTTCGCCCAACGGTCCCGCGCCTGACCTCGAATTAAGGATCCGCTCGTTACCTGGTGAAGTTCAGATTCTGGATGGCCCCCCAACCCCTGTTTGGCGGTATGAAGGGGAATTGATCAGGGGTAACGACGACAACCTGCAAGTTATCCCGGGTTCGTACCTGGGGCCGACCATCCACGCGAGGCGGGGGCAGCGGGTGCGCGTGCATTATGTCAACGAACTCCCTCAGGAATCAATCATCCATTGGCACGGCATGCATGTACCGGAGAATGCCGACGGCCACCCGCGACTGGCTGTCAGCGAGGGCGGCGAGTATGTATATGACTTCACCATCATGGACCGCGCCGGGACCTATTGGTATCATCCGCACCCGCACGGCAACACCGGCGAACAGGTGCTACGCGGCATGGCAGGTTTATT
>CAYPAG010000141.1:0-4959 GCA_964408645.1 uncultured Pelolinea sp. | reverse complement strand
TTTCCAGCTGCTTTTTCCAATCCTTCGCTGAGCAGTTCCACCCCAAAAATAAAGATCGCCAAGCCCCCCAACAATTGTAGAAGTGTCTGAAATAATTCCATGCAGTTCCCTTTCGGTTATTAAGGCGCAAACAAAAAAAATGAAACAGGCAGCCAAAAATAGATTGACTTAGAATGGGCTACGCCTCCAATAATTTCCGCGCTGTGAATTTTATTATATTTTCGATTCAACCGGAAACCAATGATCCATGGCTTGGATGACAATTCCAAGATGTTATTTGACTTTGAATGCCCGGCAAATGAAACCAGGCATTTTTTATTAGGCGACTATTGAGATCTTGTCAAACGGACGGTGTACTTATACCTGTCCCCGCGGTAAAGGATCTTGACAAATTCGATCGCCTGACGGTTCTGCGACCATAGGGTGCGTTCATTGAGCAGCAGCGGGCTGCCTTCCGGCACTTCCAGCAGCGCGGCTTCTTCCGGCGTTGCCAGGGTGACCTCCAGGGTTTCATCCGCTTCGGTTGGAAACAAGCCGAATTTCTCCTGCAAGATGGCATAGATCGATCCTCGCACTTCGATCTCCTCCCGGGTGATGGTTTGGCCTTCCGGCAGATAGAGATATGAATCCTGAAGCCCGATGGGTGTATTATCGCCAGACCGTAGGCGCTTGATACGCAGCACCTCATCCTCTCCCTCTACCAACCCCAATTGCCGCGCGACGTCGCCTTTGGCTTTGACGCAGCCGAATTCAAGAATGCGATGGCCCGGCTCCAGTCCGCGGCTGCGCATATCCTCGGAGAAACTGGTCAACTCCAGAATACCTTTCTGCAGCTTGGGCGGCGACACAAAGGTGCCCTTGCCGTGCACCCGGTAAAGGTAGCCCTGGCGTTCCAGCAAATCGATCGCCTGACGGATGGTCGGCCGACTCAGGTTGTATTGTTCATCCAGCTGGCGTTCGGACGGAATGGGGTCATGGGCTTTGAACTCGCCATTTTCAATCCTTTTCCGCAGGATGCTGGCAAGCTGGTAGTACTTGGGGATGATATTGGCCGGATCAATCATGCTTGACATTTTTATTTTCCCGTGCTATTATAAAGACGATATGTTGTTAAGTGGTCTTTACCAGTTAGTATAACAGAAAACAAAGACCCCTGTCAATAATCAAGGATTTACCAATGAATTATATATCTGAAACGGATATCAAAACCATCGTCCAGAAAGTGATGCGGACTCTGCCAGCTGCGCCTGTGTTATCCGCGCCTTCCTCTAAAACCTCCACGGAACCTGCCCTCGCGAAAAAGATGGTCGCCGTAGGCAGTGATCACGGTGGTTTTGAAATGAAGGGCATGCTTCTGGCGTATCTTTCTGAACTCGGGTATGAAACCAATGATTGCGGTACGAGCAGCAAAGAATCGGTGGATTATCCGGATTTCGCGTACGCGGTCGCTGAAAAAGTGTCCTCAGGCAGCGCCTGGCGAGGAATTGTGATTGACGGCGCGGGCATCGGATCCTGCATGGCGGCCAATAAAGTGCCGGGAGTGCGGGCAGCCATGTGCTATGACTACGCCACCGCGACCAACAGCCGCGAACACAATGACGCCAACGTGCTCACGTTAGGCGCGGGGCTGCTGGGGGAGAATCAGGTCAAACTGATTGTCAAAACCTGGCTTGAAACACCTTTCGGCGGCGGGCGCCACAGCCGCCGGGTGGACAAAATTATGGATATTGAAAAGAAATTTTTGAGCGGCGTATAAGGAGATGGGAATGGATACACGCAGCGTGGAAACCCTGGCGGAAATCGTCACATACGAGATCATGAACGCGCTGGCCGCCGAGAAAATCCAAAGCGAAACGCCCAGCGGTGAATTGTGCAAAGTGGAATGCGTGGACGACCTGTGCGTGCGCACTTGCTACGATGAATTCGGGCAGATCATCAGCGCCGGGGCGGAGCGCATTTCAACGCGTCTGGGAACGATTCCCGACGACCTGTCCTCAGCCAGTTATATCGACCACACCCTGCTCAAGCCCGAAGCCACGAGCGAACAGGTCACCCAGTTGTGCAGGGAAGCCCGGGAATATAAATTCGCGTCCGTGTGCGTAAATCCCACGCATGCGAAGTTATGCGCCGATCTGCTGGCTGGTTCACCGGTCAAAGTATGCGTAGTGGTCGGCTTTCCTTTAGGCGCGACCACACCCGAGATCAAAGCGCTGGAAGCCAAACAGGCAATTGAAAATGGCGCCACCGAGATTGACATGGTGATCAATATCGGCGCGCTGAAGGACCGCAATCTCGAACTGGTGGCGCGTGACATTCTGGCTGTTGTCCGCGTGGTGCACGCAGCCAAGTGCTTGTTGAAAGTGATTATTGAAACAGCGCTGCTGAATGATGAAGAAAAGCAGATCGCCTGCCTGTTGGCCAAGGAAGCCGGCGCGGATTTCGTCAAAACTTCAACCGGATTTTCAACCGCCGGCGCAACGGTTGAAGATGTGGCGCTGATGCGCCGCACCGTTGGCCCGCTGATCGGTGTCAAAGCCGCGGGCGGCGTCCGCAATCGCGAGGATTTCGAGAAAATGGTCAAGGCCGGCGCCACCCGCATCGGTGCCAGCGCCGGGGTGCGCATCGTTCAGGGCGGCGGAGAGGCGGAAAAATCTTCCGCGTCTGCGTCTCCCGCGCCCAAGAGCTACTGACCCGACAGGAGATAAATATGCTGATTGTCCGTGTGATAGGCACCACTGTTTCCACCATCAAGGATGAAAAACTGCAGGGCAAGAAACTGCTGATCGTCCAGCCGGCGGATGAAGCCGGCAAAACGAGCGGCAAACCCTTTGTGGCGATCGATACGGTCGACGCGGGTGTGGGCGACCTGGTGCTGACCGCCTCAGGCTCGAGCGCGCGCCAGACCACTATCACCAAAGATACACCGGTTGACGCAGTCATCATGGCGGTCATCGATTCGTTGGAAGTGAACGGCGAGGTCACCTTCAGAAAGAGTTAACCGAGAGAACCGAGCATGGATAAAGACCTGTTGTCAATTCAGGAAGCCCGCAATCTGGCTGACGCCGCCTACCAGGCGCAGCTGGTTTGGGGGCACGCCACCCAGGCGGAAGTGGACCGCGTCTGCGCGGCCATGGCTGATGCCGCCTACCTGGCGTCCGGTCGGCTGGGGCAGCTCGCGCATGAAGAGACAGGTTATGGTGTTCCTGTTCATAAAAAACTGAAAAACGAGCTCGGATCCCGGATCGTGTGGGAAAGCATCAAGGATGTGCCCACCGTCGGCGTGATCCGCCATGACGCTCAGCGCCGTGTGTACGATATTGCCTGGCCGGTAGGTGTGATCGCCGGGTTGACGCCCAGCACCAATCCCACCTCAACCGCCATGTTTAAAGTGCTTTCCGCCGTCAAGGCGCGCAACGCGATCATCATCGCCCCTCATCCCTCTGCCGCGCAATGCACCTTCGAAACCTGCCGCATCATGCAGGAAGCAGGCGAGAAAGCCGGGGCTCCGGCAGGCCTGGTGAGCGCCATGCGGCACATTTCACTCGCCGGAACCGATGAGCTGATGCACCATAAACGCGTGCGCCTGATCCTGGCCACCGGCGGTTCGGGTATGGTCAAAGCCGCGCATTCAGTCGGGAAACCGGCTTATGGCGTTGGCCCCGGCAATGTGCCTGTCTATGTCGACCGCTCGGCTGACCTGCAGAAAGCCGCCCGCTACATTGTCGCCAGCAAGGCCTTTGACTGCTCCACCATCTGCGCCACGGAACAGTCCGTCGTTGCCGATCAGCCCATCGCGCGCGAACTGGAGCGCTTGATGCAGGCAGAAGGGGCCTATTTCGCTGACGAACTCCAAACAAATCTGCTGCGCAAGCTGCTCTTTCACCCGGACGGCAGCATCAACACCGCGTCCGTCGGCAAACCCGCGCAAGCAGTGGCTGGCATGGCCGGTTTCAGCATCCCGCAATCAGCGCGCGTGATCGTCGCGCGCCTGAAGAAAACCGGCGAGTCCGAACCACTTTCGCGCGAGAAGCTGACCACCGTGCTGGGCTGGTACGAGGAAGATGGATGGGAAGCCGGGTGCGACCGTTCAATTGAATTGATCACCTTCGGCGGACGCGGGCACACGCAGATCATCCACGCGCGCGATGAAAACGTGATCATGGCCTTCGGGTTGGAGAAGCCTGTTTTCCGTATCCTGGTGAACACCATGGGCACGCTCGGAGCGGTCGGGCTCACCACCGGATTGATGCCTTCCATGACGCTTGGCGCGGGTGGGGAAGGCGGCTCGATCACGGGAGACAACATCACCGTGCATCACCTGTATAACATCAAGCGCCTGGCTTACGAATTCACCCCGCCGCCGCCCTTGGCGCTGGGCGGATTTGCGCCGCTGGCTGCAGAAGCCAACACGCAGGATGTGGAAGCGCTGGTAAGAAAAATTGTTCAAGAAATCATCAATCAAAAATAGGAAAAAGAAAGGAAGTAAAAAATGGCAACAAATCCAGAATTAATCGCTCTCGGAATGGTGGAGACCAAAGGACTGGTGGGCGCGGTGGAAGCCGCTGACGCCATGGTCAAAGCCGCCAACGTCACCCTGCTCGGCTCCGAATATATCGGCGGCGGGTATGTGACAGTCATGGTGCGCGGGGATGTGGGTGCGGTGAAAGCCGCCACGGATGCAGGCGCTGCCGCTGCCAAGCGGGTCGGCGAACTGGTCTCGGTGCATGTCATCCCCAGGCCTCACAGCGAAGTGGAAATGATCCTGCCCAAGCAGTCCAAGGGTAAAGTAAGCTAATTGGTGAACATCCGGCCTGCCTGAAAAGATCAAAATTCCAAATAAGGCAGCGCCGGATAAAACCACCTCAACCGGCTATGTATGCCGGCTGGTTGAGACACAACTTAGAAAGCGAGAAATATGGCTGATCAATTTTCATTACGCTGCTACTGCCTGCTCGACCG
>CAYPAG010000140.1:0-5033 GCA_964408645.1 uncultured Pelolinea sp. | reverse complement strand
CAGGAGGTGGCGGCAGGATTGCTGCACCTGCGCTTCCAGTTTTATTTTCATGCTGTTGATTATATCTTTTGGCTGTAGATTGTCTTTAATCTTATTATTATCCGTGAATATTGTGGAAAATAATTTTGATTCAGCTGTGACATTAAGGATAAAATAGCTGTGCGGATCGATCAATTCATCCGGTTAATAAGGAGCAAGAATGCCAAAGAAAACTAAAGGAAAATACACCCCGTTATTAAAGAATCAAGCCGGCCAGACAGGCAAATCTGATGAATTCAATCCGGATTACAGCGATGTGATCAAGGACCTCAAACGCATCGGCATGTTGGCGGGCGTTTTCTTCGCGGTACTGCTTGGGCTTTCATTTTTTATCAGTTAAAAGTCAATTAGATCAGGAGGATCAATATGACCCACATGTTCGTGCCCGGACCGGTGGACGTAGCGCCGGAAGTGCTGCAGGCCATGGCAAAACCCATGCTGCCGCACCGCAGCAAGGAATATGAAGCCATCCACCGCAGCGCGGCGGAAAAATCACAAAAAGTGTTCTACACTGATTACCGCGTATTCATCGGCACCCACAGCGGTTCCGGCATGCAGGAAACCGGCATACGCAACCTCGCCGACAAGGATGTGCTGTGCTGCGTGAACGGCGCCTTCTCGAAGCGCTGGTTTGATGTGGCGGTTTCAAATGGCAAGGAAGCCGATCAATTGACAGCCGAACTGGGCAAACCCATATTGCCGGAAATGCTGCGCGACGCGCTCAAGAAGAAACATTACGAAGCCATCACCATCGTTCATAATGAAACCTCCACCGGACTGGAAAACCCGGTCAAGGAACTGGCCGCAGCGGTACGGGAAGTCAGCCCGGATACGTTTATCCTGGTGGACGCAGTCTCCTCGTTAGGCGGCACAAAGATCGAAATGGACGCTTGGGACATCGATTTCTTGATGACCTCCTCGCAGAAATGTCTGGCGCTCCCGCCCGGGCTTTCCCTGGCCGGCGTGAATGACAGGGCAATGGAAAAAGCAGCCACAGTTAAGAACCGCGGCTGGTATTTCGACCTGCTCATCATGGAAAAACACCGCCTGAAAGATTCCACCGCCATGACACCGGTGCTCCCGCTGGTCTACGCGCTGGACTTCCAGCTCGACCGCATTCTGGCTGAGGGACTGGATGAACGCTTTGCCCGCCACGTGGCCATGTCGCAGAAGGTGTATGACTGGTCGCTGGCCAACGGCATGCGGCCCTTCGCGCAGGAAGGATACCTTTCCAAGACAGTCGCGACCATTTCCAACGACCGCAACATGGATATCTCCGCGCTCAACAAGTACTTGTTAGCCAACTATGACATGCGCATTTCCAACGGTTACGGCGACCTGAAAGACAAGACTTTCCGCATCGCCACCATGGGCGAAACCACCCTGGAGATCGTTGAACGCCTTCTGGAAGGAATGGGCAAATTCCTGGCTGGTCAGAGCTAAAAGAAACAAAAAAGCCAATGAAGCGGATATCCAATATTTGGATATCCGCTTTTAATTAAAAATTCGCTTGAGAAATTTCTCGATCCGATCGTAATAATCCGCCACGTTTCCGGGCTCTCTGAAGCCATGCCCCTCCCCTTCATAGACTTTCAACTCACAAGGCACACCAGCCGATTTGAGTTTTTCAAAAATCTGAAAGGATTGTTCGACCGCGACCACTTTGTCCGCGTCGCCATGGAACAGGGTGACAGGATCCTTTATCTTTTCGATATGGTGGATGGGCGACCGTTCGATGAAGCGCCGGCGGTCGCGCGGCAAGGCGCCTGTCAGGAATTGATGGTAGAAGCGCTCAAATTTGTGCGTGCTGCGGGCATCCGCCAATAGATCCGCCACGCCGTAACTGCAGATGCCTGCCTTGAAGAACCCGGGGTATTGGATCAGCGCGCGCAACACGGTGAATCCGCCGGCGGAAGAGCCCATCACCATAATCCTGCCCTGTCGCGCCATGCCGTTGTCGATCAAGTGTCTGGCCAGGTAACAGGTGTCTTCAACATCCACGACGCCCCACCGATGGCGCAGCATTTCCTGATAATCATAGCCATATCCGCTGCTGCCGCGATAATTGAGCTGAGCGTAGGCATAGCCGCGCGAGGTGAACCAGGCGGCATCGGATGAAAAAGACAGCGGGCTGGCTGAGGTTGGACCGCCGTGAATGTGGATCACTACCGGCGCAGAACCATCAGCGTGATTGGCTGGTTGATACAAGAACGCGTACGCCATCCCCCCATCGCCGGTTCGGAAGGCAATTTCTTCGGGTGACTCAACCGACCGGCCAATTTCTTTCTCCAGGCCGGATTGGAGGATCTTCAATTTGCCGCCGCGCAGCAGACAAATTTGTTTTGGGATTTTGGGCGACGAACCGAGAAAAACCAGGTCATCGTTGACCGGTGACGCGTCCACCTGCGTGATCCAGTCAATTCCAGGCGTCTCGATCGGCTCGCTCTTCATCTTGCGGATATCCAGGCACCAGAGCGACGCGCGCCCAAAAGCGTAGCGCGTATAGACAATGCGCTGGCTGTCATGCATCCAGGCGTAACTGCGCATTCCCTGCACCCATTCGGGCAGGCGCAGATGAAAGCCGCTGCCAGCCACGATCACCTTATGCGTGCGCCGTTTGATATTGTAGAGCACCAGGTGATCCCAATCGCCCTCGCGGATGATATAGCTCAGCCATTTACCGTCAGGCGAAAAACACGGCTGGCTGGCTGAATTGCCCTCGCTGCCGGCGATCCAATGCTCCTCGAACAGCTTGACCTGCATCCCGCCCACTTCGCCCAGCTTGACCCGGCCCGCGTCCCAGGGCATGTGCGGATGATCCCATTCCACCCAGGCGATCTTTTCGCCTGATGGATGCCAGCAGGGCTGCATGTAAAAATCCGCGCCCATCGCCAGCTGCGTCGGCCAGGTGATGCCGGAGGAGCGGGCAACAGCCAATCCATCACGTTCGCCATCCTGAAAGACATACAGCACCCAGCGGCCATTGGGTGAAAGAGTGGGCGCGCCGCTGGCGCCCCAGGCGGGTGTGATGCGCCGCGGCTCAGCGCCGCGCGCAATTTTCGTTTGGTAGAGGCTGCCGGAGCGGTCAACCAAAACGGCCGCATCCCCGCAAACAGCAAACTCACCGCCGCCATAGCCGATCCCGCCACGCACATTGAGAGCGGCTGAAATCGGGAATGGCTTGCCATTCAGCGCGCGCGCGTACAACACACCCTGCGCGCCTTCAGACGAGGCATAGATGATGGATTGTCCGTCCGGGCTGAAACGCACATCATTGATGCGTGGAAGCTGGTTGAGGGTTGAGATGGATAAGGGCGGAGTTTTGGTCATGGCTTATAATTTGTTCGCTATTGTGAAAATATCAAGTTTTTTTCAGAATTTCATAAAAAATTATGTTTAATAGAAAAAAGTTCAATTTTGACGATTTCACCGAAAATGCATTCCGAAAATGCATCCAAACGGTAAAACTCAAGGGTTTTAATTTTATTTCATTTAATGAATATCAAAAAGCAGGAAAGAACTGTCTTTGGCGACATGATATTGATTTTTCACCGCACCGGGGATTAGCGTTGGCAAAAATCGAGCAGGAAGAGGGGATCCATGCCAATTATTTTATCTGGCTGCACAGCGATTTTTACAACCTGCTTGAATTAGAGATCGTTGAAATCATCAACAGAATTAAGAACCTTGGACATTCCATCGGGCTGCATTTTGACTCTGGATTCTATGGAAATGCCATCGCTTCAAAAGATGGCCTTGAGAAAAAACTAGAGGTTGAGAAAAAAATCCTGGAAGATATTTTTGGGTTCGAAATTCACTCATTTTCTTTCCATAATCCCGTCGTGGCTAGCAATTTCTCGGTTGATGATGAAAAACTGGCCGGGATGATTAATGTATATAACAAAGAACTTCAAAATTCATATACCTATTGTTCAGATTCCTTTTGCTATTGGCGTTTCCGTCGCTTAATGGATGTTATTGAGGATCCTGAAACCAAACGACTGCATGCGCTAACCCACCCAGAATGCTGGACCGAATCTCCAATGAGTCCATATGCCAGGATTTTAAGGGCGTTTGATGGAAGAAAAAAGAAATCACAAAAAAAATATGAAATGCGTTCAATAAAAGTTGGGAGAAAATTGATCAAGTAATTATGGGGAAAAAATTGTCCAAAACCATCATGTTCACCATCGCCAATGCGCCTGGTACGGTGTATAAGTTCCGTTTTTTTCAAAATAACGGCTTTAAATTTGATACCTGTGATACGAACCGGCATCAGCGCAAGATTGTGCGGTGAGCAAGCTCCATTTTCAACCGATGTAAAATTATCCTGCGATGGCGCGAATAGACCAAATCAACTCATTCTGCAAAGTGGTGGAGCTTGGCAGCTTTTCCCAGGCGGCGGACACGCTCAAACTCTCCCAACCGACCATCAGTATGCAGGTCAAAGCCCTGGAAGAAGAATTTGGCGCGGACTTGCTGCATCGTGAAGGGCACAAGATCATTCCCACTGAGGATGGGCGTGTAGTTTACGATCACCTGGTCAGAATCAGCGGGTTGTATGAAAAAGCGCGCCAATCGCTGAAGAAGAATCGGAACGATTTCAGCGGCAGCCTGGTGATCGGCGCCAGCTCAGGCCCGGCGGAATACCCCATTCCACTCATCCTCGGCCAATTCAAACAGGAGCACCCCAAAGCCACGATCACCCTGCAAGCCGGCGACTCCATTGAGATCATCGAAAAAGTCGCCAATCAGACGATTGAAATGGGCTTTGTCGGCACCCGGCGAAGGGATGGAAACCTGATTTTTGAACCCTACCTGCAGGACAGCCTGGTGCTGGTGGCTGCCAGCGGCCATCCCGCGGCGCAGAAATCCCGCATCAACTTTGAAGACTTGCAAACGATCCCACTGATCCTGCAGCAGCCGGGATCCGGCGCGACCATTAACCTTCAGGAAGCGCTCTCCCGCGTGAACCTGAAAATCAGCGATCTCAA
>CAYPAG010000139.1:0-5073 GCA_964408645.1 uncultured Pelolinea sp. | reverse complement strand
CGATCACCAAAAAGGTCGTGGATTTTGCCCATCCGCTAGGTATCACTGTGGAAGGTGAGCTGGGAAAATTGGTTGGCGAAGAAGGCGACCTGATCGTCAAAGGTCCAGAAGCAGCCCAAACCGACCCAGAGGAGGCAAAGGAATTTGTCGCACGCACCGGGGTGGATTGCCTGGCTGTCAGTATCGGAACACAGCATGGGCACTATATCGCAGCACCGAAGCTGAATATCGAGCGGTTGAAAGCAATACACGCTCTCGTGAATATTCCGCTGGTATTGCATGGCGGCTCGGGAACTCCCACCGACCAGGTGCAGGAATCCATCCGCAATGGCATTCGCAAGATCAACGTTGCCACGGATGTATTGACAGCCATGATTGACAAATATGTCTCACTTACCCGGGAAAATGGATTCAAATACAACACCGCGGTCTATCCAAAAGTAAAAGATGCAATGAAAGAGTTGATCAAGGACAAAATGCGGCAGTTCAGATTTGAGAAATGATACTCATCCTTGCTAACAGATTCTTGAAAAAAAGTCTCAACCTTAATAAAGAAAGGAGATATGAAATAAATAAAACAGGAACAAAGAAACGTAAAAAATAAGGAGTACACCATAAAATAGGAGAGAAAAATGAAAAATGCATATAAAGTTATTACGATCCTGCTTGCAGTAGCATTGTTGACCTCAGTGGTTGCCTGCTCAAGCCAAAACGCTGCTAGTGAACAACCGGCTGCCGATGCCCAGGAACCGGCCGCAGCCGCTGAAGAACCGGCGGAAACCAAAGACACGAACGCCACCGTTATCTGGAGAGCGTTTGACGATCAATATCAATCCGGATTCCGCATTATTATGCAAGGCGAAGCCGATAAAATGGGCGGCATCGTTTTGGACATGCAGGACGGTGAGAATGACGTCACCAAGACCACGAATAAACTGGAAGCCGCCCTCACCAAGGGCACCGATGCAGTCGCGATTTGTGCTCCGAACTCGGAAAGCACCCAGTCATTGATGGAGAAGTGCAAAACCGAAAACGTTCCGGTGGTGTTCTTTAACATGATTCCTTCCGAAGAAACCATGAATGCCTACGACAGAATCTGGTACGTTGGAGCGGACGCCAAGGAATCCGGTGTGATGTGCGCGCAAGCACTCATCAATTACTGGAACGCAAATAAAGAAATCGCTGATAAAAATGGCGACGGAAAACTGCAGCTCGCAATCCTGCAGGGTGAAATCGGCAATAATGATGTTATCCTGCGCACCGCGGCTTACGAAGAAACCCTCAAGGCTCAGGGTATCGATTACGAAATTGTTGCAATGGATACCGCCAACTGGGACAAGGGTCAGGCACTGGATAAAATGACTGCCTGGATCACCGCATTTGGTATCGATGGCATCGAAGGCGTGCTGGCCAATAACGATAGCATGGCCATGGGCGCTGTGCAAGCTGCCTTGAACAATAATTACAATATGGGCGATCCTGCCAAATTCCTACCGATCGTTGGCATTGATGCAACAGTTGAAGCTCTTCAGGCTATGAAAGATGGCTCTTTGCTTGGTACGGTTCTAAATGACAGAAAGAATCAATCGATTGCAGTTCTGAATATTCTGAAGGCAGTCACCTCCGGGCAGGAAGTCACCAAAGACGTTGTGGGTGTGGATAGCACGGTCGATGGAAAATACGTCTGGGTTCCCTACGCCATTGTAGATCAGACCAACCTCGACTCCACGCTTGAGCTGATGCTCTCGGTCGAGTAAGATTCTCCGAACATTTACCTCTTGAAAAACATACGCCGGGTCATACCGGCGTATGTGAATAAAAACAACAACATTGATTTTTGTCAGAGGTGATAAATTGCAGGATTATCGTCTGAAAATTGAACACATGAGCAAGTCCTTTCCGGGAGTGAGGGCATTGGACGATGTGAAGCTTTCAGTAAAACCTGGAACAGTTCATGCGCTGGTGGGGGAAAATGGAGCCGGAAAATCGACGCTCATGAAATGTATTTTTGGTTTATACAGCCCCGATAGCGGTGCCATTGAAATTGATGGGGAACCGATTGAAATACCCGATACCAAGACGGCGTTAGACAATGGCATTTCGATGATCCATCAGGAATTGAACCCCATTCCTTACCGCAACGTGATCGATAATATCTGGGTTGGACGTTTTCCTCAAAAAGGTTGGATTGTCGATGAAAGCGAGATGCAAGCCAAAACCGAGAAATTGTTAAGAGACCTTGATTTCGAAATCTCGCCACTCACATTGGTAAAAGACTTGTCCGTTTCTCAAATGCAGGCAGTGGAAATTGCCAAAGCAATCTCATATGATGCAAAGATTATCATCATGGATGAAGCTACTTCATCCCTGACTTTATCTGAGACAGAACATCTATTTAAACTCATTAAACAACTAAAAAATGAAGGCAGAGCAATCATTTATATCTCTCATCGACTGGAAGAGATCTTTGAAATTGCCGATGAAGTTACCGTGATGCGTGATGGCAAATATATCGGTACTTGGGAGATCGGTAATGTCAAAATTGAGGAACTAATCCATTATATGGTTGGACGCGACTTGAAAGAAAGATTCCCTGAAAGTGATTACGTACCCAATGATAAAGTGATTCTGAAAGTCCAAAATTACACCAGCGCAGATCCAAGATCATTCAAGAACGTCAGCTTTGAAGTACGGAAAGGCGAGATATTTGGAATTGGCGGTTTGGTTGGTTCGAAACGGACGGAACTGGTTGAAGCAATTTTTGGTTTGGGAGCAATCGCTTCCGGTGAGATTGAGATTAATGGCAAATCGATAGAAAATAAAAATCCTCGTCAAGCAATTGCTAACGGATTTGCCCTATTAACTGAAGACAGGCGGGCAAACGGGATCATCCCGATGCTGACAGTGAAAGATAATACACTGGCGGCTTCCTACGATAAATACAATAATAATGTTTTCGGGTATATAAACCCCAAAAAAACTCAATTCATTGTTAATCAAATTTGCTCTAAATTGGACGTACGATCCGCCGGTACCGAGGTTCTAATCAAAAATCTCTCGGGAGGAAACCAGCAGAAGGTACTGGTGGGACGCTGGTTATTGGCGGAACCCAATGTATTGATTCTGGACGAACCAACCCGTGGCGTGGACGTTGGTGCGAAGTATGAGATCTACAAGATCATCCGGGAACTAGCTAAAGCAGGAAATGCCATCATTATGGTATCTTCGGAGATGCCGGAATTGCTGGGTATGTCAGACAGGATAGGTGTCATGTGTGAAGGGAGACTGGCCGGCGTCCTCGATCGAAAAGATGCGACACAGGTCGAGGTATTACGCCTGGCAACCAAATTCACTAAAAAAACATATTCGACAAACTAGAGGCAAATAGATGAAAGCTGAAAACAAACAAAAGTTCTCTCTTAAGGAATTGATTCTCGACAAAGCACTGATTCTTGTTCTGCTCCTGATGATCGTCGTGGTGGTGGTTATAGAACCTGCCTTTCTGCAGTGGCGCGTGGTCAAAGATATTTTGACACAGTCCGCAATAAAACTCATTGTAGCAGCAGGATTGCTCTTTGCACTATTATTGGGTGGGACTGATCTTTCCGGTGGCCGCCAGGTGGGCTTGGCGGCTGTGATTGTGGCTTCCATGACCCAAACATCAACATATGCCAGCCGGTTCTTTCCGAACCTTCCACAGATCCCAATCATCATCCCGGTGATAATCGCAATCGTAGTCGTTTCAATCATTGGATACTGCAATGGGTTCATGATTGCAAAGTTGAAGATGGCTCCATTCATTGCTACATTTGGCATGTCCACAATCGTTTATGGGATCAATTGCCTCTATTTCTCAATGGAACCCAACCGATCACAACCAATTGGCGGTATACGCGAGGAGCTCACCAGTTTGAGCAGCACCAAGCTATTTGGTGAGATCAGCTTATTGGTTCCAATTGCGCTTGTGGTGACGCTTGCTGTCTGGTTTGTGCTTAATAAAACCGTATTTGGCAAGAATATTTATATTGTAGGTGGGAACAAAGAAGCCGCAAAAGTTTCCGGTGTGGACGTCAATAAAGTGATCATGTATGCGTTCATCATCGAAAGCATCCTGGTTGGATTTGCAGGTATCCTTGAGGTCGCCCGCACGGGTGGGGCGAACAGCGCTTATGGATTTTCATACGAGTTCGATGCCATATCCGCCTGCGTGGTGGGAGGTGTGTCTTTAAGCGGTGGAATTGGTAAAGTCGAAGGGGTGGTGATTGGCGTGATCATTTTCACCATCATCAGTTATGGTTTGGCATTCATTGGTGTGAACCCGAACTGGCAATTGATCATCAAAGGATTGATCATCTGCAGCGCTGTGGCATTGGATATGAAAAAACACGCTCTGTAATTTAAGCCGAAAGCAGGTTTGTATGAAAAAAATAGAGATCAGCAAAAAAGTTGCATTATCCGCAGTAGCCCAGGGATTTTGGCGGCTGGATAGCTGGGGCTTTTCCACCAGCCAACTCATTTCCCACATGAACGCTTGCATCGATCGCGGTGTGACAACCTTCGATACTGCCGAGATTTATGCGGGAACCCTCTGCGAAACATTGATGGGCAACGCGTTTCGAGAGGACAAGACACTTCGAGGACGGATCGAACTTGTTACCAAAACCGGCATTTTCAAAACAAAGATCAATGGGTTGGATTTTGGGTATTACAACACCACCTATGATCGCATTATGCAATCCTGCAAGGAAAGCTTAATTCGGCTCGGAACCGACCACATCGATTTATACCTGATCCATCGCGAAGACCCCTGTTTCGATCCCTGGGAGACTGCCAGGGCGTTGAAAGATTTAAAGAAATCCGGAATGGTGCTCGAGGTGGGGGTTTCCAATTTCGACCCATTTAAATTTGATGCTCTCAACCAGGCAATCGAAGGTGAATTGGTAACAAACCAGATTGAATGGAACCCGGTCTGCTTTGAACACTTCAACTCGGGCATGATGGACTACCTGGCGCTGCACAAGATTCATCCCATGATATGGTCTCCACTGGCAGGCGGAAGGATTTTTCAGAAAG
>CAYPAG010000138.1:0-5095 GCA_964408645.1 uncultured Pelolinea sp. | reverse complement strand
GCGCTTTTGAAATTTTTTCCAACGGCGAATTCCCCGGATTACAGGCAGATTTCGAAAAGTTCTGTGCGGACAACCGCGGCTGGCTGAATGATTTCGCGGTATTCATGGCGCTGCGAATCGAGCACCATCTTAACAGCTGGAGTGATTGGCCCGAACCGTTCAAAACGCGTGAACCTTTGGCAATGAGAAAATATCAAAAACAAAATTCCAACAAGATTCTTTATCATCAATTCCTCCAATTTCTTTATGACCGGCAATGGAAAAAACTGAAGTCTTATGCCAATCAAAAAGGCATTCAGCTCATTGGAGATATTCCAATTTACGTGGGTATGAATTGCGCGGATGTCTGGGCGCAGCCGCAGCTCTTTCAACTCGACCAGGATATGCAGCCCACGGCCGTCGCGGGCGTGCCGCCGGATTTTTTCTCGGAAAGCGGGCAGTTGTGGGGCAATCCACTCTATGATTGGGAAGCCCACCACAAAGAGGGTTATCGTTGGTGGAAGAGGCGAATGCGCCGCGCACTGGAAATGGTTGATCTTGTCCGGTTGGATCATTTCCGGGGTTTTGCCGGGTATTACAGCATCCCGGCCGGCGCGGAAACCGCCGCTGGCGGCCAATGGATCCAAGGCCCGGGATCGAAATTTTTCTCAGCTATAAAAAAAGATCTGCAGGGGTTGCCCTTCATCGCGGAAGACCTGGGGGTGATCACACCGGATGTCGAGGCGCTGCGCGACCAACTCGAACTGCCGGGAATGAAGATATTGCAATTTGCCTTCGGCGGCGATGCCAGCCATGCCTACCTTCCTCACAATTTCCCGATCAACTGCGTTGCTTACACCGGCACCCATGACAATAACACCTCAAGGGGTTGGTTTAAAGACGCGACGGCCCATGAAAAAAATTTTTGTGCGCGCTATCTCGGCGGGCATGTGAGAGATATCGCCCGTGAAATGATCAGAACGGTGTGGCAGTCGCCCGCCAGACTGGCGATCGCCCCGCTCCAGGATTTTCTGCAATTAGGCGCGATTGCCAGAATGAACACCCCTTCAACCGTAGGTAATAATTGGGCTTGGCGCGTCAAACGGGAGGTTTTAACGGACGATCTGGTAAGCTGGATCCGGGAAATCAACACCATTTACGGGCGAATGCAAAAATAACAGCTTTGTTAACCTAAGATATCTTCAAAAAGATCATCATTCCTGGTTAAAAGCGTTAGCCTGAGCCGCCGCCAACCGGTTTAAGACCACCTGCAACTCTTCACCCTTTATAAAATCAGTGATCCCGTCAAACTCAGCCGGGCCAAATCCGAGGATATTGTCGCCGATATCCGGTGTGAAACCGGTGGTCATTGCCAGCATATCTCCGCGTTTGTTCAGATCCTCGCGGGTATACTTGCCGGTGCCGGCTAAATTGGGTGTGTTGTCAAATCCAGCCCTCGCCCAATTGATGCCGCCCAGATCGGAGGATAAGTAGGCTACCAACGAATGAACAGCCGGTGAATCGCTGAAAGCCATCATCCAATCCACCCCGCCTTGAATGCCCTGAAGTCCGGGAACCGGAAAAAAATCATAACCTGTGCCATAAGCCAGATCATCGAATTTGGTTTCGATCTCACCGCTGGCAAAGCCCGATTGCTTTACCATCATGGCCGCGGGTGGATCTTCAAATACCCGGTAGATCGCGTCAACGAAATTGGTGGATACCGTGCCATTGGCGCCGTCAACCGTGTACCGCGCATCCTTCGCCCACGCGCCATAGATCGCATAAGCTTCAATCACGCCTGGATGGTTGTAAGGAACGGCTCCTGAAATGATGCCATTGACAAAATCCGGACCCTGCATCACTAACAGCATATCCTGTATAAAATCAGTGCCCGCCCAGCCCGTCGCGTCATCCGATTCAAAACCCATGCTCCAGGGAACATCGCCATTGGATGCCATCTGCTCCACAAGGGCGGTCATTTCATCCCAGGTTGAAGGCACTTCATAACCCTTAATCCTAAACACATCCGGGCTGTACCAAATGATGGACTTGACATCGACCTTGACAGGCAGCCCCAACCAGTTGCCATTCACTATTCCAGGGTCCTTGAAGAAATCGCGGTAATTATCCGCCTGCGCCCCCAGATCAGTCATCGGGATCAACAAATCCTCATATTGAACCAACTGCGCGGCGTTCCAAAAAGCGACATCCGGTGGATTTCCTTCACTCACACGGGTATCCAGCATGTTCTGATCGCGGGTAGATTCAGGGACGAGCATGATGCCGCACGCGTCAGACAAGGGCTGTAGAATCTCCAACAGCCGCTGTTCTTCCTGCCCAGACCACTGATAAAGCATGTAAATCTCATCGCCTGGCTGCGCACCCATGCAGTCGATCTCTGGCTGCTTAGCGGCTTTTATTGACAAGGTGGATACTTCCGGCTGCTTTGCAGCCAAGAAATGCTCCTCCTCAATGATCAACGCATTTTGAGTGTGAGCCGCGCTACATGCAGAAGCCATTAATAACGAGGCCAGCGTAAAGAAAGGTAAAACCATTAAGGCTTTGTTCATTTTCAACAGTTCCACTAATTCGGTTGCTTCTAATTTAAGAGGAACCAAAAGCCATAATAATTAGAAATTTATTAATGTATAGCCAATGACAATCCTTTGAGAAAATCAGTTGGCCGGATCGGGAGGGAAAGCACCTTCAGGCGCGTACCAATCACCCGGATTGATATCCGTCGTTGTTTGGCCGGATACAACATCCACCGCCAGCAGTGCATGATCGCCGCACTCAACCGATAATCCGCATGGCACCGCCTGACTGAATCCACCTGCCAATCCCTGCGGAGCGCCATCACCCTCAGGAATGGTGTACGCCACCACCCAATACTGCCCGGGGTCCAAATTATCTAATTGATAATTGGCCTGATTCAGCGCGGTCTCCACAAAAACAAATTCACCGCTCGGCTGGCCATTTGCCAGACGGAAAGCCACCACCCTCATCGACGGGATGAATTCACTGGGGTAAGACAAATTTCCGCTGATGCTGCCAAACGTGGGAAGCGGGGCGTCAGTCGGCATGGCGGGTTCTTCATTTACGGGTGCAGTCGGCATAACATCCGGTTCATCGTTCAATTCGATGGTAATCCCGCAAGCGGATACCAGTATTGTTGTGATCAGCAGCGAGAAAATGATTAACATTACCCTTGGTTTTTTCATATTGAAATGAATCCTTTCTCAAATATATTCTCCACCTGGATTCATCCGCTGTTCATTAACGGTTTATATATGTTGCGGTGAAATAATCAATATTCCTCATATAGAAAAAACAAATTTTCAGGTTAACATCACACACGATGAAATTAGTAAAAAAATTACTGATAGCTTTTTTTATTATCCTGGTTGTTGCCCTGTTTGGAGGGTTGGCGTTTTGGTCTTTGTCAACCAAGGCGCCTGACCAAAGGGCATTAGCCGCTTTGGAATCGCGAGGTGGAATTCTCGTCAATAAGGGTGCAGAATTTCTTGAATTCTCTCCAACACAAAATGATTCCATCGGTTTCATCTTTTATCCTGGCGGCGGTGTGGATTACAGGGCATACAGCCCGCAAATGAGGTTGATCGCCGAGCAAGGGATTCGCGTGTTCCTGGTTGAAATGCCCTTCAATATTGCGTTTTTGGGTGCTGACCGCGCGGCTGAAATCATCGACGGCCACCCGGAAATCACAACCTGGGCGATCGGCGGACATTCACTTGGGGGCGTGGCGGCTGCGGTTTTTGCAGCGAATCACCCGGAAGTTGACGCTTTGATCCTCTGGGCATCCTATCCTGCTGACAGCGCGCTTCTGGAAAAAGATCTCCAGGTCCTCTCCGTTTACGGTACACGCGATGGGCTGACCACATTGGCTGATATCGATGAATCCAAGGCACTGCTGCCCGTGAAAACTGTCTTCGCGGCCATCGAGGGAGCGAACCATTCGCAATTCGGTTCCTATGGAGATCAGGATGGTGATAATCCAGCGGAAATTTCTCCCGACGAACAAGCGCGTCAAACAGCCGGGATCACTTCACGGTTTTTGCTTGAGTTGGCCAAGTGAAAAGCCAAATTACCCGCAGCCCAAATGAAGGTTTAATTATTGACGATAGAGATATCCGGTTTGTCATTCGACACCTGTGCCAGCGGAATTATACTGACGGCTAAAGCGATCAGTGAGACAAAAATAGACGGCAGGGGATAAAATCTCAGATTTTCCAATGAGAGCAGGAAACTGCCGATGATCGGCCCCAACACAAAACTAACGCTTTCCACCATGGCGTTCAATCCCATGATCTGCCCTTGTTCCTGCCTGCGCACAGAGCGGCTCATGATGCCATGCATCACATCCACGCTGCAGGTGGCGCCAAAACTGACCAACGCGGATACCATGACAAATTGCCAAAGCTGCGTCGTGAAGATTAGCATAGTAAAAGCGATGACAAACGCTGCCAGCCCCAAACGGAAAGCCCTGCGATCCCCAAGTTTCCTCAGGACGAATGGGAAAATGATCAAGCGGACTGTCAGATTGATCGAACCGGTGAGAGTATAGAGAACACCGATTCGGCCGATGGTTAACTCGAACCGCTCAGTCAAGTAAAGGGTCGCGGTGGTAATGAAGATGATATGTGACAGAAACGCCAAGAAGTTCAAGCTCAAAAGCAGTTTAGGATTATGCAGCTTGAGCAAGGCGAAAACACCTTGGCGAGTGGACTGATGATTTTTCATCAGATTAGTTGAGTCATTGTGGCGCAGGATGGGATGCGTCTCCTGGAAGGTGAAAAGGGTCGCCAGGAAAGTGGACAGCGAAATCAGCGCGCAAGCCAGACCGATGCCAGTTAATCCAAACGCCGAGAGCGACCCGCCGATCGCCGGCCCGACCAACCCGCCTGCGATCCAGGGGATGCCCACCTTGCTCATCTCCATACTTCGGTGCTCCTCGCTGACCGTGTCCCCGACCGCGGTGAGCGACACCAAAATGCTGCGGGAGAAGATGCCATCAATCACACGGGAGACGATAATCATGGCAATATTCGATGAAAATGCCAGCACCAGGTATCCTGCCAAAGCCCCCAGGCGG
>CAYPAG010000137.1:1592-5111 GCA_964408645.1 uncultured Pelolinea sp. | reverse complement strand
GCTGTCAAGCTGCGCTCCAGCATTGGATGGCGCGCGCTCAGCCTGCTGATCACCGGCGTCCTTGGCTACGCGCTCATTATCGCCTGGACCTCGCCTGAGTATCGCGTTTCCGCGGTCAATGTGAGCGGGCTGCAGCGCATCACACAGGAAGAGGTCCTCTCCAAACTGGATTTGGCCGGGATGCACATCTTCGCGCTGGTGCCGGCGGACATCCAGTCCACTCTTCAGAAGCAATTTCCTGAATTCCGTGATATCCGTGTGCAGATCAACTTGCCCGCCCAGGTGAACGTCAGCATCAGCGAACGTCAACCGCACGTCGCCTGGCTGAACGGCGACAGTCTGATGTGGGTCGACAGCGAAGGATTCCTGATTCCCGCGCGCGGAGAGGCAGGCGAGATGCTGACCATCCAGGCGGATTCGGTGCCTGCTTATCACCTCAAGAGCCCAATCGAAGATCCTGGCACGTTAAAGGTGTTCCGTGACAAGGCCGAATTCAAGCCGAACCCCTCTGCGCTGGCATTTTTCGCCCAGCCGAAACAGATCGACGGCGGATTGCTGACCGCCATTCTTCAGCTCAATGCCTGGATGCCGCAGGAAAAGACCCTGCTTTACCAGCGCCAACGCGGACTGGGTTGGGCGGATGTGCGCGGCTGGGATGTTTTTGTCGGCCAGAAATTGGAAAAAATCAACGAAAAGATGGTGATGTACGAGACCATTGTGAGAGAACTTGAAAAACAGGGGATCAACCCCAGCCTGGTCAGCGTGGAATTCCTTCACGCCCCATATTACAGGATGGATTGAACTATGGATGAGCGAACGATTGTAGGCATAGACATTGGCACCACCAAGATCTGCACACTGGTGGGCAGGGTGGAAGAGGACAATGAGCTGCGCATCGTGGGTGTGGGTATTGAGCCTTCGCGCGGCATGAAGCGCGGCGTAATGGTCGATTTGGAAGGCGCCACCACCGCCATCGCGCGTTCGGTGGAGAAAGCCCAGCGCTCATCCGGTTACGAGATACGCTCCGCCTGGGTGTCGCTGGCGGGCTCGCATGTCTCTTCCATCAACAGCAAAGGCACTTCGGGCGTCGCCGGCGGCGTTGTCCGCCAGGCCGAGATCAGCCGCGCGCTGGAAGCCGCCCAGTCGGTGGCCATCCCGCATAACCGCGAGGTGATTCATGTCATCCAGCGCGGTTTCAGCGTAGACGGGCAGGACGGCATCGCCCAGCCCATCGGTATGCACGGCTACCGCCTGGAAGTGGAAGCCCACATCATCACCGCCGCGGAAACCACCGTCGAGAACATCCGCAAAGCGGCCGAATCGGCTGGTGTGCAGGTGCTCCAGTTTGTGCTCAATCCCCTCGCCTCCGGTGAAGTGGTTTTGAGTGAAACCGAACGCCAATTGGGTGTGATGGTCTGCGATATCGGCGGCGGCACCACCGACCTGGCCATCTATATCAACGGCGATGTGTGGCACACCATGGTGCTCTCCATTGGCGGCAGTCTGATCACTTCGGATATCGCCCACGGCCTGCGCCTGCCGCTCAACCAGGCCGAGGAAGTCAAGAAGAAATTCGGCCATGCCATCCGTGATGAAGTGACCGAAGAAGACCTGTTCAGCGTGCGCTCCTTCGGGCAGGACAGCCCGATTCAGATGAGCCGGCGCGATCTGGCGTATATCATCGAAGCGCGCGTTGAGGAGATTTTCCGTTTTGTTCTGCAGGAAATCAAGCGTTCGGGCTACGACGGCCTTCTGCCGGCCGGCGTCGTGCTGACCGGCGGCAGCTCGCTGCTGCCCGGCATCCGCAAGCTCGGCGCGGAAGTATTGGGGCTGCCGGTGCGTGTGGCGCAGCCCGAAAACCTGGTCGGTTTGGTTGACCAGCTGTATTCGCCGGCGTTTTCCACCAGCGTGGGCCTGCTCGAATGGGCGCTGCTGATGGAAGGCGCTATCCAGCCCGGAAAGGTCAAGACGCCGCCTGTGCCTCAAGACCTGTGGGATAAAGTGAAGGATTTTGCCAAGCGGCTGCTGCCGTAACCTGGCGTCCGAAAAATAGTTGGAATAATTATTGCATGATATTGAGAGGAGAAAAAATGGATATCAATCAAGTTCCACAAGCAGAGTCATTTGCCCGCATTAAGGTGGTTGGCGTCGGCGGCGCGGGCTGCAACGCCGTTAACCGCATGATCGCGGAAGGCATCCAGGGCATCGAGTTCATCGCGGTGAACACCGACAACCAGGCCCTGCTGCAGTCCAACGCGCAGACACGCGTGCGCATCGGCGACAAGAACACGCGCGGCCTGGGCGCCGGCGGGCAGCCCGAGATGGGCCGCAAAGCCGCTGAAGAATCGGCTGAAGAGCTCTATGCCGTGCTTAAGGGCAGCGATATGGTCTTCGTCACTGCCGGCATGGGCGGCGGCACCGGTACTGGCGCAGCGCCTATCATCTCGCAAATCAGCCGCGAACTCAACGCGCTGACCATCGGCGTCGTGACGCGCCCCTTCACCTTTGAGGGTGCCAAGCGCAGCCAGGGTGCCGAATCGGGCATCCAGCTCCTGAAAAAGGAAACCGATACACTCATCGTCATCCCCAACGACCGCCTGCTCCAGATCGTGGACAAGCGCTCTTCGCTGCAGGACGCGTTCAAGGTGGCCGATGATGTCCTGCGCCAGGGCATTCAGGGTATTTCCGAGCTCATCACTGTGCCCGGCTTGATCAACCTGGACTTCGCCGACGTGCGCACCATCATGTCCGAGGGCGGCGCTGCCTTGATGGCGGTCGGCCGCGCCTCCGGTGAGGAACGCGCCCGCAAGGCGGCCGAACAGGCCATCGCCAGCGAGCTGCTGGATATCACCATTGACGGCGCCCACGGTATCCTGTTCAACGTCACCGGCGGCGACAGTCTGACCCTCTTCGAGGTCAACCAGGCCGCAGCCATCATTAAGGAAACCGCCCACCCGGACGTCAACCTGATCTTCGGCGCGGTGATCGACCCGAACATGGGCGATGAGATCCGCATCACGGTGATCGCCACCGGTTTTGATTCAAACAGCATGCGCTCGCGCATGCAGCGCACCCGTTTCACCGAGGTGATGAAATCAGCCTCTGGTGAAATCGGTGGAAAGGAAAATACGGAGAATTCGGAAAGGCGCGACTTGGCGGAATTCGGCTCCCAGCTTTACAGCACGGATGAGATCGAAGTCCCCGCCTTCTTGCGCAACCGAAAAGCATAGCATTCATCATCCTCCGGTTTTTCTCCTTTAAAGCGGGGTATGGGCAACTCTGCCTGCTCATACCCCGCGTACTATTAACAAAGTGAATATCAAGCCTCCCCGTAGAGGGCGGGAACCGTCCTTTATAAGGGAATCATCTCTACCAAATTGCTGTCATCCTGAGCGTAGCGAAGGATCTCGGCCAGATTTCTATCATCCTGAGCGTAACGAAGGATCTCGACCAAATTATTGTCGTCCTGAGCGTAACGAAGCACCTCGACCAAATTGCTGTCATCCTGAGCGTAACGAA
>CAYPAG010000137.1:0-1492 GCA_964408645.1 uncultured Pelolinea sp. | reverse complement strand
CGACCAAATTGCTGTCATCCTGAGCGTAGCGAAGGATCTCGACCAAATTGCTGTCGTCCTGAGCGTAGCGAAGGATCTCGACCAAATTGCTGTCATCCTGAGCGTAGCGAAGGATCTCGACCAGATTTCTGTCACCTGAGTCAACACCATATCTGTAGGGTGCGTTGGAAAAACAAAATGATCCCAGAATCCGGAATTCTCTCTAAACAACGCTCCCCTCAACGCACCAATTTCACATCCCAAATATCTTCTACAGAATCATTCGGGACGTAGCGGAATTGGATCGCTTCCATGCATACATCTGCGCCAATCCCGTGAATTTTTGCACTGAAGAACCACAAATTAAGGAAATATTTTCAATTTCACGATTTGGCACTTCGATATCATGCCAGCAGACCAATGTCTGCCTTCCATATCTCACAAATTTCACTCCCTAATATTAAATTTTCCAATTCTTTAAGATTTATATCGATTGTTAACTTGAATCGCTTGGGTACGTATGCTAAAATGATTCGTACATAAAGCGTCTATTGGCTGTTTACCCCCCATCCATGGGGGTTTTCATTCAAGCCCAATCGGTCGAGCACCATCTAAGGGGACGCTAAGAGAGAACCTGATTGGAGGGACTGTAATATGAGATGTCCGCATTGCCAGAGTGAAAACACACATGTGATCGACACCACCCACGATGCCAAGGGCGGTATCCGCCGGCGCCGGGAGTGCGAAGACTGCGGCGAGCGCTTCAGCACCTACGAACGCGCCATCCAGTCCACCCCATTGGTGATTAAAAAGGACAACACCCGCGAAGAATTTGACCGCGACAAGCTCCTGCAGGGCATCCTGCTGGCTTGTGCCAAGCGCCCCGTGCCCGCCGCTGAGATTGAACGCCTGGCGGGCGAGGTGGAGTCGCAGCTCCAGGCCATGAACAAGCTGGAAATACCCTCGCGCATCATCGGCGACCTGGTCATCCGCGGCCTGCGCGACCTCGATCATGTGGCTTACATCCGCTATGCCAGCGTTTACCTGCCGCTGACCAACTTGAAGGACATCCAAAAAGAAATCACCGAACTCTTGAAAAGCGAAGGAGAATAAACCATGCCCTCTGCCACCGCCAAATCATCGCGTTCCATGCTGCCCACCCCGCGCATGCCCAAGGGCTTGCCGCAGGCGGAGATCAGTGAAAATGCCTATCAGGTGCTCACCCGCCGTTACATCCGCAAAGGCGAGAACGGCGAACTGACCGAAACGCCCGAGGAGATGTTCTGGCGCGTCGCTTGGCACATCGCCAAGGTGGAAAAAGCCTGGGGTGCGGACGTCAACGAACGGGCGGTGGAATTCTATAAACTATTGGTTTCGCGCCGCTTCTTCCCCAACTCCCCCACCTTCACCGGCGCGGGCACCCCGCTCGGCCAGCTGGCGGCCTGTTTTGTCCTGCCTATCGCGGACGACATGGGGCGCGCCTCAGACGGCATCTTTCAGACCCTGCGCGACG
>CAYPAG010000136.1:0-5211 GCA_964408645.1 uncultured Pelolinea sp. | reverse complement strand
TGGCGCCGTCTACCTGCGCCGCGCCGGTGATCATGTTCTTGATGTAGTCGCGGTGACCGGGCATGTCCACGTGAGCATAATGCCGCTTGTCAGTCTGGTATTCAACGTGCGAAATGTTGATCGTGATGCCGCGCGCTTTTTCTTCCGGCGCGTTGTCGATTGAATCGAAGGCGCGGAATTCGGCGCCGCCCCGCAGGGCGTTGAATTTGGTGATTGCCGCTGTGAGCGTGGTCTTGCCGTGGTCAATATGGCCCATGGTGCCCACGTTCATGTGCGTTTTGTTTCGTTCAAAAACCTCTTTTGCCATTTGATCTATATCTCCTAAAATTGCTGTGCCTTATTATAAGTACTTTTCAATAACTTCCCTGGAAGCGGGAGCATAATGTGAAAACTCCATTGTAAACACTCCTCTTCCCTGGGACGCGGACCTGAGGTCGGTCGCATAACCGAACATGCCTGCCAACGGAATATTGGCATTGACTGCCTGAGCTTTGCCCGGCTTTGGTTCCATTCCAACAATTTCCGCGTGCCGCGCATTCAACTGGGCCAGCACATCACCTAAATATTCATCAGGTATCAACACTTCCACTTTCATGATGGGCTCCAACAGGGTTGGATTCCCTTTTTGGATGCCTTCGCGAAAAGCGAAGATCGCTGCCATTTTGAATGCCATTTCACTTGAATCCACTTCGTGGAATGAACCATCAAAAAAAGTAACTTTCACGTCCGTGACGGGAAATCCAGCAACAACACCCGAATCTGCCGCCTCCATAACGCCATTTTCTACTGCACGGAAATATTCACGCGGCACTGAACCACCGACGATCTTATTCTCGTACTGAATTCCGGTGCCACGCCCAATGGGTTCCATCGTGAAAACCACGTGCCCATATTGTCCATGGCCACCAGACTGCTTGACATACTTATATTCAACCTTCGGAAGGGTTTTCGTAATAGTTTCCCGATATGAAACAAGCGGCCTTCCCACATTGGCCTGCACATTGAATTCACGCAGCATGCGGTCAACAAGGATTTCCAAATGAAGTTCGCCCATGCCGGAAATCAGCGTCTGGCCCGTATTCTCGTCTACCTTAACCTTAAAGGTTGGATCTTCTTCAGATAGACTTTTTAATGCTCTTGCCAGTTTATCCTGATCAGAGGTTGTTTTTGGTTCAATCGCCACTGAAATGACCGGCTCGGGAAATTTGATGCGCTCCAGAACGATTGGATGGGAAGGATTGCAGATGGTATCGCCAGTGGTTGCCTCCCGCATACCTAAAATCGCGCCGATATCACCAGCGCCAATTTCCTGGACATCTTCACGATGATCGGCGTAAACGCGTAATAGGCGTCCTATACGTTCTTTCTTTCCACTGGTGGGATTGAGCGCCATCGCGCCTTGGACTACCTTGCCGGAATAAACGCGGAAGTAAGCCATTCGCCCCGCATAGGGATCAGAAACAATTTTGAACATAAGCGCGCACAGAGGCTCATCATTGGAAGTTTCGTGAACCAATTCCTTCTCGGTTTTGGGGTCAATTCCCCTAACAGCCGGAACATCCAGCGGAGAAGGTAGATAATCAATGACCGCATCAAGCAAAGGCTGCACACCCTTGTTGCGCAGGGATGATCCGCAGAAAACCGGCGCTGCTTTGTTCTCCAGCACCGCTTTTCTCAAGGCTTGTTTAAGCTCATCAATAGAAATTTCCTGGTCTTCCAAAAACTTAACGATCAGATCATCATCAAGTTCGGCGATCTTTTCGACCAATTCTGCCCGTTTTTGCGCGACCTTTTCTTTCAGATCATCAGGAACTTGGGTGACCACAGAGTCAGAGCCAGATTCATCTTCCCAAATGATCGCGGTTTGTGTCAACAGATCGACAACGCCTTTGAATGCAGATTCTTCTCCGATCGGGAGCTGCATCTGCAGCGGCTTTGCGCCCAACTTTTCTCTGATGGTTTTAATGGAATAAGAATAGGAAGCGCCGACACGATCAAGCTTGTTGACAAAGCAAATTCGGGGGACGTGATAGCGGTCTGCCTGCCGCCAAACAGTTTCACTTTGCGGCTCTACACCTTGAACACCATCGAAAACAACAATACCGCCATCTAGCACACGCAATGACCGCTGAACTTCAGCAGTAAAGTCGATGTGTCCTGGGGTATCAATAAGATTGATTTGGTAATTTTTCCAGGCAGTGGTAATTGCAGCGGAAGCAATCGTAATCCCCCGTTCCCGCTCTTGTTCCATAAAGTCAGTTACAGTTGTGCCATCATCCACAGAACCCAATTTATAGGTTTTTCCTGTGTAAAAAAGAACACGTTCAGTTGTTGTGGTTTTACCGGCATCGATATGTGCGATGATTCCGATGTTCCGCAGTTTTTCAATGGGATAGTTATCCGCCATATCGATGCCTTATGATTATTACCTGTAAAAGTACGATCTAAAACCGGAAGTGGGAGAATGCTCTATTGGCCTCAGCCATCTTGTGAGTTTCTTCTTTTTTCCTAATCGCAGCGCCCTGATTCTCTGCTGCTTCCATTAATTCAGCTGCCAATTTTTCCGCAAAGGACCTGCCGCCTCGCGCTCTGCTCGCTGCCATAATCCAACGGATGGACAATGCCAGCTTGCGGCTCGCGTCCACTTCCATGGGAACCTGATAAGTGGCGCCGCCGACGCGACGAGGTCGCACTTCCATAACCGGGCCGACATTCCTGAGAGCGGCTTCAAAAACCTCAACTGGATTTTTCTTCAGCTTGTCTTCGATGATATCCATCGCGTCATAAACGACACGGGTTGCGGTGCTTTTCTTTCCCTGTTTGAGCACATGGTTAATAAGCACCTGCAGGTTGGTATTGCTGAACCGAATGTCAGGCAGCACTTCTCTTTTTTCTGGTTTCGTCCTACGCATTAATACTCCGAATCACTATTTATTTTGGTTTCTTTGAACCATATTTCGAACGGCTGGAGGCACGATCTGCCACGCCGGTTGAGTCAAGAGTCCCGCGTACGATGTGATAACGCACACCGGGAAGGTCCTTCACACGGCCGCCGCGAACCATCACAACAGAGTGCTCCTGCAGCTGATGGCCTTCACCAGGAATGTAGGCGGTTACTTCGATCAGGTTGGTCAAGCGAACACGGGCGATTTTGCGAAGCGCTGAGTTCGGCTTCTTGGGTGTCATCGTCCTTACCACTGTGCAAACACCGCGTTTCTGCGGCGCGCCTTTGGGCTGCTTAACACGACGCTGTTTATTGGTGTTAAATGTATAGAGCAAAGCAGGCGCTTTGCTTTTGGTGCGCTTGCTTGTTCGTCCTTTTCTAATCAACTGATTGATCGTTGGCACTTCTTAGCCTCCAAAAATAATTTCTTCAGTAACAAAACACGAGGGCTGAGTATATCACACTCAATTTTCATCGTCAACGCTATTCAAAGAGATTCTCGATGTTTTTGCCCAATCCCAGTAAACCGGTTTCAAGTTTTGGCGGTTTTGCCTTTGATTCATCCTTGCCAAACTTGATCACATCTCCAGTGTCCATCTCGGCCTCAACCGCGAGCCCAAGACTTTGAAGCTCTTTTACTAGAACTCGGAATGATGCGGGCAGACTTGGTTCCTCAATCGATTCACCTTTGACGATTGCTTCATATGAGGAAACACGTCCTTGCACGTCATCCGACTTGACCGTCAGCATCTCCTGCAGCGTGTATGCTGCGCCGTATGCTTCGAGCGCCCAAACTTCCATTTCACCAAAACGCTGGCCGCCAAATTGAGCTTTACCACCCAGCGGTTGCTGTGTAACCAAGCTGTATGGACCAGTTGAACGCGCGTGTACTTTGTCTTCAACCAGGTGGTGAAGTTTGAGCATGGTCATGATGCCGACAGCAACAGGTTGGTCAAAAGGTTTCCCTGTCTTGCCATCACGAATGAACTGCTTGCCCACAATCGGCATGGGGATGATGGTTTCCTTCATGAAATCTTCCGCTTTGCCGCGGACTTTTTCATCCGGGACGTTGGACATATTTTTCCCATGCATTTCCAACCAGATCCTTAGACACGCATTGATAGAATTCAAATCGCGCGCATCAGAGTTCGCTTTACGGTTCCCCTGGCTGTCAAACGCCAGCATGCCGTCAGGGTCAAATCCCTTCTCTCGCAGCCATTCAGCTAATGCAACCCTTCGTGAATAAGTGCGGTCCGAATTGAAGCGCAGCACATCGTAACCTTTTTCGGCGAGCCAGTTTTCCATGTAAAGAAGCCGCACTTCATCGTCATCCTTGATGGTTTCAGGATCATACGCCTGAGACTTGATCCAACCCCAGGCAGTTTTTCCAACTTCTTCCCAGGCATGGTCAATCAACCAGGCACGGGCTAATTCTGCTTCGATTTCAGTTTCCGTGGCACCGTCAAAGACAGGTGTAATCGCACGAAAACCGAGCCGGGAAGCTGCCCAACCAAGATGCGTTTCAAGCATTTGTCCAATATTCATGCGCCCGGGAACGCCTAACGGATTGAGGATAATGTCAACGGGTGTTCCATCCGCAAGCATGGGCATATCTTCAACCGGTACAACACGGGAGACGACGCCCTTATTGCCATGGCGTCCCGCCATTTTGTCACCTTCGGTTAATTTTCTCAGTTGCGCGACTGAAACCCGGACCATTTTTTCCACACCGGCTGATAAGTCGCTATTATCCTCACGGGTGAATACTTTGACATCAACAACTTTTCCACGGTCGCCATGCGGCATTCGCAATGAAGTGTCTTTCACATCGCGAGATTTTTCGCCGAAAATGGCGCGCAGTAAACGTTCTTCCGGAGTAAGTTCTTTTTCGCCTTTGGGCGTGATCTTGCCAACTAAAATATCGTTGGGATTCACTTCGGCGCCGATACGGACGATTCCTTCTTCATCCAGGTCCTTGATCGCTTCTTCGCCGACATTGGGAATATCGCGCGTGATCTCTTCAGGGCCTAACTTGGTGTCACGGGCTTCCAGTTCATATTTTTCAATATGAACAGAAGTGAACTGATCGTCCTGAACCATGCGTTCAGAGATTAAGATCGCGTCTTCAAAATTCCCGCCTTCCCATGACAGGAAAGCAATGGTGGCATTTTGACCGATAGCCAGCTCACCATTTACTGTTGATGAGGAATCTGCGATCACATCACCCTTGTGGATTCGCTGGCCTTTGGTCACAATAGGCCGCTGGT
>CAYPAG010000135.1:0-5264 GCA_964408645.1 uncultured Pelolinea sp. | reverse complement strand
AACGGTAGAAGGCGCCCTGATTGACGCGGGCATTGACCTGCAGGGGCTGGACTTTGCCCGCCCTGCTGAGGATGAAGCTCTTCCTTCGGACCGCCGAATCGAAATCGTGCGGGTGAGCGAGGAGACGATCATGGAAACTGAGGTGATTCCTTATACCTCCGAACGCGTCCCAGACCCTGAGATGGCGATTGGTGAATCGAAGGTGCTGCAATCCGGGCAAAATGGCGTGATCACCTCCAGTGTGCGTGTGCGTTTTGAGAATGGAGAAGAGGCATCGCGGGAGATTCTGGGCGAGTGGATCTCAAAACAACCCATTTCGCAAAAGACTGCCTACGGCACGCAGGTGGTGGTGCAGACCTCTCCGGAGGGGCTGAACTATTGGCTCACCAAGTCGGTCCGCATCACTTCTTACCGCGACACCGGCAACCCGACAGCCAGCGGCATTTGGCCGTATTATGGCGTGATCGCGGTATCCCCTGAGTGGTATTCGATCCTGAAAGGCACCAGCATTTATGTTCCCGGATATGGGGTGGGGACAGTGCTGGATGTCTGTCCGGGCTGCTCGGGTGAACCCTGGATCGATGTCTTTATCCCGACCGAAGATTATGTTCCGTGGAGCCGCACCGAAACGGTCTATTTCCTGGCGCCAGTGCCGGATAATTTCAGCGGAGATTTGCCATGATGCTTGAGCCGCTGCCGGTGCAGTCCATGCTCAGGGATTACGGTTTGAAACCACAAAAGGGCCTTGGCCAGAATTTCCTGGTGGACGAACTTTATCTTGAAAGGATCGTTCAGGCGGCGGATGTGAACCGCACGGATACCGTGCTCGAGATCGGCGCCGGGCTGGGTTCGCTCACCCGCCATCTGGCAAATTCCGCGGGCAACGTGGCTGCGGTGGAGATTGACCAACACCTCTTTCCCGCGTTAAAAAAAGTGGTCAAACCGTTTGATAATGTCCACTTGGTGCAAGGCGACTTTATGGAGATGGATATCGCAAGCCTGGTGACCACCGATGGGTATAAGGTGGTGGCGAATATTCCGTATTATCTGACTTCCAACTTGATCCGAAGATTGATGGAAGCGAATGTGCGTCCTTCAATGGTCGTGTTGACTGTTCAGAAGGAGGTTGCTCAGCGCATCTGCGCGAAACCGGGAAAACTGAGCTTGTTGGCGTTGGGCGTGCAAGTCTATGGCGAACCACGCATCGCGTTCATCATTCCCAAAGGCGCTTTTTATCCTGTGCCGCAGGTGGACTCCGCCACATTGGTCATTGATCTTTTTCCCCAACCATGCGTCTCCGCGCAGCAAATCGATGATTTTTTCCTGCTCACCAAAGCCGGATTCGCGCAAAAGCGCAAGATGCTGCACAACGCGTTAGCTGGCGCGCCGGGTATCAATCACGAACAAGCGGGGGAATTGCTGGCTCAAGCCGGAATCAATCCCAATCGCAGGGCGCAAACTCTGACGATTGAGGAATGGGACATCCTGACCAGCTATTTTCAGGAATTCCGATCTAAAGCTTGACCTTCCGCTTTCCTTTTTAAATGTTTTGTAATGAAGGATATGAATGGTGACGCCAACCCCAATTACGGCCAATAAGCCGCGCCATAACCAACTTTCCAGAAACCATACAGCCGTGATGAGCATGACCACCCAAAGCGTAACTACGGCAAATACTTTTGTGGTTAAAGGGATGGCTTTGTGTTCGCGAAAGTTGCGGATGTACTCACCAAAAATCTTGTGAGTGGTTAGCCACTGGTAGAGTTTATGAGAGCCGCGGAAAAAAAGCCCCGCGGAGAGGAGCAGGAATGGTGTGGTGGGCAGCAGCGGGATGAAGACGCCCACAACAGCCAGGGCGAGGGAAATGAATCCCAGGGCAATGAACAGGTGATTTTTTAGCGGCATAAATTATTAAACAGTGAAGTGTTAAAAAGGTTTCAAGTCGCGGTAAGCTGTGGGCAGCGCCCACACACGCAGCGCGGCTTCCATTTGGATGCGGAAGGACATCTTTGACTTCCCGAAACGGCGTTCGGCAAAGTAAATTGGAATTTCTTTGAAATTGCAGCCCAAGCGGTGTGCGACGTAGGCCGTCTCCACCTGGAAAACGTACCCATTGGATTTAATGCGTTCCAGCGGCATGGCGGCCAGCGCTTCGCGCCGGAAGAGGCGGAAGCCGCCCGTGGTATCGCGGATGGGCAGGGAAAGGATGGTGCGCGCGTACAGATTGCCAAAACCGGAGAGCCATTTGCGCCAGTAGGGCCAGTCTTTATCGACCGAGCCGCCCGGTACGTAGCGTGAACCGATCGCGACATCGCAGTCCTCCAACGCGTTGACCAGCTCAAGCACCTTGGCGGGTTCGTGTGAAAAATCGGCGTCCATTTGACCGATCGCCTGGGAATCGCCTTTCAATAAATGTTGAAAACCGGTGATGTAGGCGCTGCCCAACCCCAGCTTGCCCGGCCGGTGGATAACGCTCAACCTGCCTGGATATTTATTCACCAATTCATCAACGATTTGTCCGGTGCCGTCGCGGCTGTTGTCATCAATCACCAGAACATTGAAATCATCCAGCGGTAGGCCAAAAAGGATTTCCAGCAAGCGCGGAATGTTCTCTGCTTCGTTATAAGTAGGGATGATGGTTGTGATTTTCAACTGTGTTCAGCACCGAAAATTTATATAAAACGTTGACATTATACCTTTATAAAATAGGGGCTAATTCGTATATAATCGTTAAATATACAGCCTTCAAATAATCGAAGAGGTGCAAGATGAAGCTGAGAACCAAAGTTTTTTCCGCCTGGATCATCTTAAGTCTGATCGTTCTGGCGTGCACGATTTCTTCTGGAGGAGGGCTTTCGGATAACGAGAGACTTCAAACTGCGGTTGCACAAACAGTGACTGCAAATCAGACCCAACAGCAACAGCAAGGTCAGCAGAGCGAGCAGCCCTTGCCGACGATCACTGTTGCGCCCACTAATACCCAACAGTCCCCGCCGACCCAAACACCTGAACCCTGCAATAAGGCTGCGTTTATCAGCGAAACTGTCCCGGATAATACCGAATTTGAAACCGCGGAAAATTTCGTCAAAAGCTGGCGGTTAAAGAACGTGGGCACATGCACCTGGAACAGCAATTACCAACTGGTATTCTCGGAAGGCGACAAGATGGGCGGACCCTCCACTTTGAATTTGACCCAGTCCGTTGATCCGGGAGAGTTGATCGACATTTCTGTTGATCTCAAAGCGCCAAACTCAGCCGGCACGTATAAAGGTTTCTGGAAAGTGCGTGATGATGAAGGTGATTTTTTTGTCAATAACCTTTGGGTGCAGATCAAGGCAGTGATCCCCGGACCTCCGCCAAAACCTGATCTGGCAACAGCGAATTTAACCATCACCCCAGAAATTCCGACCCAGGGGGCTAACACAAATGTTAAAGTCCGCGTGAAGAACATTGGCGGAGCGGATGCCGGCGCATTCACTGTCAAGTGGTATGGATTGGATTCATTTGCCAATCCTTCCTGCACATGGAATGTGGCAGGTCTTGGAGCCGGAGAAAGCAAATGGCTTGAATGTAATTTTGTTTTTGCCAGTTGGTATCCAATCAATAAAACCACGATTGTTTATACGGATACTGCAAATACTGTAAACGAGAGCAATGAAGGAAATAATAACAGGACGATCACTCCGTTCGGCGTGAATCCGTAAACAAGAAGATGTCTAAACCATATTTGGTATAAAAATTGCAACATGATTAATATGATAGCAATATCAATAATCTGGTTCATATTGAATGGAGGTTCAAAATGAAGAAAATGACAATTTTGGTGGCTGCGCTTCTGGTACTTGCGGTTTCATCCTGCAATTTCCCGTTCGCAGGCGGCTCTGATGACGCTTTGGCCACCTCCGTCGCCCAAACTGTGGAAGCGATGGAAAAAGAGGTCCAGCAGCCCACGCTGCCCATCCCCGCCGCGACACTGGCGCCTGTGGTTCCAACAGCCATGCCTTTGCCGACCGCGACCGTTGTGCCGACTGAAGAACCGGATCCCTGCCTGTTCGCGACATTCATCAGCGAGACCATTCCGGATGGCACCAAGATGAGCCCGGGTGAGGATTTCACCAAAACCTGGACAATCCGCAATGATGGCACCTGCGACTGGAACAAGGATTATGACTTGGTGTTCAAGAGCGGCGACCACATGGGCGGACCGGATACGGTGCAGTTTAATGAGGAAGTAGATCCAGGCGAAAAGATCACCCTTTCGGTGAATCTTGAAGCCCCCTCAAAGAAGGGTACGTACACGGGAGTTTGGTGGTTCCAGACCCACAAGGGGCAAAAATTTGGCTCCAATGGCATCTGGGTCAAGATCGTCGTCGAATAATCCAGCCACTTTCAAATCCAAAATCAGGCCGGCAGTATTGCCGGCCTTTGGAACTTAACTTGACGGCAATTCGTTATACTTGGAAACGACTTTTGATTTAAGCAGGTTTTTACAAATAAGGAAACGAATATGAGAAGAATCTTCCCCGTCTTATTGATCGCTGCCGTAGTCATGACCGGCTGCAATTTTCCGCTGCTCGCGGGCGAGAGCCAGCCCGATGAAATTGACATTCTGGCGACATCGGTGGCCCAGACGATCCAGGCCATGAGTGTTCAGCCGCAGGCCACCCAACCGCCCGCCGGTCAGCCGGCAGCGACTGTTTCTCCCACGCAGCCGGTTGTACCACCGCAATTCACCCAGCCGGCCGGTCCGCAGCCGACCTCGGCAGTCAATCCCTGCAACGACGCCTATTTCCTGACCGAGACCATCCCGGATGATACCGAATTCGCGCCCGGGGAAAGCTTCACCAAAAGCTGGACCTTTGAGAATGAAGGCACCTGCACCTGGAACACCAATTACAAACTGGTGTTCAAGACCGGCGAACAGATGGGCGGGCCGAAAGAGGTGAGTGTGCCGCTGAATGTCGCGCCGGGCACGCAGGTCAAGATCGATGTGCCGCTCAAAGCGCCTGGCACACAGGGCACTTACACCGGATACTGGGAGCTGCAATCGCCGGAAGGCGAGGGATTTTTCCAGGTTTATGTGCGCATTAAGGTGGCAACGGTGAAATTTGCGGTGACCAGCGTGTATACCAATCTCAAGAACATCAGCCCGGCTGCCTGCCCTCACACGTTTGCTGTGGATGTCAGCATCGTGTCCAATGGCGCTGGCCAGGTGAAATACCAGACCGAAACCAGCGATGGCGCGGTCAGCGGGACGAAGACGC
>CAYPAG010000134.1:0-5345 GCA_964408645.1 uncultured Pelolinea sp. | reverse complement strand
TTGTGGATGGCGGACTTTATAACAATTATCCGATCCATGTGTTCGATCAGGAAAATTATGCGTATAGCAAGCGCAATTTCCGCGGCGGGATCAACTGGGAAACGTTAGGGCTTTTTCTGATGCCGGATGATCTCGAGTGCCGTGTGGAACCTGAATATCCTGAGAACATCTGGCAGTTCCTGAGTTTGACCATTCAGAGTATTTATGATTCCCATCAACTGTCCAACATCGGCGAAAATTTGGTGGATCAGCAGCGCACGGTGATGATCAATGATTGCGGTGTGTCATCGGTTCAATTTGATGTGCAGCGCGGTGGTGAAGAGTATCAGCGCCTGTTCCAGTCGGGCAGCCAGGCAGCTCGCGATTTCTTAAAAAAATAAGCGCCTTGCGGCGCAATATTAATACTGGTTATTCCGGCGCATTTTTTGCTGATACCGGCGGGCAGCTTTCTTCACGTCGATCCGGCGCTGTTCATTTTTGGAGATAAACCAGCGGCGTTTGCGGACTTCACTCAATATTTTGCTGCGGATCACTTTCTTGCGAAAGCGGCTGAGCAGCTGCTGCTGGGATTCGTTGGGTTTTAAATGTACCTCTGCCAAAATATTCTCCTTTCAATTCGTAGAATTAAAAATACCAGTCAGGTTTGGCTGAATTAGCCAAAAACCAAGGAAATGAAAAACAATCTTAAAAGCTCTTCAACTAGATTGGGCGGTATCCGCTGATCGGGAAAACCATAAACGGAGGCGCTTTGATCCTTGGGGCTGCGCTGGATTGTAATGGCCGGCGTCAGCTCGGGCTGTATTGTATCACATGGGATTAATGACTTGGTTTATCGCTTCCGTTATATCCTGAACCAATGTCTGATTTCTTCAACAATCCACTGGCGGCGCTGCAGGATCAACAGGATCACGGCAAAAGCGATCAGCGGAATCGCGACCAGGATTGACCACCCGGGTCGGTAGATACCCGCACGGAATAAGTCGACTGTCAATTCTATAGTCAGGCTGAGCATCGCGAGCAGGAGAAAAAGAAGCGCGGGTTTCTGAAGCTGCCGGACAATTTTCCTGCGGAAGGTATTGGCCAGCGTAAAAACAATCGCGGATACAGCCAGCGCGATGGGGGTGGCTAATGGCAGCGCCCAATTGCCTGTCTTGGAGGTTCTTTCAACCATGAACATAAAGAGGATCAAGGACAGGGTGTCGATCACCAGCCACAAGGTGAATCGGTTGCGCTTGAAAAGAAACGGGCTGACGCACCATACCCATACCAGCGCCAGCGCGTAAAGAATATACAACGACCAGTCAATGCCGTTGCCAACCAGATAATCGATGGCGACCGTCAACAATGCTGGTGCAGCAGTGACCACTGTGATCAGCTTGATCCACAGATCCCGGTCAAATTCTCTTTCTGCATTTTCCCTGCGTGTGGGAAAACCTCCGCAATCAGATGGCTGTGTTGGCTGATTGGGGATGATCACAGCGGTTCCGCAAAGCGGGCAGGCTTTTGGATCGTTCTTTAGTTTTACGCCGCAATTAACACAGTATGGCATGCCTTACTCCTGGTTGCTTTCAATTTCCACTGGAATCCCTTGTTCAACCAAAAATGTGAAAAACGCGCGCTCAACCGATGCTTCCTCGATCGAACGGGTGAAAGTGATGACCAGGTCGCCTTTGAATCCAGCCACCGCGCATTTCACTTTGGTGTCGTAAGAAGCGCCCAAGATGAAGTCGAAACGGTCGATATGATTGGACATCGCATCCGGCACTTCCACATTGCCCAGGTTTGAAATGATACTGGTAAACGTTCTTGGCCCGGCGCGCTTATAGCCCAACCCGATCATGGGTGTTTTAATGACGAGCGGGACAATCCTGAGAAAAAAAGTCCCCTCAGTCCGTAAATTCGCCGCCACCCTTGAGCGCAAAAATTTTTCATTAACCTCATAACGCAGAAAATGATGAACCAAGGTGATCACTTCCTCAAAGGTGTAATTGCCTAAGCGAGGTTCCAGCCCGACATTGATAAAAGACGAAAAATTGCGAAGGGTTTGGGTTTCAAAAAACGTACGCAGGTTCACCGGCACCTGGATCCGCACCGGCTGCATGTGGTAAGGGGCCTCTTGCAGCTGACGGCAGTTGAGCGTATACATCAGGACTGCAGTCAGGTATTCCGTAATTGACGCGTTGAGAGACTTGGCTGCCTGGCTGAGTTCACTTGTTTGGATGGTGCCGCGGGTAATAATGATATCCTGCGGGGGAATCTCAGTTCCGGTGATCTGGTAAGCGCGCGGTTCCTCCCTTCTTAAAACATGAGCGCCGCCGGCAAATGGGCGAAAACTATCAGCCACTTCCTCTGGTCTGGCTGTCTCATCGCAATCGAGAATCCCATTTTCAGCGGGAATCTCGATGCCTTTGCGTTTAAGATAATCGGCCACCAGGGTTTTAAGGAACACCATCGCGCCGGTGCCATCCGCCAGGGCGTGGAAGATTTCCAAAGCGATTTCACAGCGGTGATAACGCACGCGAAGAAGGAATCCGTCATTCTCCCGGCGAGTGATCTCTGTACAGGGATTGATAACATCCGGTTGGATGTGAAGGGTGTCGGAAGAATGAACGAAGTAATTCCAGAAAAGCCCCTTGCGCAGCTTGACGGCGAAACCGGGAATCCGCTTTAATGTCGCATCGACTGATGCCTGAAGGGTTTTGGGATCCACTTGTTCGGACAAGGTGGCTGACACACGAAACACGCCGGGCTGTTTTCGGCTTTTAATGGCTGGGTAGATGTGCGCGGCGTTGTCAAAACGGAAATATCTGCGTTCTTTTGAACGGCTGGCAGTTTCCATTTTTCTATGCCACCTTATCGTATCAGATTTTCAGGAAAAAATCCGCGCCGAAAACTCGCTACAATGCTTTTTGGATCAACTCATTCAGGAAAACTGCCGGCCCGTTCTCGGAGCAGGGGCCGATCACCAGGTTGGCGTTCTGTTTGACATTATCTGTGGCATTAGCCACCGCCACGCCAAATCCGACCGCTTTCAGCATGTCAGCGTCATTATCGAAATCGCCAAAAGCCAGGATCTCCTGCATGGTAATACCCAGCATTTTGGTCAGGACTTCCAATCCGGAAGCTTTTGAAACACCTTTGGGCATGATCTCCAGGTGATGGATGTTCGTTCTCAGGTATTCCGCTTTGCCATCCAGTTCATTGGCGAAAATCGCTTCCAAGTGGTCCAACCGATCGAGGTTTTCCCAATCAATGATCATGAATTTGTTTACAGAGTGAATATGATCGCCCATCATTTCCCATGAACCAATTTCTGTGACATCATCACGAATGCGGCCAAAAATACGGTCGATATTGGGTGTCATTTTTTTGAAATAAAGCTGCTCATCGGCAAACACCACCATATCGCTGTTCTCCCGGTCGGTGATCTCAAACAACAATCTGGTCACTTCAGTCGGCATGTATTCATGATGATGAATTTCTCCGTTCAGGGATTGGACGACGCAGCCATTGGCGAGCACCATCGGGATCCTGATATTTAGTTCCTCGGCATAGCCCTTCAGACTTGCGAGACTGCGGCCTGATGCCAGGGTAAAGTGGATGCCAAATTCATCCAGTTTTGAGAAGGTTTCAAGTGTATAGGGGTGGATCGGCTGTTCTGAGTCTTTGATGGTGCCGTCCAGGTCGGAAACAACCAATTTAAAGTTCTTAAGTTCAATATCGGGATGCACGAAAACTCCAATGTGTATAAAATATGGTACGCGTGGTATTGTAAAGCATATTCGCTTATTATTGGAACCAGCATTCATGATCCATTCATACTCTGACATTTGGAAACGATCGATGACCGGCAGGGAGGAGGACAAATCGGTTTGGGATCTTGAACACGTCGTTCTGCCAGTGCGCCGTCTGGTGGGTGATTTTGAATTGGAATGGGACAAACGGACGGCAGTCCCTGAGAATGACGCCATGCTGGACCGTTTGTTCCAGGCGGGGCTTGAATTGGCAGCGCTTTCGGGTGTTTTCTGCATCTCCACCGGCCGGGTGATCCATTTTTCCGAAGAAGAAATCATTCAGGCCATGACGCGTATGCCGCAACGATTGCGTATGGGCACTGGAGAAGATGCGCGCTGGCTGTACGCGCGCGAGGTTGGTGATAGCCGCCCGCCCATCATCTGGGCGGGCAACCCTGGCGCGCCGACACCCGAAGAGATATTCCTCCCGTGTGTGAAGAGTTGGATGCAGGAACCGATTGTGGACTTGGCAACCTGCGGATCTTTGGTTGAGGTTAAGCTTGGACAGGAATTTACCGGCAATCTTTGGGAGATCCACGCCACCAGGCGGGAACTCTCACTGCTTCGCCGTGGATTGGATGAGGTTGGACGGCCCGGGATGGGACTTTTGGCGGCGCAAACCGCGGTGACCGAAGTCGGCGACCTGGCGGTCAGCCGGTCTGATTATCTGCGTCCGGGCGACGCGCATTTGACGGCAATGTTCAATGAGTTGATCATAGACCAGGTGAACATGGCGCGCGTCCAGAATTCAATTGATTATGGCATGCGCAACGCTTCTTTGGCTACAGTGATGGTCGGCGGCTTGGGGGGCGATGCGCCTGGCGCGGCTGTAGTGCAGATTGCTTCGCTGCTGCTGGCCAACCTGGTGTGCAAGGCCGATTACCATCTGCTTCACCCGATCCACATCCGTCATATCGCCACCAGTACCATCCCGGTTATGTGGGTGCAATCAGCTGTCGCGCAGGCTTTCGCGCGCAACGCGCCTTGCATTATCGTGGCGGATATTTATCCCAAAAGCGGCGCGCTGACCCGTGAGCTACTCTACGAGGTCGCCGCGAATGCCATCGCCGCGACGGTCAGCGGATGCCATTTGGAAGGGGTGGGTTCGGCGGATGGCGCGCTGCCTAATGGCACCGGCCTGGAAGCGCGTTGGATGGGCGAGGTCGGCCACGCGGTTGCGCGGCAGGGGTTGACACTTGCACAGTCAAACGATCTCATCGCACACATTTATGAGAAATATGCTCATATATTTGATATGCCCGGTGGCAATCCCGGCGTGCGATTTGATCAGACGTATGATGTGGAAACGATCCAGCCGATTCCAGAGTGGCAGGGAATGTATGATGAAGTCAAACGTGAGATCACCGAGATGGGGCTTGGAATCTTGTAGAAAAAATAAACGATTGGGGTGTTTTTCCGAACTTTTAAATAAAGATTAATTCAATTGTGTTTTTTTTCACAAATCAAAAAGTGAGCAATCGATCACCTGTTGGATCTCAATTAGGACAGATTTCGACAAAACTAAATTGAGGTGTCGGTTTCAATTAAACG
>CAYPAG010000133.1:0-5349 GCA_964408645.1 uncultured Pelolinea sp. | reverse complement strand
CTGACAGATGTTTCCTGTAAAAACGCATAATAAACATCCGCTTGTTCTAACGCATCCACAGCCAACGATTCAGATGCATTATTTTTAATCATCGCATCACAAGAAGCATTGAGATTTAAACAGTCAGAAGCAGATCCGTCTAAAGCAGAGTAATCGATACTTAATATCACAGGTTTTTGATAAATTGCGTATAGTTTATATACTTCGTTATCTAATATGGATGCAACCCGAGATAGCAAATCGCGAACTTGTGGAGTGGTGGAATCAGTCAACGCGCTGCTCATTTCCACATACAAAAAATCCACCTTTGAGATAAATTCTGGCAACAGATCCAAATTATCGGAGTAGGGAATAGCGAATCCAACTTGCCCGGAATAACGGGAACGAATCTCGGAAATTAATCCATCCCATTGTTCGGAAAAATTGTAAGGCGTATTTGAGAAAGAGCCATTGGGCAATTTACCATTGGGGAAAGCTGGACTGACCGATTTTCCACCAATTATGATCGTGTTGATGCCATGTTGGGAAGCAAAATCAGCATAATTCAGGACAAATCGCTGATAGTTGGTAAACCAGCGCTGCCACCAGTTGTAGGTAAGTTCTGTGCTATTCCAATAACGATCTGAGCTGACTTCAGCGTTCAATTGAGGGTAGAGAGCGAAATTTAATCCAGCGTCATTGGTTAACCGCAAGAAGCTGCGTATATCCGTGGACATTGGATCGAGCCCAGGGTTCAACCGCGCGCTACCATCTGATTCGAATGTCCAGGTGGGATTAAAGAAGATCCAATTGCCACCATTGACAGCTGCTTCGATCATTCCTTTGTCCAAATGCGGCGCCCATTTGGGATCATAAGGCGTTTTCATTTGAAATCCTTTTATCAGCAAGTTATCAGCAGTAGCCGAGGTATCCACATTGTATTTGACATCTTCTAGACCATGCCATTGAGCGATTTGATAATTAATGGTTAGTGGTGTACCGTTGGTTAGATCCAATAAATATCCCAAACCATTGACACCGCGCGTGATTGCATCATCCGAGATTCCACATGCCTCATTGCGACAAAATCTGTATTGTGATTGGTCAAGGTAATCAAAAGGACCATATAAGGTGTAAGTCCATTCATTTTCCCCATTTTTCCACATGGGTATCGGTTGCATCCATGCGTAAGGATTAAACTGAATGGATATGCTGTCAGATGTTGGTGTATTCGGCGGTACGGCCACCCGGAACTGGACCGGGGCTGATCCACTGGAATACCATGATTCAATTTGATCCCTGATGACGGTATCACGGCCAGGAACAATCAACTGACGCACCTTGAAAGTCGAATCCGCTGCGTGTTCTGCGTTAACAAACCCATCACCTATTGAATATTTGTATCTTAAATCAAGTCCTGCTGGCAGTTCCAAAGAAACCGAATATAAATCGTCTTTTACATGTTCCAAAACAGGTGTAATACTTGGTACGATGCTGGTGCCATCCGCTAACTCAGAAAAAGAACTTCCCAGCCGATGTAGATTGCCCAACATTCGGATAACTGCGTTTGGATGGGTATCTTCAGGAATGTGGACCTCGAAGGTAACCTTAACCTGCTTGCTTCTCTTCATTCCAAATGTTGCGGGAGTAACCGAATTTCCGGCGACAACCGCATTCTGCTGAAACACCTCATATAATCCATCCGGGTGAACCGCAACTATAGGAAATTCACCAGTGGGTACGTTCTCAAATATAAAAAAACCATTGAAACTGGTGTATGTCTGTTGGCCATTGACAGCCACAAGAATCTCGCCGAGCGGGGCTTCTGTATCTACATCATAAATAAATCCGCTGATTTCGCCCGTCTCTGCAATATATTTCTGTTCATCCCAGCTGGCAACCAAGTCGTTCACTTGACCAGGACCAGTCACCTTATACAATCGGTAAAGGACCTTTTCGCCTTTTGCATCCTTTTCAATCACATTTTGAGCGCTGTCACGGACGTAGCGGTAGCGCACCAGAGAACCCACAGGCAGAGGCATTCTGACAGTAAATTCAGCGCTGCCGATGGCTTCCATCTTATACCGCGTTGGATTGAGAGCAATCCCGGTGATTTCATCCACCAGTTCAAAATAAAGGGTCTCTCCTTCGGCAAGCGGTTGAAATAGGCGCGCCTGGAAGACAGTCTCCGCGTAATCCAGCTTTTGTTTGGTTTCTGAACCACTTCCAGCTGATGCGCATGACGATAGGACTATTGTGCCCATGATGAGTAGAAAAAGTAAATACCTCAAATTCTTCATTGCCCGCCTCACTGGGATTTCAACTTTTCAAGTATTATTTTATATTCATCATACTTGGCAACCAGACTTCCTAAAACCCCGTTGACAAATCTTGGGGCGCTGTCTGAGCCAAATGCTTTTGCTAATTCAACCGCCTCATTGATAGCTACTTTAATTGGGGTGCATTTCTCAACTGCAAATTCCCATAGAGAGATACGAATGATGTTCCGGTCAATTGACGCAACTTGATCCAACGGCCACTCTGGCGCATAATGCGCGATGATCTCATCGAGGTCGTTGATGATCGGATATACGCCAAAAACGATGGCATTGGTAAAACTTTCAATTTTTTCTTCTACAGGTTCTTCTCTGTAGCGGTTGGATAGAATCTCACCAGGCATATGGCCGGAAAGGTCATATTCATAGAGCGCTTGTAACGCGACAGCCCGGGCTTTGGTTCGGGATTTCATTTTTGTGGTGAATTAATTACGGTTCTATTCGCCTAGAAAATCGACATCTTCAATATGGATATTGACATGCCCAATCTCCATGCCAACCATTTCAGTTATCGCACGCGACACTTTATTTTGAACCTTCTCGCTGGTTTTGAACAAATCGCAGCCGCTTTTCATAATCAGATAGAGATCAACGTAAACAGTGTTGTTTTCAACATCAATATTTACCCCATCATTGTAGCTGCTCTTAAAAACGCTTTCAATGGAATGCGGACCAGGGGACATCCTGATTACACCCTCTACTGAGAGAGCGGCTAATTTGGCGATGCTGATCAAAACACCCGGATCGATGGTCGTTTTGCCTTTAGTTTGTGGATAATTTTCCATTACTTCTCCTCGGGTTCTTCTATTGTCTTTACAACTATTTAAATTATAACCCTTGAAGATTTTACAGGATATGATTTGCTTGAAGAAAACTCATTGTCATTTCAGCAATCTGATCAAACTCTTGTCCGAGCAGCATCACATGAGTCGATTGGTGCATGTGGAAAATCACCTTGCTTTCAGACCTGATTTGATCTAAGATGAAGTTGGATACCTGAGGGTGTATGGTCTTATCAAATTGGCCATGAAAAATGGCTGTTGGCATTTTTACTTCTTGTAAACGTTTTTTTACAACTTCCTGCAGTTTTGTTAGTTCAACAGCTGCCTTGAGAGGCCAAACCGTATATCCCTGCCAGGTGGATCCATCACGACGATCCTTTTTGTCAATATGACTCAAGAAGTATTGCAGCCACCGGGCGTATCCTAGTTTTGGCACGTTTAGCGCAGGGGAGTAGAGTAATAATGCGTTGATTTCCGGATATTGTTGAGCCAGATACAATGATAAAACTGCACCCATTGATTCGCCACCGATGATCACATGGTCAACCAGTACGGAAATTTTTCTATATGCGTTTTCAACACAGTCTATCCATTCAAAAAATTTTTTGGTGTTCAGATCTTCAGGCGATGATCCATGTCCGGGCAGCAAGGGTGCGTAAACGGGATAACCTCGCTCGTTTAAATAACTCGCCAAACCCATAACTTCGACTGTTGTCGCTGTAAATCCATGGATCAATAAAAATCCGGTATCTTTTTTCCCATCCAGTAGTTTAGTAGATCCATCGAGATGAGGATTTTGAAAGAAAGTCTTCTTCCCCATTTTTTACAAATTTTTACTCCAAGATTATAGGCATGGTGTGAGTTGCATAAGGCAGTACCGCAATTCTGGATTCATCATTCAAAGCCGAGATTGCTAGATTGACTGCTGATTGTAAATCAGGCGCGTAATTTACTTTAAGAGTATTCACATCTTCTTGTTCCATCTTGGAGACCAGAGTTATTTCGTGATCCAAGGTCTGCTTGGCTAATTGATAAGCTTTATGCGGTCCAATTTCGAAATTATCCGATTCAAATGCGCGGATGACATCGACGGGCATTTTGTGGTTTTTAAGATAATTATGAAATTTGTCACTACCAAAACTATCTCTACATTCTGCCGCCAGAATGATCTTTCCACCCGGTTTAGCAAAAAGGCAGGCATGGGTGAGCGCTTTTTGCGCCTGGTAGAAGTTGATATCCTTTGGATATCCACCAGCAGACGCAATTACCAGATCAAATTTATGAAGCACATTACCGAGGTCAATTTGAATATTGTGCCTGATGAAATCGATACCTTCTCGTATTACTTCTTCCGGCTTGCCGAAGAATGCAGCAAGAATCTTTTTTGAGTGGTTTATGACTACATTAAAAGCCAAGTCCAATCCAATCATTCGGCCAATTTCTTCCACTTCCTGACGCATAGGGTTCGTTGAGAAAAGACCCATTTTCGCATTTGGGTGAGGCAATAAGTCATGATTACCCGTGATCGTTGCCCGGGAAGTTAATCCAATTGAAGCAGTCTTATACCCACCCGAAAAACCCATGAAGTGATGTGATTCAATATTGCCAACAACAATTTTCAAGTCGCTTTCATAGAAAGATTTGTTCACAAATACCGGGGTATTTCGTGTAGTTTTACCAATATTTTTCAGATTTTCGGTATCGTCGCAGTCATGACTAATAATTTTGTACTTTTCAATCAGGTTTTTGCTGACTATCAAGGGGAAAAGATCTTTCACTACTGGTTTATGGGTGCCAGTAGCAATAAAGAAGGTGATATTTTCTGGTTTTGCGCCTTGATTAATCAGGAATTCCAAGAGTGCTGGCAAAATTAGTTGGTGAGGGATAGGTCTGGATTGATCATTAATACCCACAGCGATGGACGTTTTTTCATCAATATGAATGTTCTTTTTATCCAAATATGCGTTTATTGCGTTTTTTAATACAGTGTATTCATCGCAGGATGGATGGAATTCACTACCAGGCGTGAACACCAAGGCATTTTTGTGATTCATATCAAAATTAATATTGGAGTTTCCATAAGGAATATTCATGAATAAATACCTTCGCGATTATTTTTTATTTCTTTAATCATAACAAATATTAGTGCAATAAATACCTTGGATAGGGGAGGGCAATGATAAAAACCTAAGCTAATTGTTAGTGTAGCATTCTTTCTGTAAATTCAAATAAATGTAGATCACGGTATCCTT
>CAYPAG010000132.1:0-5349 GCA_964408645.1 uncultured Pelolinea sp. | reverse complement strand
GTTTAGTTTCTTCTGGACCTTGCGCCATTTGATTAATTCTTCTTCATAATTTAGCAGACTGGCATTGAAGTAGATATCCGTGATGGTTTCGAGGTCCAGTCCGGCTTGCTGTGCGAAGGCTTCATTTGGCACTCGGGAAAGCGTCCAGCGTGTATATTTCCAACGCGCTGAAGACGCTACGCCTTGAGCGGCCTGATTTTTTGAAAGAACCTCGGCGGGAATGTCATGGTAAATATCCAGGTTGTACCCCCCGCGCAGCGCGGCGTAGCAGTCTGCCCACTTCATGCCCTCCACTTCCATCTCCGGCACCCAGGAATACTGCTCTTCTTTGCCGTATTTCATTTCTGCGCGCCGGAGATATTCGGATTTGAGTTGAATTTGCGGGTATCCACCGACTTTGATTGCCGCCTCATAGGTACCAAGCGCTAACGGCCAGGTTTCCGGCTCATACTGGGCGATGAGGAGTTTCTCGCCCGGTTTCATGTCCAGGCAGTAATTGACGATGGTCTCGCCCATCAATTTCCAGCGTTTATCGGTGGATAACATGTTTTTCCTTTTTAAAAATCAAAAACCAGGTTGCCGTCTTTGAGCACGGTCTTTCCATCAAGCTTCAATTCGCCTTCTTGGCGCAAGTCTTTGATGATATCCCAATGAATAGCGGAATCGTTGGTGCCGCCAGCATGCTTGTAGGCGCGTCCGGCTGCGATGTGGATCGTGCCGTACATTTTCTCATCCCACAAAATGTCATTGGTGAACTTGGTCAGGTTGGGATTCAGGCCGATGGCGAACTCGCCGATCTTGCTTGCGCCGGCATCTGTATTCAGAATTCGGTGCAGATAATCTTCATTGGTGGATGCGGTTGCCTTGACCAATTCACCGTCTTTCCATTCAAGATACAAGTCATGCATCAGCCGTCCACCCAGCACACCGGGATTTTCGAACCAGATGTGGCCGTTGACCGTGTTTTCCCAAGGTGAGGTGAAGGTCTCTGAGCCGGGCATATTGCCGCGGGCGTTTGGAACGCTCCAACGGCGGTCTTTGATGGACATACGCAGATCTGTCTTTTTACCGGTCAGATGGACCTCTGATGTGCCTTCCAGCTTGGCTGCCCAGTCGATCCATTTGTTGAAATCTTTTTCATAGTCAAGCAGACAGGCGTCAAAATACATGTCAGTGATTGTCTCGAGGTCCAAGCCGGCTTGTTGGGCAAAGGCTTCGTTAGGAACACGAGTCAATGACCACTTGGTCTTGGCTGTTCGGGCTGCCGAAACAACGCCGTGCGCTTCCTGATTCTTGGCCAAGACATCTGCCGGGATATCGTGAAAGATATCCAGGTTGTAGCCGCCGCGTAGGGCCATATAGCAGTCTGCCCAGTCAATGCTCAGCATCTCCAGTTCAGGCACCCATGAGTATTGCGCCTCCGTGCCATATTTCATATCAGCTCTGCGAAGATCTTCGGATTTAAGCTGAATTTGCGGGAATCCGCCCGCCTTGATCACAGCTTCATAAGTGGCCAGAGTCAACGGCCAGGTGTCGATTTCATACTGAGCGATGACCACTTTCTTGCCGGGTTTAACCTCAAGGCAGTAATTCGCTATGACTTCCCCCAACTGCTTCCATCGTTTGTCTGTTGATAACATGTATTCTCCTTATTAAATTGGTTTAATAAAAAAGGCTTCGCAGAAAAAATTACGAAACCTTTTGTATTCAGTAACTAATCAAAGTAAAGATTGGTTTGGAAGATCCCATTTTTATAAGATAAAACCGTTCACTGAGCAAGTCGAGGTGAACGGTTTTATTTTTCATAAACAATTTTCTTTAGTTGTCTGGATTACCAGTCCTTGTTTTCCATCATCACTTTAAGCGCGTTCGGCTGCTGTGCCATCTCAAAGGCAGACTGTGCTTCATCCACCGAGAAATTATGAGTAACCAGCGGCTTAATGTCGATGGAATGGCCTTTGATCATATCGGCAGCGGTCTGTACATCAATAGATCGGAATCCTGATGTGCCCAGCACGGTGACACGTTTGTAGTGGATCTGGTCCGCGGATACGTCCAGCATGGTGCCCGTTGGCATACCGCCAAACATATGAATGCGGGTGCCAAGGCCGGCAGCTTTGAATGCGTCATCCGCTACAGGTTTAACACCAGCAGCGGCGATGATTACGTCAGGACCTTCGCCGACCAGGCTGCGCGCCCATTCACCGACATCCACACCAGTGGTGGGGTCCAACACTTCCGCGCCGAATTTTTTGGCCATCTCGCGGCGGAATTCACTCGGTTCGCTGACCAGCACGCGGCTGGCGCCCCAGGACTTTGCCAATGCGACATGCAGCATACCCATGAAGCCGGCGCCAAGCACCAAAACGGATTCGCCTGGCTGGAAACCGGTGGATCGCAGGGATAAGATCACGCAGGCCAGCGGTTCGGTCATCGCGCCTTCTTCCCAGGTTACATCTGCAGGCATCACCCACCCTGCTTTTTGGGCCAGTTTGGTGTTCACAACGATGAAATCAGAGGTCGATCCGCCTGAAGTGAGGGATTTGGTTTTGCAGAGCTGTTCATGGCCGGTCAGGCAGAATTTGCAGTGGCCGCAGCCGCAAAACGGCGCGATCGCTACCCGGTCGCCTTCTTTATATTCAGGAACGCTGGTTTTTTCCACCACACCCGAGAATTCATGCCCAAACGACATGGGCAGCGGGCGGTAGGGTTTCTTTAACCCTTTGATCATTTTGACATCCGTCGCGCAAAACCCCGTGGTTTTTACCTTGATCAGAACGCCTTCTTTGAAATCCGGCTCGGGAATGTCCCGCTGGACCTTAATGACATTGGGTTCAACAAAAAGTGCTGCTTTCATTCTAAAACCTCAATTTTACAGATTATCAAAATCCCTGTTTTCCATCATGACTTTGAGAGCGTTGGGATCCTGAGCCTTTTCAAAAGCGAGTTGCGCCTCTTCAACCGAGAAGCGATCGGTTACCAGTGGTTTAATTTCGATGGAATGCCCGTTGATCATATCGCCAGCGGTCTGCACATCCACCGAGCGGAAACCAGAAGTACCGAGAACGGTGACACGCTTGTAGTGAACCTGATCGGCAGAAACTTCCACCATGGTGCCGGTGGGCATACCGCCGAAAAAGTGAATGCGTGAGCCCAATCCAGCTGCCTGGAAAGCGGCATCGGCAATTTGCTTGGCGCCTGCGGCAGCGATGATCACATCGGGGCCTTCACCGCATAAGCTGCGCGCCCACTCACCGACATCTTCACCGGAGGTGGGATCGATGACATCCGCGCCGTATCGCTTGGCCATCTCGCGGCGGAATTGGCTGGGTTCGCTGACCATCACGCGGCTGGCACCCCAGGATTTCGCCAATGCGACATTCAGCATGCCCATAAAACCAGCGCCCAGGACCAGCACAGATTCGCCGGGGACGAAACCGGTTTTACGCAGAGCAAGGATCACGCAAGCCAGAGGTTCGACCATTGCGCCTTCTTCCCAGTCCACATCGCTGGCCATCTTGAAACCGGCTTTGAGGGCTAAGTTAGGCGAAACCGCGACAAAATCGGAGGTGGAGCCGCCCGAGAAAAAGGATTTGCTGCGGCAGAGTTGTTCCTCGCCAGTCAGGCAGAATTTGCAATGACCGCAGCCGCAGAATGGCGCGACGGTCACACGATCGCCTTCTTTATATTTGTCTATGGTGGTTTTTACCACCTCGCCGGAAAACTCGTGGCCGAACGCGTAAGGCAGCGGTTTGTTGGGTTTTTTCAGGCCTTTGATGGATTTCACGTCTGTTGAACAAAAACCTGTGGTTTTGACTTTAACCAGAATACCCTCTTTGAATTCGGGTTCCGGGAGATCATGTTTGATCTCAATTACATTTGGTGCAGCGTATAAAGCAGCTTTCATTTTATATATTCCTCCGATCAGATTTGATGAAACAATAAATCGCCATTGCGCATGACGCATTGACCATCGACAGTGACCTCACCCTCGTGGCGCATTTCTTTCACACAGTCCCAATGAATGGCGGATTTGTTCTCGCCGCCATATTGTGGGTAGGCGCGCCCAAAAGCAATGTGCAGCGTGCCGTAGATCTTTTCGTCCCACAAAATATCATTGGTGAAGTGGGTAAGTCCTTTGTTGGTGCCGAAGGCAAACTCGCCGAGCAGGCTTGCGCCTTCGTCTGTGGATAACACCTCGTTTAGAAAATCCTGGTTCTTTGATGCGGTCGCTTTGACCAACTTCCCTTTTTTCCATTCAACGGTCATGTCTGGCATCAATTTTCCGCCGAACACACCTGGGTTTTCCCAGTAGATTTGACCATTGAGATGCTCGTTATTTAATGGCGTCACGCCAACCTCTCCGCCGGGGATATTGCCTTCAATTGTTGTGGCTACCCATGTGCGCCCATCGACCTCGAATTGAAGGTCAGTGTTTTTACCGGTGATATGAACAAGCTGCGGACTTTCAGAAACCATTTTCTTGGCCCAAGCGAACCACGCGGGTGATTCTTTATCGTAGTCCATCAAGCAGGCATTAAAAAACATGTCGGCAACAGTTTCATAATCCAGGCCGGCATGTTGGGCGAAGGTTTCATTGGGGACACGGCTGAGCAGCCAGCGGGTTTTTTCCCATCTAAGCGTTGAGATTTTCCCGTGGGCGGTCATGTTTTTGGCTAAAACTTCCGCCGGAATATCATGAAAAATGGAAAATGAGTAACCGCCGCGCAATGCCACATAGGCGTCAGCCCAATCCATGCTCAGCGCTTCAAGCCCAGGCATCCATGAGTATTGTTCCTCTGTGCCGTATTTACAAAAAGCGTGCCGAAGGTACGCAGATTTAAGTTGAATTTGGGGAAATCCGCCGGCTTTGATTGCGGCTTCATAAGTGGCTAAAGCGAGTGGCCAGGTTTCAATTTCTTCCTGGGCGATCATCAGCTTTTCGCCGGGTTGGAGTTTCAAACATTTATTGACAAAAACATCGCCTACTGCTTTCCATCGCTTATCTGTATCCATCATTTGATTCTCCTTGCTTGAAAAAATCGGCGTGGTTTTATTCTTTTAAAGAAGGTTGAAATTTTGATCTTGATTTCGTCATAATAAGTAAGACTTATTAGAGGCAAAACTAAAATCTATTGGCAAAAGTGAACACCAAAGTGATAAATATTGATTAATATACAACATTATATCACCAATGGTCGAAGCGCTCCGCGGGAGCGGAGCGCGGAGATCCCCGAAACGCGCCGGCATCCAGCCGGCAGCGTGAAGGGGATGAGAAGCGATTTGAACTAATTGCGGAGCGCGGAGATCCCCGAAACGCGCCGGCATCCAGCCGGCAGCGTGAAGGGG
>CAYPAG010000131.1:3758-5384 GCA_964408645.1 uncultured Pelolinea sp. | reverse complement strand
TGGACAAAATTGAATTTTCATCAATTAGGTCGTTGATTCCCTGCAGCCGGCTTCGGAAATTTTCGTCCAGTAGCGCAGGTTCGGCACTGATCAATGTCATCGCCTTATAGAAATCTTCTGCCTGGCCAATGCGCCTTATGCGGCCTGAGGTGAGGTTAGATTTTGAAATCCAGTAGCTAAACGAATCTGTTTTCACGTTGAAATAGGGCTGGATTCCTTCATCCAACGACTTCTCTTCCACACCAATCACCTGTCCCAGTCCATAACGTGAATGCACAATCCAATCGCCCTGGTTAAGTTCCATCAGATGTTTTTCCATTCATTTACCTTCCCGGCCGCTTTTTAAAGCCAGTTTCAATTATCTGCGTTTTGCTGGTTCTTTCCCCCGATCCAGATACAAAAAGAACAGTTGTGAAATTATAACCCAGGCAGCATGGAATCCTTCGGCTGCCTGATAATTTATTTGGCTAAAAGTTTTTGAACGCCTTCCGCTAACGCGTTTTCAAGTCGATTTCCAGCTACTTCAGGTTCCAGACCACACGCCACGCTGTACTCACTGATGAAGTTGTTTTTCAGTTTATCCAGGATCCGCAATTCGTTGATATGTAATTCTTTTAACGCATGGCGGGCATTCAGATCTCGAATTAGCCGTGCATTTCCCGTGAGCGAACCTTTGGCCAGTTCATCCTTGATTTGATTCACCCTTATCCGAAAATTGTTATTGAGCTTGGTCGGTTTGGCTTTGATCATACTCAGCGCCTTGCTGAAGGTGGATGGCGCGCATACTCCGCGAACCCTGTTTGAACTGGAGTTCTCGATCGACAGCCAGTAGATCAAGTCTTGGGTTTTTATCTTGTAATAAGTCTTCTTGCCTCCGCGCAGATCTTTAATGTCCGTGCCCTTCACCTGCCCGATTCCATGCGCGGCATGCACGATATAATCCCCTGACTTTAGCTTGATGTCCGTCTTCTTCAAAAGCTTTTCCTTTCTGCTTCACCTTACAAATTACGGCTATACGCAGTTCAGGATAATGAAAAGCCTCGGCGTTTCGATTGATCATGGGCGATAGCCGGTCGAGTTGCGGGTGGCCCCCAAAATTTTTCTCGCGGTTTTGATGATTGGTCTTGGAAAAAAATTCTGTACCCTCTTTGATTATACATTAACCAATTTTTAGGTTTGAAAAGCTTCTTTTGATCCATAATCCTCTACCTGGGATTTGTAATATCAGCATTAACCATTATAGAAAATGTTAACGGCTCACCTCCCCATAGACAGGTATATTTGCCAAAAGACACGGAGGTTAAAAAAGATCGAGAATCGCATGACCACACCCAGAAGTTTTGAAATTAAATTGAGTGAGTCGCGGGAGTTGGTTTTTAACCAGCACCCGCTGGACCTCGTGCACCGCAACCGCTCTCAAGCCTTCCCCGACCTGATCAATTTCCATGGCAAGTTTTATCTGGCGTTCCGCACCGCGCCTTCGCACTTCCCTTCCACCAAGGCCCACCTGCAGATATATTCCTCAAGCGACGGGAATGAATGGCAGGTGGAGCATGTCATGGATCACATTCATGACGTACGCGATCCGCACTTCCTCGAGTACCAAGATTCGCTTTTTATGTTCTT
>CAYPAG010000131.1:1493-3658 GCA_964408645.1 uncultured Pelolinea sp. | reverse complement strand
GTGTTCACCCCGCCCATCACACGGCATACCTTGGGCAGCTATGAGACTTCAGAGACTTCGTTTGATTTCGATACCGAGGGAAATATTGTGGGAACCATACGCTCGCTGATTTATCCCAACCTAAACTTCGCCTTTTCCATCAACGAACCGGACAAGTGGCATATCACAGTTGACCGTTTCAAATGCGACGGTCCACGCCTGTTCAGCCATAATGGAGAGTACTACTTGCTGGCCCGCCGCAGTCTCTTTTACCGGCTGCGTAGCGAGCCATACCGTGTCTTCCCCGGCTTTCGAAATATGCTCAACCTGCTGCGCTATTCCTTTAGCCGCAAGCGCACCGCCCTCTATCATTTTGACTCAAACCGGCTGCAGATTAGCCACATCGCGGATTTGCCCTCGCATGGCGATACGGGGTATTCGGCTGTTGCGCGTTTGGATGACAATCGTTACCTGGTGGTGTATTACAGTTCGGATATTCACTCTGGCAGTGATCTTCCCTGGATTCAGGGGCAGATCGGAGGGACGAAACTTTATTCCACACTGCTGACAATAAATTAAAAAATGTTCATTGGCTTACTCGATTTTTCCATTCTTGTAGAGAAATAATCATTTCCCTTTGATAACCTCTTATATTCCTTTTAGAAATCTTCGATTCATTTGGCAATAAGCTTTCTTATAGGCAAGCTGTTCAGAAAGGAAGGAGTTCGTTAAATGACAAAAATCAATCAAGGCATTACACCGCACTTGTGGTTTGACAAAGAAGCCGGACAAGCCGCGGAATTCTACAGTTCAATCTTCCCTAACTCAAAGATCAACCATCAAACCGTTCTGGAGGATACGCCATCGGGCGATGCTTTGTCTGTCTCGTTTGAGCTGGCTGGTCAACCCTTCATGGCAATAAGCGCGGGGCCAGAATTTCAATTCAATCCGTCCATGTCATTCATCGTCAATTTTGATCCGTCGCAGGATGAAGATGCAGGCAGGAATATTGATAAGATCTGGAGCCAACTCATGAATGGCGGTCAGGAGCTGATGCCGCTGCAGGAATACCCGTTCAGCAAGCGCTTCGGCTGGTTGGCAGACAAATTCGGATTATCCTGGCAGCTGATGCTGACCGATCCTGAGGGTGAACCGCGGCCGTTCCTGACGCCAGCTCTGATGTTTGCCGGCAAGAAAGCCGGGTTAGCCGAGGAAGCGCTGAATTTTTATCTCTCTGTGTTCAAAAACTCAAGACAAGGAAGTCTGCTTCGCCATCCCGCAGGCGCGCAGTTCGATAAAGAAGGCACCGTGCAGTTCACTGACCTGATGCTCGAAAACACCTGGCTGGCGCTGATGGATTCGGGCTTTGAACATGGTTTCGATTTCAACGAATCGGTATCGTTCATGGTCAGCTGCGTTGACCAGAAAGAGATTGATCACTATTGGGAGAAGTTGTCCGCGGTACCCGAAGCCGAGCAATGCGGCTGGCTGAAGGACAAGTTCGGCGTTTCCTGGCAGATCGTGCCCAAGGTGATGGATGAAATGATGTCCAAAGGCACGCGTGAACAAATCAACCGGGTGACGCAGGCCTTCCTGCCGATGAAGAAACTGGTCATCGCGGATCTTGAAAAAGCGTTCAAAGACGGAGGTTAACAATGGGTAAATATGTTGATGGGTATGTGTTCGTGGTGCCGGATGACAAAACCGAGGACTATATCCAAATGGCACGGGATGGCGCGCGTATTTGGAAAGAGCTCGGCGCGCTGGAGTATTTCGAGTGCCGCGGGGATGACTTGATTCCGAAACCGGCTGGTGAGGATACGCTGGTTGCTTTCCCGGCAATGGCCAAGGCCAAGCCAGGTGAAACGGTCTGGTTCTCGTTCATTGTGTTCAAATCAAAGGAACACCGCGATGAGGTGAACGCCAAAGTCAACGCGCAAATGGAGAAGGACAAGATTGATTATCAAGGTGTCCCCATGCCGTTTGACATGAGCCGCATGGCTTATGGCGGATTTGAGGTGGTTGTCGAAGGATAGGATTTAATCACTAATGAACACCGATTGAACATACAGAAAACTTGATCGGATTTACACAGATGATCCTGTTCTTGAGGCGCGCAGCGTTGCGCCCATCAAGTTTTAGGCATTAACAAATACCACTGGTGCCCTTTAAATTTTATGTCTTGT
>CAYPAG010000131.1:0-1483 GCA_964408645.1 uncultured Pelolinea sp. | reverse complement strand
TCCGGCGGTTTTCCCACCTACCTTAAAAATAATATGAGTTAGCAAAAAACTATCAAGTCATTTTTGTGTCATGCTGAACGAAGTGACTGGGAACTGTCCCCTTTAGGGAAATCATCTCGGTGAGAACCATGATTGGAAAGGTTTTCAAGTCTGGCAAGATTCTCGTCGCTAATGACTTTGAAAATAAAGACAAAATTGAATATCTCAAATAATTCTGGGTTATCGACCCAGATCATTTCCACCGGTCGAAAAAAGCAATTTCCGAGAGAGGTTTCTTGCCTTTGGGATTTTTCCCGGCTTTGGGATACCCCATCACAAGAAGTTCTGCGGGAATGATGCCTTTTGGAAGTGCTAACAAATCTGCCAATCCAAATACATCAAATCGGGAGACCCAGCAGCAGCCCAGACCGTTTTCCTGTGCGGCAAGTGCCATGTGCGCGCCGGCGATCTTGGTCTGGTGCTCTTCCATGTTGAGCGCGTGATATAGCCCTGCGTCCATGGATACCATTTGAGTTTTTAACTCCGGGAAGCGGTGAGTCTGAATATCGCGGCCGCCGCGTTCATCCTCGACGGGAACGGTGCATAAAGCAATGATCAGCGGCGCGGCAGTGATCCAGGGCTGGCCTGCCAACTCGGAGATCCCCGCGATCAACGCTTGCTCCGTGATGACGCCGAAACGCCAGGGTTGTTCGTTGCCGCCCGAGGGCGATAATCGCCCGGCTTCAAGGATTTCATGGACGACATTTTCCGGAATTGGCTGATCCAGAAAAGCGCGTGTGCTGGTGCGACGTGAAAGAAGCTCGAGAATCGTTGTCAAGGTCTGATCCTCTAGGTTGATTTGAGAGAGTTCGCAAGCGTTTCACCGGCCGCGCGGATGGCGGGCAGCTTGTATTCGCGGTTCCAGCGGTGAACACCGATGAAATCAAATTTCTTGGCGCGCATGTGATCCACCCAGCGTTCCATTGACGCCAGACAGGAGATCAGCCCATTGCCGGTGCCGCCTGCGGCGGCGATGCACAATATGGGGTGTTGATAGAAGCGCGATTCCTCTTTGCGCAGGGCTTCGCAGCGGCGCAGGCGGTCGGTGAAGGCCTTGGCGGATTCGCTCATCTCGTGCCAGTAAACCGGCGTCACCAGCACCAAAGCATCGGCTTCGTATGCATGCTTGTGCAGCGCCTGGAAATCATCCAGCACCTGGCATTCGTGCTCGTTGCGGCAGGTGCCCCACCCGTCGTTGCAGGCCCGGCACATACCGACCTTCATTTTATTCAGGTTTACCTGCTCCACCTCAGCGCCGCCGGCCTGTAGTCCTTCCATGGCAGCATTGGCGCAGGCAGCTGTCAGGCCGTCCGTGTTGGGGCTGGATGTAAAAACGAGTACTTTCATTCGTCACTCCTTGAAAAATCAGAAAAATTCAAGTCTTAATAGATATTAGCATATATAATCTTTTTCAATGAATAAAAATACACTGATAAAGAATTTT
>CAYPAG010000130.1:0-5400 GCA_964408645.1 uncultured Pelolinea sp. | reverse complement strand
CTGACAGGGCGGGAATGATTTCCATGTCCCCCACCCAAATCCGGCGTGCTTTCTTCTCAATGACCAATTTTTTGGTATTTGGAGTGTTTGGTGTAAGAACACGGTCGAGAGGAAGGGTCGCGTCGGAACTAACGAACAGGAATTCCTGGGCGAGGGCAATCTTTATTTCATCTCCCTCATTAAGCTTTTCTTTTTTTAAAAGCAATTCCCCATTCAACGTGGTGCCATTTTTACTCTTCAGGTCCGAGAGCAGGAAATCGCCGTTTTCATTAAGGGTGACCTCAGCGTGAAACCTAGATACCTGCCGATCGGGGATAACAATGTCGCAATCATCATCCCTGCCGATGGTCAGATGGCGATTGACCACCCAATTCATCCCTCTCAGGGGTCCGTTTTGCGCCAATAATATCGGCGCTTCCTTCTTGTTTGCCCTCATTTAATAGAATCCTTCACCAAGTATAATAATAGCAAAGTTCTTAAAATTTGCAATTTTTGTTTTGAAAAATGCCCTTACCCCTAAAATCCGGAGAAATTTTACGCAGCCGTTATGTGATTAAACGCATCATCGGCCAGGGCGGTATGGGCAGTATTTATCTCGCCGAGGATTTACGCCTAAAAGGACGCATCTGCGCTTTAAAAGAAGTTGAGCACGACAAGTCACTGACCAAATCATTGCGGCAGGAAGCGCAGGATCAATTCAAGCAGGAAGCGACAATTTTGGCGCGGCTGGATCATCCCAACCTACCCAAGGTGTCTGATTTTTTCTCCATTGGCGATCGCGATTATCTGGTCATGGATTATGTGCCAGGCGACGATCTGCGCACGCTCATGCTAAAGGCTAAACATCAGGAAAAGTTTCTGAAGGAAAATGAGGTCAGGTTGTGGGCAAATCAGCTCGCGGACGCGCTGATCTACCTTCACAACCAGGAACCGCCCATTCTTCATCGCGATATTAAGCCCAGCAATCTAAAATTAATGCCCAGCGGATTACTCAAGCTGGTTGATTTTGGGCTGGTGAAGATATTGGCGCCAGGGGAAATGACCATCACCATCATCCAGGGGCAAGGGACAGCTTTGTATACCCCGCTTGAACAGTACGGGGGAGACAGCACCCATACGGATATCCGCAGTGATATTTATTCTTTTGGCGCGACTTTATATCATCTGCTGACCAATAATCCACCAGCCGACGCCCGTGAACGTTTCATCCACCCGGAAGCGTTAAAACTCCCACGGGATATCAACCCGTCGATCAGTACGCAGATGGAACGGGCCATTCTTTGGGCGATGAGTCTGCATCCGGATGAACGTCCGCAAACCATGGCGCAGCTCAAAGATTATTTCACTGGTAAAACGATCATACGAGAATTTCCCTCGCGGGAAGTCGACCAACTGCAATCATTCATGCGCGAAAAGGATATCAACCGGCTGGTTGTAGGCGCGGCTGTATTATCAATCCTAAGTCTGGTTTTATCCCTGGTTTTTTGATCTTATTTTTCCGGATATCTGTCTGATAACATCCACCAAGCCAACGCGCCAAAAATAAATTCAAAAGCCAAAACCAGGATCATAAGCAAAGTGAATCCCGTGAAACCGATTCTGGTAGTGCTGCCCGGCAGCCCCAATAGTTGCCAAATGCAGGCGCTGATCCCGCCGATGATGATCCAAATTGATACCTGCATTCGCAATCTGGCCGGCTCAACGAATGTTGCGTATTTAAAGAACAGGAATCCGGAAGCCCAGGCGATCGCCGCACAGGCAAGCCATCGCAAAAACCTATTGTCGCTTGGCTGTTCTTCTTCGCTCGTCTGATTCTCCGATGACTCGGATGATCCCGCGTTTTGCTCTAATCCCGGGGTAGGAACAGGCGTAGGGATGATCGCGCTGATGATCGCCCCTTCGCCTTCAGTGATCTCAATCAAGAGGATCTGCGAATTAGTCGCGGGTTCCGCAGTGACGCGTATTTCGTGCCTTCCGGGAGTTTGCAGTTTGAATGATGCCCGGGCGATGCCGTTTTCGGTCACCGCTTCCATCTGCTGGACAGTCAGACTCTCACCTTGTTGATTAAGCATGAAACGCACCACAGTGCCGTCAGGAACAGGATGTTGGTTTTGGTCAACAATGATTCCAGTGCGAATCGGCAAGTTATCCCCCAGCCGGAAAACCGGCAGGCCAGCTTCGTTCTCCTCCTCCGGAAGATCCAAAGCGCTTTGGTCAACAGCCAGCTCAATAATCTGTCCTGGATTCGGTGAAGTAGCAGTCAGCAGATTGTAAGCGACGCCAGAAATTGAAACCGGTGAGCTTCCTTGTGACTGTATTTCCTTGAAAAGTACACGAGCGGCGACATCGAAAGCCGCCGGCACTTTGGTGTATGAGCTGAAAAATGCGGTGAACGATGATATCTCGGTCGCATCGTAATAATAAGGCGCATTGAAAGAAAAAAGAATCGCATTTTTGTTGCGAATGGCTTCAGGGCGTTCGGACAGAAGCCGATGAAGGGCGGTTGATCCCGGACGGGTTGTATCCTGGTCATGGGTGACAAAAATGACCCAATTCGCCCTTGAGAGATTTGTTTCGATTTCAGGCCGATTAAAGGGATTGGCAATAAAATCGTCAAGCTCGGCAAATGAATATGAAAGGATATTTTGCCTGTTTATTTGTCCACTGCCTTGATCACCATAAGCGCGCAGAATCGCTTCCTGCATGTCGTCGACCTCGATAATTTCTTCCTGTTGACAGCTTTCACATTGTTGGGCTGTTAGGGTATCAGTAAAAATCACCATGCGGTCGCCGCGAGCTGGCTCATCAGGCAGCGCGGTATCTAACAGATCGATCTTCGGGCTGATCAATGTAACAGATTTGGAGGAAATTTTAAATGTCGTGTCATTCCCCCGCCCGACGCGATCCAATTCACGTGGATTCCTTGTTACCGTTTCAACTGCAAATTCCGGATAAAGCTGGAATTTCAATTTAAGCACCCGAAGAACTGAGGCGTCCACCCGATCTGCAAATGCCCGATCTTCGAGGTACTTTTGAACAAAAAGGCTAATTGTCTTTTGGTAAGTGTCAAAGCGGCTTGCATCTCCGGTGGACAACAGGTTATCCATGAAAAGTAAGTCATTACCAGCCAAAAAAGCGTTTCGTGCAATCAATCGCGCGTCATAGGCTTTGCTGCTGCCCGAATTGAAGAATTTTTGAACCGCCGCGCTTCCCAGATCATCGCTGACGAGGATACCGCCATTCGAGCGCCATGGTTTTAACTCGGGCAAATTCATGAGAAGATCAATTGCAGTTTGGTCAAAACTCACCGGTTTGGTCGTCGCCCGGATATTGCCTTGGAATCCCTGATAGCGAATGTGGCTTAGCAGCAATCCATCCACGACCTCTCCGGGATCTTCACCATTGATATTGGTCACCTCGAAAAACGGTGCCAGTTCGATCAGCTTAAGCTGCTCAAGTGACTTTCTTACCGTGGCGACATCCTCTTCAGGCAGGCGGTCGGAACTACCACGGCCGGGAAAATTTTTCGCGATCACTGCCATCCGCCCATTACTTCCTGTGTGTAATCCACGAATAAATGCTTTGCCTATTTCGCCGACCCAGTATGGATCGCCGCCAAATGTACGAACCCCTAAGTCACCTTTTCCCTCTCCGTATGGCGATTCAAGCACATCCAACGATGGATTAAAAATCAGGTTAAAACCTAAAGCAGATAATTCCGATGCAGTCAGGTGGCCTGCGTCTTCAGCTAAGGAAAGATCCCAGGTTGCGCCAATGGCCATTTGGGAGGGAATCGGCGTCAGTCCATTAAAGAATTGGTCGTAAGGAAATAAGTCGCCTGATTGGGAAATGCCGATCAGTAAGGGAACAAAATCACTGAGCGAATTGGATTGGGGTCCGCCAATGAACTGATTGGCAGAATCCCCTTCGATTGTTTGAAGGTTGTTAATTAGCGACTGAACTTTTGTGAGAGAATCCGATCCATTGGTAAAGTTGTTGTTTTTTCTCAGCAATACAACGCCACCAATGTGAAAGTTGGAGATCAATCCAACGATTGGCGAATCCGGTGATAATTCCGCCCCATCCAGCGTGACCAAAAAAAGCTGACCAACGCGTTCTTCCGGAGAGAGGCGTGAAAGTAACGCCCTGGCTTTTAAAGTGGCAGCATCGTTGTTTGCGTCATCCTGGCTAAAACCAACAGAGAAATTGGACAGGACGGTAGCGCAGACTACAAACAAGGTTAACAGGGCTAACCCGCGGCGTTTCTTCTCCTTCATTAAACTTAATCATACTAAAGAATCCTTAAGATTCCAAATTACTGGCCCAGCAGCTCCAGGATTCCAAGTGGATCATCAGTGATCAACCCATCCACACCCCAATCAATCAGTTTTCGAGCGGATTGAGGATCATTGACTGTCCAAACATTCACGCATCGCCCATTTTTGTGTTCTTGTCTAACCAGGCGACGATCAACAACATCTAAAGGAGGGTGTACGATTTCCGGAGAAAGTGATCTCAAAAGAGCTGTGGAAAGCAGATATCCGGGGACGCCGCCTGAGATGAGAAGCGCTGTCTTTGCTTTCGGCTGCATCTTTCGCAATATTCGCAAATTTCGGGGAAGAAAGGATGAAAAAATGACACGATCGAGCATTTGCAGGGATTCAACCATTTCAAGAACAATACGGGTTAGCTCATCTTTTGGCGAATGGTAATTTTTTAACTCGATATTAATCAGGATCTCCTGCGGATATCTTTTCAATACATCCACAAGTGATGGCACTTTCTCTCCCCTGAAATCCTGAGAGAATTTGCCTCCCGCATCTAATTCTTGAATTTCATCATATTTTTTCTGATTGACACTACCCGTGCCATTGGTGGTGCGGTCCAATGTGTGATCATGAATAACCACCGGAATTCCATCAGAAGTGAGCATCGTGTCCAGTTCAAAGGCATTGGCACCGTGCCTAACAGCCAGGTCAAATGAAGCCAACGTGTTTTCAGGTGCGTAACGTGAAGCCCCACGGTGGCCGAAGATGACGGGTTTTTTCATTGAGTCAAAAAGATGCATGGGTTCCTCCAGCGCGATTATAGCATTCTGAATAATCCATACCAAATTTGGCTGCCTTATAATTCTTGTCGTGAAGATCAGCGTCATCCTCCCGGTTTTTAATGAAAAACACACGCTCAATGAAATCTACGAACGCGTGAAAGCGGCCGGGATCGCGGATGAGATCATTTTCGTGGATGATGGGTCCACAGACGGCTCCACCGCGATCATTCGCGAAATCTGCGCAAAAAGCCCCGCCCGGTGTGTGTTGAGCACCAAAAACCAGGGCAAAGGCGCGGCGGTCAAAGCGGGACTTGAAGCAGCCACGGGGGATGTGTTTATCATCCAGGATG
>CAYPAG010000129.1:0-5412 GCA_964408645.1 uncultured Pelolinea sp. | reverse complement strand
GATACCGGCGCGCTCTTCAACGCTACTGCCGTCACCACCGCCGGCGGGCACGCCAACCTCAGCACCACCGCCCTCTCCAGCACCAGTTGGGATACTGTCTGCGCCAATGTCTACAAACAGCCCATGCTCATCAAGAACGCTGCCACCTACTACGGCACCGGTCCTCAAATGGCGGTCAACCCCAAATTCCTGCTCGTCCCCCGCGCCATGCAAAAGCTTGCCCGCGAGATTTGTGAAGGCAGCTTCGTGCGGGAAAGCGGCTATGTCTACGATAACGTCCTCAAAGGCAGCGCCGTCCCCATCACCGTCCCCGAATGGACCGACGCGAACAATTGGGCAGCCGCCTGCGACCCGCTCATTGCTCCAGCCATCTTCATCGGCGAGCGTTTTGGCCTCATGCCCGAGATTTTTGTAGCCGGTTCCGAGCTCTCCCCCGCCGTCTTCACCAACGACGAGCACCGTCTCAAAGTCCGCCACTTCCTCGCCGTGTGGGTCAATGACTTCCGCCCTCTGGCTAAGGCCAATGTCGCGTGAGTCTGAGTGGGCTCAACCCACATCAGACCATGCGCGACACGAGGGTGTCGCGCGAAGCTGCGAGTGGCTTCAAGTCTGAGTCCAGGCAGCATCAAGCTGCACTTGACCATGCAAAGCATATGAATGCTTCGCGACCATCATGCCATGCCCTTCACGATGGTGAAGGGCGAAGCCGCGAGTTTGAGTGACCTCAAGTCTGAGTCCAGGCAGCATCAAGCTGCACTGGCCCATGCGAAGCATTAGAATGCTTCGCGACCATCAGACCATGCGCGACACGAGGGTGTCGCGCGAAATGAAAGCAGGGTCGTTTCCTGGACCAAATCAAAAAGGGTTGATTCACTCTTACTGAAAAGAAGGGCAGGGTCATTCCCCTCCTTTCGTCATCGCGAGGAGCGAAGCGACGTGGCGATCTGCCTGTTGCTTTTCTTCTAATAAACGCCCTTTCACAACACGCTAACCCAAGGGATAAAGAAGCTCCTTTCTCTTTATCCCTCCACTAACTTAGGAGCCACCCATGAAACCCACCACCGTTAACGCTTATATCCTTCAAAAACTCGGTTTTCCCCATCCCATGGACTACGACGTCAAACCCGATGGCACTCTCGCCGTCATCGATTACAACGGTCAGAAGTTCGTCATCCCTTACAAGGATTATTCTGCCTTGCTGAGTGAATCTAATGTAACAGTCACCGCCACGAAAAAACGGAAAGCTTCCCCTGCGTCCGGTCCACAAACCTAATGCCCACCCTCACCGACCTTCTCTCCCGCCTCTCCACTCAGTTCATCGACCTCTCCAGCGTTGCCATCCCTTCCGCCGTCCAGACGGAAGGGATGCGCTCCTCCCTGGAACGCATTAACCAGCAGCTCTCCACCACCTACACCATTCAGGGTCTCGATAGCGCCCTTGCCACCGACCTCCCCACCGAGTGCCTCCCCGCTCTCCTCTCCGGTGCGGCTGCCTTCTGCCTGGACTATTCCCTGCGCAACCGCCTCACCAGCTTCCCCCGCGCAGACCAAGCCATGGAACACCTCCCCGCTTCTGTTTCCGCCCTCCAAACCCAATTTCAACAAGCGCTCATCGCCTTGCGCCTGAACACCTTCGCCGTCTCCGACCAGTCCCCTTACTCCCCCCTCGACCTCCCCGATCCTCTCACTTGGGATTCAGACGACCCTCTCGTTAATTAATATCTAAGTTAATCTTATACAATCGCTCTTCTAATATCCGATTTAGCAATCTTCCCCAACCCCTCCGTCATTTTTCACCAGTCCCGAAAACCAAATATTTTCATCGCCATTCAATATCCTGCTGAAAAACTCAATTTTCTGCAATAAATCCGTTATACTAAGATCTAATTGAATTCCGGTTCGCACACCAGGTGGAAAAATGAATGTTTATCCAATTCTGCAGTATCAACCAGGAACACTCATAAATTGCAGGCGCCGCCTTTGGCGCGTGGATTATCAGGAAGATTCCGTCCTTTATGCTACCGCAATTGATGAAGGTTCAAACCATACGAGTATATTCCTGCCATTCGAAGCTGTTTCCGCAGCCAAACTGGACCTTCCATCAAGCAATGAAACTTGTTCTCCTCAAGCTCAAAAGTTGATGCTCGATGCATTTAGGCTAAGCATGGTGAACAGCACTACGCCGCTTAGGTCCCTGCAAACCTCCCGCGCAATTCCAATTCCTTATCAGCTTGTTCCGGTGGTAATGGCGCTTGAGCAACATCCTGTTCGTATGCTGATTGCTGATGATGTTGGCCTTGGTAAAACAATCGAGGCCGGCCTCATCATTCAAGAGCTGCGCTCTCGAGGTCTGGCAAAGAAAATCCTAGTTATTTCGCCTGCCAACTTGTGTGAACAATGGCGCGAGGCCTTGCGTGATTTCTTTCATATCGAAGCCCACGTTTATTCAAGGGAAAACCGCCGCCGCCTCGAAAAGAACCTTCCAGCAGGGTCCAATCTCCTCGAATTTCACGATGCCTTTGTCGTTTCCGTTGATTACGCTAAGGCTGTCGAGGTGAAGAATCTTCTCTTGGAAACTAACTGGGATGTAGTTGTTATTGATGAAGCCCATCAGGTCGCAAAGCCCCACCAGTCAGACCCAAATCATAAGGTTTTAATGGATCGTTGGGATCTTGCCCAGGTCCTTTCAAACTCTAACAAAATCGAGCATCTTTTATTGCTTACAGCCACCCCCCACAATGGCTATACGGATTCTTTCGCCAGCCTAATTCGTCTGCTGAATGTTAATGCGGTTTCTGGTGAATTGCACGATCCAACCATCCATGCGGATGTTGCGAAACACCATGTTGTTCAACGTCGGCGCTCAGATGTTGAGCAATGGCTCCGTAACGGTTCAACCTTGATAAGTTTTCCCGTTCGCGATCAATCGGAAGTGGTTATTACGCTTTCTACCATCGAGTCCGAGACCATCAAGGCGGTCATGAGTTATGGCCAAATGATCCTTGAGAATGCCAAAGATGCCACCGCGCACATCCGCACTTTGGCTGGCTGGGCAGTGCTCCACCTGCACAAACGGGGTCTCTCCAGTCCGGCAGCCTTGCGCTGTTCTCTCAATAATCGAAGAGCTGCACTTCAGAAGCGCCTGGACGAGATGCTTGAAGAGGATCCAGGCTTAGCCGAGTTTGATGCCCGCGCAAATGTGCTGGATGAACAGGTGAGTGATCTTTATGATGAGGATGAAGTCATCATCCGCTCTGAGAAGGTCGCCCCTGGCACATCCGCAATGATCGAAGCAGAACTGTGTGTTCTGGATGAACTGATCTCGAAAGCGCAGCAAATTACTCCCTCCAAGGATAGTAAGTTAACGGAGGTGATCAAGAATGTGGTTCCGGATATGCTTCGGACCAAAGATAAACTGATCATTTTCACGAAATACCGCGATACCATGAATTATGTCGCTGAGCAGCTTCAAGCAAACCCCCGTTTCCAGGCTGTCTCAGTATTTACGATAGATGGCACGCTCAAAGAGGTTCAACGTAAAGAAGTTTTCAAAAATTTTAGCAATGCCAAAAAAGCGATATTGGTGGCCACCGATGCAATCAGCGAAGGTATTAACCTGCAGCATTTCGCCAGCCAGATCATCCATTATGAGCTGCCTTGGAACCCTAATCGCTTGGAGCAGCGCAACGGTCGCGTTGACCGCTTCGGGCAGAAAGATCCCGAGGTCAAGATCCGTACGCTTGTGATGGATGAAACCCTTGATGCCACCATTCTGCGGGTTCTCATTCAAAAAACCAATCAGATTCGCCAAGATTATGGCTTCTCCCCACCTTTCTTTGGCGATGAAAGCAGTGTTCTGGACCTTATTCGCGAACATGGCATGTCTGTTTCTTCTTCACAGCCTGGGCTCTTCGAGGCCATCGAGATTGTCGATAAGACCCCCAAGGATCCTTTTAGTGATGCGGTCTTAAAACGCATTAAAGAGGATTCCTTTTATGGTCAGACGGATCTTTCCCTGGCATTCATCGAAGAACAAATGACAAAAACCTACAACACCGTAGGCACTCCTGCAGCCGTACAGTCGTTCGTGCAAAGTGGCTTGAATCGTTTTAATTGCCCCATGACTCAGAACCAGGATAAAACCTTCCGCATCGCTATCCAACACCCCGAGCTGCAACTGCCTGGTCTGCCTGTTGTCATCAAATCTGCCACGTTCGATCCTGACCTGGCTTTGGATGACCCCGATATCGAAATGTTGGATTTAGGCCATCCCTTGGTCTTGCGTTTATTGGATTTGATTAAGCGCGAAACCTTCAACATCGCAGGCGGTTCTTATGGGCGGACTGCCGCCTTCTTCACAAAGGATGTCTCCGAAACAACAGCCTTGCTTACGCTCCTGGTTCGCTTTGCCACGCAAACGACCCCCTCCCAGGTCTTTGAAGATTTGGTCACGCTTGCTTTTCCAGTGTATTCAGAAAGGGTCTTACCCCCTAAGCTTGCAGATAAATTGTCAAAAGCCAAGCCTGTGCCTGGCCACCTCTCACCTCAAGAGCTCAGCGAAGTCGTTACAGATGCCTTAAGCAGAGGGGACTTATCAGAACTGATTTCTACCAGAATTGATGCCCGCCTGGCCGAGATTATCGCCGACCGTCGCGCTTTCCAGCAGAGTCTGAACCGTCAAGTAGCATGGCTGGATGGCTCCGATAACATTGCACCAGCTTCAAGTGACATTTTGGCTGTCACCATCCTTTGGCCGGCCTAAGCGAGGGAGCACATGAGCAAGAACATTGAAACTTCAGGCGGCATCTTCACCCAGCACTTCATCGATTCGATTGAACAGGAACGTGTCAATCATCCAGCCCTAAAGGCCGAAACCTTTACCTTTGACTATCAAGCTCGCCTCTCAGAACGTGAGCTGGAATCTAAAATTGCCTCTGCCTGGGCTGAACTGGTCGAGCGCTGGGATGTCATTGAGCGGGAATTTGGCTCTCTGGATATTACCGCCCTGCGTCAGCGTTGGCTCCGTCCCCTTTTCAGTCAGCTGGGTTACAATCTGGAATTTAACCGCGCGGATCTGGTTCTTGAAGATGATATGCGTTTCCCGATTTCGTTCCTGGGTCGCGCCGGCACCACCGAATTTACCGTTCCAGTGCATACGGTCCTCTATAGCTCCGATCAAACGCTTGAAACCAAAGCTCAGATTGGCAGGGGCATCAAGGCCATGGCTCCGCATGATATGCTTCAGCGCTATCTCAACCTCAGCAAAGTCCACACCTGGGGCTTGCTCACCGATGGGGTCAGTCTTCGTCTCCTGCGGGACTATTACCACTCCTACACCCGTGGTTACACGGAATTTGACCTCCAGTCCATCTTCAGCTCGCGCGATTATTCTGGTTTCCGTGCCATGTTTCG
>CAYPAG010000128.1:0-5462 GCA_964408645.1 uncultured Pelolinea sp. | reverse complement strand
CAGCAGCACCGGCTTGTTGAAGTATAGAACAAAAACCTCCTCATCCTCACGGACACCGAACTTGTCCTCCGCACGTGGAAAAATGGGAACTGAAACCGTAGATACTACACAAAACCGATCTTGCCTATTTAAGAAGGGCTCGATAATCTTTTATCAGCAATCTCACCAACATCCTTGCGTCTTTACTCCGGGGATTCATCTTCCTCGTCCAAGCGGTGCGTAAAATCCAGCAATGGCATATCCGCGGTATTCGGCGCTCCTTTGCGTTCGGCAGGGGTGGGCTGAGGCAATTCAGAGGCCGGGATCAGTGGGCTGGCGAGCACCTTGTCCAGCATTTCGGCTGCCTGTGGAAGCAGGTCGACCGTTGCATCCAGTACCCACAGCAATTCTAACAATTCGTCGTCGAAGCTCCACACCTGCGGGCGGATCTCGTCAAGCGGCGAGGATTTCTTGCCAGAGCGCTCACGCATGCGGTAGCCCAGCCAAGATTTGACTACCTGCAACCCGGACACGCTGAAATTCCACACCTCCGGGCGCACTTTCTCAAATATGCCTTTGCCAACATGCAGTTCCTGCGTTGCTTCGTCGTACGAAAATTTCTCCGGGTAATCCTCCGGCGCGGAGGGTGTGCCAACCTTGCAGCGTGCCGTTCCAGCGGGCAGCTTGCCAGGCTTCTTCCCCAAGGGGACAAAACGCTCCCCGTAGGTATGCAGCCAGAGCAACTGTCGCCCCAATGCCGCGACTTGCGCAAACAGCGCCGCGTCGCGCGTCAGCGGCAGGCGCGGACCCGGGATGGTTAACTCCTCCCAAAAGCGCTGCGCGTAGCGCGGGCTGGCTAGTAGGGCATAGGTATAGGCAAAAACATCCTCCGCACCTACCTTCGCCCCATAGGCTGCCGCCAGCTGTTCCAACAGCCCGGCGGGCAGGTTGGCAGCACTGGCTTGCCTGTCCTTCCACAGGGGAATGACGTGCTTTGCCCCAAAAGAACCTCGAAAATGATCAAGATCAGGGATTAATGCAGTGACAACTGCTGCTGGTCCTTCCCCAAGAACATTGGTCAGCAAGCTGGTAAGATACACCTGACGCTGGCTGTGGCCATTGTGCAGGCTGGGGCGCAAATAATCCCCCAAACGATTATCAACCAATGCCCATTGCCGGTCAAAACTTCGGTATGCAATCCTGGATGGTTGTGGGCAAGGCGAGCCTGCACTTAAATTCGCCAGCGGAGTGTCTTTGCTCCCGGAGTCATCCAGTTTTGGATATCGCCCCGTGATCCTTCGATCCCGCGACTCCTTGAATGCAACCTTTCGATTTGATGCATTTAGAAAAGTTTCCCATCGGCGTTGTAAAACCTCCAGAGATTCAGAGATCGGCCAGGTGCGCTTGAACTGCATCCCGTTCTCCTGCCAGGGGAAGATGTCGGTCAGCAAGGGCCATTCCCAATAGCGGCTGGCGCTGGTCGGCAGGAGCGGGTCCGCCCACCCAGGCAGGCAGTCACGCCATGCCAGGTCGGTAAAGCTCTGCACACGCAGCAGCGCTTCAAATTTCTCCTCGCGTGTGCCTTCAATGCGGCAGTAATGCGCCGCGGCGGGCTGCTCTGGTTGCGGCGGGCCGTAGCGCACCCCGATGGCGATGCATACCGGCGTTTGGATATCGAAGACATTCTCGGTCTTGCGCGCGCCCAGGTTATCGCCTTCCAGGTCAATGATCCACAGTTCGTCGAAGATCTGGCGCATCAGGCGGCGCATGGCGGCAAAGCCCGGTCCGCGCAGGTAAGAGGCAGCGGTAATATAGCTGACAATCCCGGGGCTGGACTTGTCCTCAAAGACCTTCCACAGCGCCCAGCGCCAGAAATATACGTAATCATTGTACAGATTCTTGGCGTGCACCCCCACGCCCAGCTCATTTTTAGGGTCGAGAAAATCCTGCAAAATGCCCCTGCCGTCTACGCCTTCATCCCCAAAGCGAATCCAGCCGCCTTTGCGCCGTTGTTTGCCTTCATCGACAGCCTCAATCTGCTGGCGGTCATAAGGCGGGTTGCCCATGCATACCAAGATCGGGGTTTGCGCCTTGACCTTCTGGGCACGCTGGTGTTCCTCGCCCAACTGCCTGTAGAGCATCGGGTACTGCGGCGGCACGGCTTTGGGTGAATCGAGCGTATCCGTCAGGTAAACATGCACCCCGTCTTCAGGCATCGCCCCACCCTCAGCCAGGATCTGCTGAGTCAGGCGCAAGTGGCAGACCGCATATGGTCCCACCAGGATCTCAAAGCCGTGCAGGTTCTGCGCCGCCTGGGTGGCGGCATTCTTGCGCATGCCAGGGCCTTTAGCCCGCGAGGTCTGCTCCAGGCTGTGGTTGAAGGCCGCCAGAATGTAGGTACCCGTGCCCGCCGCCGGGTCCAACGTCACTACGCGCGGGTCCGCATACGAAAAATCAGCGTCAAAATGGTCAGCCAGCAGCTGCGCCACCAGGCGCACTTGGGTTTGCACCACCGGCACCGGCGTGTAATACACCCCGCGGTTATTACGCATCTTGGGGTCATACACTGCCAGAAAATCTTCATAAAAGTATAACCACGGGTCATGCAGGTCATCAGTTGTCAGGATATTGGGATCCACCGAGGCGATCAGACGTTCCAGCAAGTCCACCGGCACAGCAATCTCCTGGTGTGCGGCATCATCGGAGAGGATTTTCAACGCCTGGGAAAGCAAAGCATGCCCATTTTTTAGTTTGCTGACCGCCGACGAAATGGATAATGAACCCGGTTCAGAAAGCCGTGCCAGTAGCAAGGCATAGGTCAGGGTTTGAGCATAAGCATCGGCGAATTCATAATCATCCGCATCGGGAAACAAATACTGCCGCCAGTCATGCGCCAGGCTGGATAGATTGGAGGACGAAACTTGCAGCATCTCGATTACATCCGCGCGCAACAGACGGCACAGCGGGGCAATCAGACGCGCCAGTTCCTGCGGCGAGCGCGGCGAGATCGGCTGCCAATGAAGGAACTCGCGTAGAAGTTCCAGCAAATCGTCCGCATTGCGCGCATCCACTGCCTTCTTACCCTCGCTAGTCACATCCCCGGACATGCGCACCATCTTGCCCACCCGCTCGCCGTTGCGGTACAGCGCCCATTCATTTCCGTCCGTATAAAGGAGGTTGGGCAAATTTTTAAATTTTTCCCATTGGGATTGGTCCGTTCCCCTTAGCTTCGAGGGGTCTGCCCCCTTCCCAGGAGCTTTCAACTCAATATAACCGCAGATCAAGGATTGGACAGACACCCCCATATCCGGGCGCGCACCTAAGCCCTCTACTCGCACCTCGGTAACCAGGTTCAGTTTTAAATGCAACAAATCTCCAATGGATCGAACAAATTCGGCTACCGGTCCTTTTAGCTGATCTTCCGGATTAAAAGATATCGTCAGGGTAAATTTTTCGGTTAAAGATGTGGCAAAAGTTTGTAGAACAGCATAATGTGTAGAAACCGCGTGCATCTGAAAACCTCTTTTACCTGCCCAGATAAGTTAATTATACTGAATATACAAGTATAACCACGCAAACACTTCGCCTAAGTATATTGATAAATTACGAAAGGACAAATAACACATCAAATTTGATGGTTATTTATTTGGTATATAATTCGAATTAATTGACGTATACTTATTTTATATAATTGGTGACAATTTGTTATGTAAGTTTTTTTATACACTTTACCCTCATATCCACCCTCCCCTTTACTATTGTTATCAAGGCATCTCCTTAATGCGAACTTAGCTGACTAGCTCCTTGCATCCTTAAACTAACCTCTGATCTTGCAAAGCAAACATTTATAACTATTTTCCTCTTAAGGGATATATGTAAACCATTTGCATGTTGTTACCATGATACTCTAGAAAAAAAGGATGGAGAATAGATATGTCACCACGATTGTATACTTTTCAATTTGGTCGGGTTTTACTAATCACGGGTTCTGGGCTTGAGGAAAAGCGCGAATTGTATTCAGAAGTATTTTCAAAGCCCCATCCTGTATCAGATTTTTATAATAAGTATGTGTTTTTTGACGTTCAAGAAATACCTATTGATCAAGACTCTTTTATTGTTGGGAAACTCATAAAGTACAAAACAAAACTTGAAGATGTTGTAATTGAAGATAGTGCTCTTGGGACTAGCCAAGTTGAAGATGCGATAGTTGCTCAACCAGAATTTGTTCTTCATCCATACACAGGTATTGTGGCTTTTAGAGTAATGCCCGGCAAATTTAACGCATCTCAATTTAAAAATAAATTTGCAAGATTAATAGAAGCTGCTTTTGATAATTTCTTTATTAGCGCAAAAGTTGAAACTGTTAATGAGGAATTAAAGATAGAGGAACAATTTAATCTTTTCACATCATTGCATTCAATTTGTCTCGAATTACATCCATCAAACCCACATAATAATGATCTTTGGAGAGAAATAGATGACAAAATTAAGGCTTTGGGTGCTGTAGAATACAATCAACAGGTTGTAGCCCCAGAAGGTAGATCTCTCAATAAGGAAGAAGTAGCAAATTCGGAAATATATGCAGGTATTATTATGGCTTCTGATGGTTATGGACACGCCTCAATAGAAGGTATCCAAGAAGATGGCAGGCGAGTAAAAGTCACTACGGATGATAATCCAATTGAAACAAAAACCCATCTTGATGGTGAGCCAGAACATCTCGTAAAACAACTAACACAAACATTTAAAATGGTTTGGGATCGAGTTAAAAATGAACATAAGGACAAAAATTAAAAGGTTTCTTCTTGCTCCAGACTTTTGCATTGCATTCATTGGTGCGATTTTTTTTGCTTTATTTGCAAATGGACCTATATCTTCTGACCTTGTTAAGGAAATCACGTCAACAGCAATAACAATCTTGTCGATTATTTTCTCTGTTTTCTTCGCCGCGTTAGCAGTAATGATAACTTCAGGAGATAATGAATTTATTAATTTTCTGCAAAGATTTGGAGCTTATACCCAAATTGTATGGAGTTTTAAAGTTACATTTTTTGCATTATTAATTGCTCTTTTATCATCTCTGATTCTATATTTGACAAGTATCTTTCAATTATCTAAGCCAATTTCAGGTGTGTATCCCTGGTTCTTTACCACGCCATATATATTTTTGACCTTTTACGCCCTTCTAAGCACAGCGGCTGCATCAGTTGATGCAATCAAGTATGCTGAATACCGAACTAAATATTTACTTGCTATTGAGCAGATGAAAAATAATTCATCTAAGTAATCAATTTACTGGCGAGAACTAATACCAATTATCTTAGCCTAACTCGACTATACAGCCCTGTGGAGCATCCTCACCGGCTTCATCCAGCACATCACCGTCGAGCGCATTGGCAGCCAGCTCGCCGGAATCATCACCTATTATGATCCCCCGGTTGTGTCCACAGGTGAGTGCCCCAGGAGGGAATTGAACCCCCAAC
>CAYPAG010000127.1:0-5468 GCA_964408645.1 uncultured Pelolinea sp. | reverse complement strand
AATTTCAAAATACTCGCCCTCATCTAGATCTGATCCAATTTCTTGTCGCTGCTGTTCAAGGATTTGATTAAGTATTATTCTATCGTTTTCAGCCATATTCCATCTCTAGACAGATTATATTCATTCTTTTTATAGTCGGAAAAGATTCAATACATATTTATTAGACTATCCACCAATTGTTAACTTTAGTCCGTAATCTTCCACCAGTGCGTGTATCTCATCAATTTCCTCATCCGTATATTCCGGTAGATCCATGAGCGGGTAATCCAGCCCCAGGCGGGCGTACTTGCCAGCGCCATAGCGGTGATAGGGCAGAATGTCTACCTGCTGGACGCTCTCGCCCAGCGCCTTGACAAACTCCATGCGCGCGCGGATATCCTCAGGGCTGTCATTGATGCCCGGCACCATCACCAGGCGGATGTGCATGGGCACGCCCTGTCTCGCCAGCAGCTGCGCGTTGGCCAGGATCAGGTCATTATCGCGCCCGGTGGCCATGCGGTGCTTGTCATTATCCACCAGTTTGATATCGTACAGCACCAGGTCAATGTAGGGCAGCACTTCTTCGAAGCGGCACCAGGTCACATCCCCGGCGGTATCCAGCGCGGTGTGGATGCCTTCCGCTTTCAGGCGCTTGGCCACTTGTGCCAGAAAACCGGACTGCCAGAGCGGCTCGCCGCCCGAAAAGGTCACCCCGCCCCCCGAGGTCTCGTAAAAGACACGATCCTTGAGCAGGTCAGTTACCACCTCGTCCACCGTCGCGAAGCGGCCGGCCAATTCGAGGGCGCTTTCAGGGCAGGCGTCCACGCACTTACCGCAGCCGTCACATTTGGCGCGGTCAATCAGAATGTAGCCATCTTCGCCAAACGAAAGCGCGCCCTGCGGGCAAACCTGGACGCAGGTGCCGCATTTCGCGCACTTCTCACGGGAATAGAGCAGGTCGGGCACCGAACGAATGAGCTCTGGATTGGAGCACCACAAACAGCCCAGCGGGCAGCCCTTGAAGAAGACAGTGCTGCGGATGCCGGGTCCGTCCTTGGTGGAATATTTTTGGACAGCCGAGATCAGACCCAGATCGGGATTATAGAGGGGCATAACGAAAGGATTATATCTTTATATGTCTAGAAGCCCTGCATTTCCGTGCGCGCGATGATGGCGTCCTGCACCTCAGGAATGAGCGAGGTGAACAGCGCGCAGTAACCCGCCACGCGCACCATCAGGTTCTGGTGGCGTTCGGGGTGCAGGCGCGCGTCGCGCAGCTCGGCCGAATCCACGATGTTGAATTGGATGTGGAAGTTGCCCAGAATGCGGTTGGCTTCCAGGAAAGCCACGAATTTGTCCAGGTTGTCCTCGCCGGCCAACGCGCCGGGGGAAAATTTCATGTTGAGCAGCTGCCCGCCGGCCATGCGGGTGTTGGGCAGCTTGGAGACCGATTTGAGCACCGCGGTCGGACCGCTGCGGTCAGCACCCAGGCAGGGCGACGCGCCTTCATTGAGCGGCTGCCCCGCGTAGCGCCCATCAGGGGTGGCGCCCACATCCATGCCGGAGGGCACGTAGGAGGAAATATTGGAGGTGGACATGGTGTATCCGCAGCCAAAGGGTCCGCGCCCGCCGCGTTCATTTTGGAAACCGGGCAGGAGCTCGAGATAGGATTCGTACACATCCGCGGTGAGCCGATCCACGAAATCGTCATCGTTGCCGAATTTGGGCACCGCCAGGGCCAACCGGCGAATGCGTTGGTTTTCCTCGCCTTCCCAGTTGGCGTCCAGCGCCGCGCGCAGCTGCTTGAAGGTGATCTTTTTATCTTCAAAGACCAACTGTTTGATCACCGCCAGCGCGTCGCCGATGATAGAGGTGCCGATGTTGGACTGGCTGACAAAATCAAACTCGCCGCCGCCGTTCTTGAGCGTCTTGCCGCGCTCCATGCATTTGTCAATCAGCGAGGACGCGAAAGCGTCAGCATCATGTTTCTTGAGTGAGCAGTCGCAGACATGGTCGCTCTCGACAGCCAGGTCGGTGTAGAACTTGAGGAATTTCTTCCAGGCATCCCACACCTCATCATAAGATTGGAAATCTACCTCGCGGCCTGGCTTGCCATTGACCGAGATCAGCTGGATGCCGGAGGATGGATCCATGCCATTGTTGAGCACCAGTTCGAGGATCTTACCGAAGTTCATGTAGGTCATGCCGGTGGCGCGATGGCCCCATCGTCCAGGAATAGCCACCTCAACGCAGCCCATGGAGGCGTAATCGCGGGCAACTTCGAGGGGTAAGCCGAGGGACATCATGGACGGGATGACCACCTCATCGGCAAACATGGAAGGCATACCGAAACCCTCGCGGATCAGCCGGGCAGACTCCACCAGCAGCGGACGTGGCGTGCCACCCCAATAGCGCACCGAGAGGTTAGGCTCGGGCAGACGGTTGAGGTCCATGGCGCGCAAGGCGATGTAAGAAAGCTCATTGGTGCCGTCCGTGCCGTCGGCTTTCATGCCGCCGACCATCAGGTTGGAGTAGAGCGGGTAGCCCACGCCAAACTCGGTGTGGTCCCACGGCCGTACCTTGTTGAGCGAGTTCATTTTAATGAAGAACAGTGCCGTCAGCTCGAGCGCCTGCTCAGCGGTCAAGCGGCCGGCACCCATATCGTCTTCGTAGTAGGGATAGCAGTATTGGTCAAAGCGGCCAAAGGAGAAGGAATGGCCATTGGATTCGATCATCATGATCAGGTGGCAGTAATACACCACCTGCAGGGCTTCGTGGAAGGACCACGCCGGACCTTCGAAGATGCGGGCATTTACCTCGGCAACGCGTTTCAGCTCGGCTTTGCGCTGCTTGTCAGTTTCCTTTTCAGCCAGTTCTGCCGCCAGCTTTGAGAAGCGCCGGGCAAACTTGATGGCAGCTTCCAACGCGATGATCGAGGCGGTGTAGAAGTCGCGCTGCTCCGGCGTGAGGTCTGCTTGCTCAAGCGCCTGCCGTGCTTCCTCCTGGTATATGCGGAAACCGCGCGCCAGCACTTTTTCGTGGTGGGGGATGATGTGACCGTCGCCGGACATGGAAATGCCGCCGCGGTGAATAACATTCTGTTTCTGCGCCAGCATGTTGGTCTCGGTCATATTGTCATAGACTTCGTCCTGGTGGGTCTTGCCATGCCAGTAGGATTGGATACCTCGCAGGGCGTTCTTGGTCTCTTCGGAAATGGCGAACACGTCGCCGGAACGGCGGTCAAAGCTATCCAGCTCCTCGATGACCCAGTCAATGGAGTATTCAGGGAAGATGGGTGCGGCCTTGGGGGTGGAGGCCTGGTTGCCGACGATCAGCTGGCCGTCTTCGATGAAGATGCTCATGTTGGAAAGGATCGCGTCCAGCGCTTTGGCTTTGCGCAGGATGAAGGATTCGCCTTCGGTTTGCTGGTAGGAGCTGGTGATGAGCAGGGCGCGCTCGTGGCAGATGGCAGGGGTGACATCCAGCAGGTCCTGGCGCACCTTCTGCACACGCGGGTAACCCTGCCCGCCGTATTCGTGAAGGGTGTCTTCAAGACCTGGAATATGGATGAATGTCTTGTCCGCTGTGACCATGCGCGCTCCCTAAGTGATCAATTTATATGAGTAATTATATCAAAATTAGGGCATTCGTTTTTTTTTACAAAGCCGGCTTCTATAAGATTTCATCTGTTGGTGTGTTTAAAATGGCACCCAGCATACATGAATCCTTCATTGAACAATAAACATTGATCATTCACTCAACGCACCTTACACAGAATTAATAAGGATATTCTGCAATGATGCTGCGGGGCTTGATGTTGTAAAATCTATAAAACAATGTCAAAGGAGGGTTTCTTGAAAGAAACCTTTAAGATCGCAATACCGATGGCGGGGTTGGGCACGCGCATGCGCCCTCACACCTGGAGCCGGCCGAAGCCGCTGATCCACCTGGCGGGCAAGACTGTGCTGGATTACATCCTCAACCAGTTCAGCAGCCTGCCGCGTTTCGAGAACGCGGAATTCGTGCTGATTCTGGGGCCGAACCAGGAGGACCAGGTGGTGCCTTACATGCGCGAAAATCACCCGGACAAGAAGGTCAGTTACTTTTACCAGCAGGTGATGAAGGGGCAGTCGGACGCGCTCTACCTGGCGCGCGAGGCGCTGAAGGGGCCGATGCTGATGTGTTTTTCGGACACGTTGATCGAAACAGATCTCTCTTCTTTGGAAAATGAATCTTTGGACGGCGTGGCCTGGGTGAAGCCAGTGGAAGATCCGCGGCGTTTTGGCGTGGCGGAAGTCGGAGCAGACAGACTGGTCACACGCCTCATCGAGAAACCCAAAGATGCCAGCAACAACCTGGCGGTGGTCGGATTTTATTATTTCCGCAGCGCCGAGCAGTTGATGGCCGCGATCGAAAAGCAGTTCAAGGATAACGTATCGCTCAACAATGAGTTTTTCCTGGTGGACGCCATCAACCTGATGATCAAAGACGGGGTGAAGATGCGCGTCGAGCAGGTCGACGTGTGGCTGGACGCGGGCAAGCCGGACGCGGTGTTGGAAACTAACCGGCATCTGCTGGATCACGGCGCGGACAACAGCGCGGAAGCCGCCCGGCGCGAAGGCATCACCATCATCCCCCCGGTGTTCATCCATCCGAGCGCCAAGCTGGAAGCCAGCGTGATCGGTCCGCATGTCTCGGTGGCAAAGAACGCGGTGATCAGGCATTCCATCATCAGCAACTCAATCGTCGAGCAGGATGCGGAGATCCAGCGCATGGTGCTGGATGGATCGCTGATCGGACGCATGGCGGGCGTCAAGGGGCGCGCCGAGGTGCTCAACATCGGCGATAACTCCTGGATCGAGATTTAAGACCGATTAACAACCGGAGTCTCTATTTCAGGTGCAATAAAAAACAGGAGCAGGCAGAATGGCAAAATCATATATTTCCGAGCGGGTTGCCACACTCAAGCCATCCGGCATCCGGCGCTTTTTTGACATTGCCGCCACGATGAAGGAGGTGATCTCGCTCGGCATCGGCGAACCGGATTTCAACTCGCCGCAGCCGATCATCGAAGCTGGCATGCGCGCGCTGAAAGAAGGCGAGACGCACTACACCGGCAATCGCGGCATCCTGCCGCTGCGTCAGGCGCTGTGCGACAAGCTTGAAAGGTTGTACGGGGTTTCCTATGATCCCGCCACGGAAGTGGTGATGACGGTGGGCGGCTCGGAGGCGCTGAATATCGCCTGCGCCGCGCTGCTGGATCCCGGCGACGAGGTGCTGCTGCCCACGCCATGCTTTGTCTCCTACCAGGGCGTGATCGCTCTGGCTGGCGGCGTATCCGTGGAAGTGCCCAGCCGCATGGAAAACAACTTCATGCCGGACCCGGCCGACCTGGAGAAAGCCATCACCCCGCGTACCAAAGCCATTCTGATCAATTTTCCCAACAATCCCACCGGCGCGGTGGCGGACCGCGAAACGCTACTGGCGAT
>CAYPAG010000126.1:0-5545 GCA_964408645.1 uncultured Pelolinea sp. | reverse complement strand
CAACCCAACCTTGTATATTGGTATTCAGTTGTGATAGAAAGGCAGAGGACACCGGTTAGAGAAGGTCAAGTTGAATCTGTACCCACCCTTTTGGCCTAGAGCCTGTAACGTAGATCAGATCACTTGACCAAGATCGGTAATTAGATCGGACGGTATCTGAAGCCTTTCTCACAGCAGAAATGAGCTTGCATTGACAAGGTTGATCCTCTCATCGATCGTTTAACCAATGTCCTCTTTATCCAGTTTACCAGAAAGGAATTGAGATGGATGAATTTGTAATGGGCTTGGACGTCGCCAAGCATACCTTGGACGCCATATCGCTGTTCAACGGGCGACCAGAGTATCTACAGGTTGTAAACCAACCAGAAGGCTTTAGGCAACTGCAAGTTTGGGTGGAAAACCACGGATATCGGCAGGGTAAAGTGTGCTTGGAAGCTACTGGTCAGTATGGTTTTGCAGCAGCAAAATATCTGTATACATGTGGTTTCAAGGTAAGCGTGGTCAACCCTGCCAGGATCAAGGCCTATGCCGCCAGCCGCCTGCAGCGCAGCAAAACTGATAAAGTAGACGCCAAATTGATCGCGGAGTTCTGTCAAAAGGAAAATCCACCCACATGGAGCCCTCCCCGACCTGCTCAGACTGAATTGAAAGGCTTGGTCCATTATCTGGATGACCTGATGGGCCAAAAACGTCAGGAAAAGAATCGCACCGAGTTTGGCATGAGCGTTGAATTGGTGGCAAATATCTTGAATGAGCATATTACCTTTCTGGATGAAAAGATCAAGTCAATTCGAAAAGCCATTCGCCACCTCATCCAGCAAGACCCCCAATTCAAGCATGATTTTCAATTATTGATGTCCATCCCAGGCGTGGGAGAACTGACCGCGGCCAGGTTATTAGCTGAGATCCCTGACATTCGCGCGTTCAAAACCGCCCACCAGTTGACCGCATATGCCGGGCTCAATCCGCGGCAATTTCAGTCGGGCTCCTCTATCCATCGCAAAAGCCGTATTTCCAAAACTGGCAATGCCAATTTAAGATATGCACTCTATATGCCTGCCCTTGTGGCTTATCGTTGTAACCCGTTGATAAAAATTTTTTGCCTGCGATTGCTGAATTCAGGTAAACCCAAGATGGTGGTTATGTGTGCCGCCATGCGCAAATTGCTGGTCTTGGCTTTTGGTGTAATCAAATCAGATTCGCCGTTTGATCCGAATTATGCCAAATTGGAGGTGGTTTTTGCTTGACATATAAGACGGTATCTACGAGGGGGTATGTAGGCTGGGTTGAGCGTCAGCGAAACCCAGGATTGTCGCAACAACATGTTGGGTTGGAAGAGATTCAACCCAACCTACGAAGGGATATGTAGGCCGGGTTGAGCACCAGCGAAACCCAGGAATGCCGCAAAAAAATGTTGGGTTGATAAACCTAACCCAACCTACAGTTTTTTAAAGCACCCCCTCACCTAACCTCTCCCCTATCCCCTAAAGGTGACCTTTGGGGGGAGAGGAATTAATTTCTAATCTCCTTTGATAGGTTAGCAAACTAGATATAAATCCAGAATAAGGCAAGTCACCAACCCAAGCGACGGATTGTTATGCAACAATCGCACTGAAATGTTTATTGGTTTTCTTCTTCGTCCCCGAAGTCAATGACCGGGCGGGCGCCGGAGCCATCCTCGGGTTTGCCCACGATCTCCAGCTCTTCCATGCGGTCCACCAGGCGCGCGGCGCGGGTGTAGCCGATGCGCAGCTTGCGCTGCAGCATGGAGATAGATGCGCGTTCCTCTTCGCGCACGATGCGGATGGCATCCTTAAGCATGGGATCGTCATTGGGATCCGACTTCTCGTCAAAAAGAGGCACCTGGGTGAGCGTGGCGCTGGGGAACACTTTCTGCGGGAGCTGCTCTCGCGCTTCCGGATCGTTGACCACGATCTCCTGCACCTGACGCTTCCAGAAGTCAACGATACGGTTGATCTCGTCATTGGCAACAAAGACGCCCTGCAGGCGTTTCGGTGCAGGCGCATCCGGCGCCTGGAAGAGCATGTCGCCCTTGCCGATCAAGCGCTCCGCGCCGGGCTGGTCAAGCACCACGCGGCTGTCCACCCCCGAAACCACCGTAAAGGAGATGCGCGCCGGGAAGTTGGCTTTGATCATGCCGGTGATGACATCCACCGAGGGACGCTGGGTGGCGATGATAACGTGGATGCCGGTGGCACGCGCCAACTGCGCCAGGCGGTTGAGGTTTCGTTCTGTCTCTTCAGGCGCGAGCATCATCAGGTCAGCCAATTCATCAATCACCACCACAATGAAGGGCAATTTGTCCGGATTCCTGGCGTTGTAATCAATGATGTTGCGCGCGCCGACCTCGGCAAATTTCTTGTAACGGCTGTCCATTTCACGAGACATCCACTGCAGGGTGCCGACCACCTTTTCGTGGTCCACCACCACCGGCGTGAGCAGGTGCGGGATGCCGTTGTAGCCGGTCAGTTCCACACGCTTGGGGTCCACCATCACCAGGCGCAGCTCATTGGGTGTGCGTTGCATCAGGAAGCTGCACAGGATGGCGTTGATGCAGACGGATTTGCCTGAACCCGTGGTGCCGGCGATCAGCAAGTGGGGCATCTGCGCCAGATCGACCGCGGCGGGTTTACCAGCAACGTCCTTGCCCAGCACAAACTTGAGGAAGGCGTTCATGGCGGTGTAGGACTTGCTCAGCATACCTTCCTTGAGCGAAACCAGTTCAGCTTCGGAATTGGGCACCTCAATGCCGATGTAGTGGCGCCCCGGGACCGGCGCTTGAATGCGGATGGAAGGGGCAGCCAAAGCGAGCGCCAGATCATCCGCCAGGGAAACGATTTTATTGACACGCACGCGCATTTTGCCGGCGCGCGATTCCACAAAATCCGGCTCAACACCGTACTGCGTGAAGGTTGGGCCGCGGTGAATCTCCACCACATGCGCCGGCGCGCTGAAAGACGCCAGCGTCTCCTCGATCACGCGCGCCCGGTCCTGATCCACGTTCTGCCGGACAACAATCTTGGACGCCGGATTAAGGACCTCGTCCAGCGGCGGCAGTTTCCAGTTAATCTGGTTGCGGGCAGACTCATAGATACGGGTCATTTGGGCTTCCGTCACCTGCGATCCAGCTGCCGCGGCCGATTCCGCCTGTTTTCCACGCAAACGGTCAGCTCGCGATATCGTACCGCCATTGGACTTCAGCGGGGTAAAGCCATTCGGGCCAATTTTTTCTTCAGAAAAGACCACGCGTCCTTTGGATTTGGACTGATCATCCCCTTTGTTTAAAAGCGGCTTGGCGATGGCTGTGGATTTTTCCGCGATAAACTCACCAGTTTTGACCGCCGGTTTGGACATTTTACGGAACAGGTCGGGGATGGACAGATCAAACGTGAATGCCAGCGCGACCAGCAGCCAGGCGACGAGCACAACCAGCGCGCCCCAGTCACCCAAGGCCAATACCAGCAAGCGTTCAAAAAAAGCGCCGATGTAACCCCCACCCCCGCCTTCATTCGCCAACTCCCAACCCCCGCCGCTGAACCAGTGCAGCCAGCCAAGCACATTTAGAAACAGGAAGAGAATGCCAAGCAGGCGTTCAACCGAGATCATCGGAAAGCGCTGTTCATTGCGAACGATAAACCACAATCCAACCAGCAGCAGCATCAGCGGAAAGAGCATGGCACCCATGCCGGCGATCCAGCCGAGAATGCGCACCACCCAGTTGGTCACTCCCCCGCCGGTGGTGCCGATAAAACCAAACAAGGAGATGACGCCCAGAATGAGCAGGAAAACGCCGATAATGTCCATCTTGCGTTCCGGCGATAATTTACGGATTTTCCTGTGAACACGATGGATGGCGCTGCCGGTGCGGCGGCTTGAGGTGCTGCGGGAAGGAGATTTTTTGAAAGAGGAACGGGTAGATTTTCTGGGCATGAGATTAAACCGAAATATTGTTCTAAATTATAGCACGCGGAGAATTTACGCGCATCAAAGAACTATTTTCTGCGCAGGAGCCAGGCGGGAATGGCAGTAATGATCAACAGTGAAGCCAGAATGAGCTCAATGGCGGTTAGGGATATGGGGAGAGTGGTTCGTTCGCCAGGCAATTCAGGTGGCAATGGCTCTCGCAGTGGTTCCTGCTGCGCTGGCGGTCGGACGCCCAGGATCGGACCGCTGCCAGTCAGCGGCTCACCCGCGAGCGAGGATGGCTGTTGCATCTCTTCCTCCGCAGGAATGATCTCTTCAGGTAAAGGCAAAGCCGGTGGAACATATCCGGGCACGCCGCCCCCACCGCCCACACCAAATCCCGGACCTTCTGCGCCTCCACCGATAGCCGGTCCAGCACCACCGCCGCCCTTGCCGTAAGCACCCATCATTGGCGGCAGCCCACCCCAGATGATGATCGGTGGCGGTTCAGCGCGTTTCTCCGCAGGCGCCAGCTCGGCCGCGGGTGCTTCCAGCGCCATCATCTCCGGTGCGGCATCCTCAGCGGCTCGTGATGTAATCATAGGGGCTGATAACCCCAGGAAATCAAAGGCCAGCACCGCCACCAGCAACAAGGCCGCCATGGCAGAAGAAAAGCGCAGCACAGCGGTGAATGGCGGAATGATGGGTTTCTTCACCATTTCCGGCTTGATGGCAAAATTGCGCGGGGCTTTGCGCATGGGCGTCGCCCGCAAAATGACGCGCGTGCGCCGCAGCATGTCTAATGCTTCACGGGCGCTGTCATTCTCCCGCAGCAGTTCATCAGCCTTGCGAATATCCCTTTCGTTCAGCTGGCCGTCCAGATAGGCAGAGAGCAGCTGCCACATTTTGGGAGAAAGTTCGTTATTCATGATCAAGGCCTGCTCTCATTGTTTAGACGATATTTCTCCGGCAATAGTTCCCACGCGCCGCGCAGGCATTCCTGCAGGCGCTGCCGGGCGCGTGCCAGACGGCTGCGGATGGTGCCCAGCGGCGACCTGACCACTTCGGAAGCTTCCTGGTAATCCATCCCCTGTACATCCACCAGCACCACCACTGCGCGAAACTCATCCGGCAGTTCCTGGATGCAGCGCTGGATGACGGATTCGAGTTCTTTTTGGGATACCTTTTCCTCGGGTGACATGGCTTCATCCGCCAGCCACTCCGGTGATTCCAGCTCCTCGCCGGTTTCGGGATCCTCTGGCACAAGGTCGACGGTGGGTTTGCGTTTCTGCCGCCGCAGCTCATCCAGACAGTTGTTGGAAGTGATTCGCAGGATCCAGGCGCGGAAAGAGCCCCCGCGGAAGCTGCGCAGGTTCTCATAGGCACTGATAAAGGTCAACTGCACCGCGTCCTCAGCGGAGGGTTGATCGCCCAGCATGCGCAGGGCGAGGTTGAAGGCCTGATCCTGGTATTCCAGCACCAGCCGGTTGAAGGCATCCAGATCACCTTTCTTTGCCTGGTTGATGAGCGCGGATTCTTCCATGAGTCTTTCGGATTATAACGCAGGGCATTTATTTGACAATGGACGTGCACCCATATTTCATACTGTTCACTTCGACGA
>CAYPAG010000125.1:0-5559 GCA_964408645.1 uncultured Pelolinea sp. | reverse complement strand
GGGAACCGTTGTAAAGTCCCTTTAAGAACGGCAGCATCTTGCGCAGATCAGAGCGGGAATTGAAACGCTTCACTTTAAATCCCCAGCGTTTTTGCAGCTTCTCAGCGATCAACGCGACTTTCTCCGGTAGTTCATGCTGGCGCCCCAAATATCCTGAGACCACTTCTCTATCAGTTTTAAAACCCAGTCTTTCAACAAAATCCGGGTAGTATTCAAGGTTATATGGAATCCCCAATGCCGGCCGATGCTCAAACCCTCTCACCAACATACCAAGCCCGTTGAGCGGGGAAAAGCCTTTTGGTCCGACAATCTCGTTCAAGCCGCGGCTGCGCGCCCAATCGATCGCGGCCTTAAAAAGCACTTCCGCGGCATCAAAGTTTTCAAGGACTTCAAAAAGATAGAAAAAAGCTGAATTCGTTTGGTTGTACCTGTTATAACGCTGATTATCCAGGACAGCTATCCGGCCCTGAGCTTTCCCCTTCTCGCCGTAAACCATAAAGAAAGCAGCATCGGATTCCCGGTAATAGGAAAAGCGGTCGCGATCGAGCAGCTTCTTCGCGTCAGTCTCCAGCATCGGCACCCATTGTGGGCAGCTCTGATAGACAAAGAACGGGAAGTCCAAAAATTCTTTGGCCTGCTTGTGGTCGCGCGTGTTGATCTCAACAATGTGCATGGACCCTCTCCTCGCCCAGTGCGGTGCGTTATTATTGTATCAACACTTGATTGGGATATAATGACTTGTTTTATCCTTACACGTGGAAATCAGATTGAAAACCAAAGAAGAAATACTCAATTTTGATCTAAGGAAAGCCATTTCTGCGAACCGCCTGGTTGGTTTGTGGCGTTTGTTGACTGGCTACCATTGGCATTATGGTGCAGCGACAGTTCTGCAAGGTTTATCTGCGTATGCCAAAACCCTGACCTATTTCTTATTAAGCTACTTCGTTGATAATTATTTAATCAACAAGACCGGCGCTTATCCGATCCTGTTGATCGCGTTCGGCTTTGTGGCCTTTGCTGGATTGCAGGGCATATTTACCTACCTCAGCGGGCGTCTGGCGGCTATGTCAGCCGAAGGCGCCATTGAACGGTTGAGGAATTTCCTCTATGACCACATCCAGCACTTGCCTTTCGCATACCATTCAGAAACCGACACCGGCGAGTTGGTCCAACGCTGCACATCCGATGTTGACGCGCTCAGGCGCTTCTACAACGACCAGGCCATCGGCATCGGCCGTATCACACTTCTCTTTGTCATCAATTTCATCGCGCTTCTCCAGCTCAACACCCGCCTGGCGTTGCTTTCGGTGATCGCAGTCCCCTTCATCATGTGGACTTCGATCTTTTTCTTCAAGCGCGTTTCGAAAGCATACGAAGCTTACCAGGAGCAGGATGCTGTGTTATCCACCACACTGCAGGAAAACTTGAGCGGTGTGAGGGTGGTAAAAGCCTTTGCCCGTCAGCTGCATGAGATCGAAAAATTTGAGCGCAATAACTGGGAGAAATTTCAGCTCGGAAAACGGCTACTTACCATCCACTCGCTTTTCTGGCCAGTTTCCGACATCCTTTGCGGCGCGCAGATGCTGGGTGGGTTCCTACTTGGCGCGCTGATGGCGATCCGCGGGGAGATCACCGTGGGCAACTATCTGGCCTACGCCGGTTTGGTGATATGGATCATTTATCCATTGCGCGGTTTGGGCCGTTTCATCGTTGAAATGTCAAGCGGATTGGTGTCTTACGACCGCGTGTTCAAGATCATCCGCGAGATCCGCGAACCTTTGGATAAAGGCAATTACAAACCGGTGGATGGCATCAAGGGCAATTTTCAATTCAAAGATGTCGGATTTGAATATGAAAAAAACGACCAGGTGCTGCACGACATCAGCTTTGAGGTGAAGGCAGGTCAGAAAATCGCTTTGCTTGGGTCAACCGGGTCGGGGAAAACCACTTTGGTCAATCTGCTTCCTCGCTTCTACGATTACACCACAGGCGAAATACTACTGGATGGTTTCAATCTTAAGTTGTATTCAAGACGTTATCTCCGCCAGCAGATCGGCATTGTGGAGCAGGAGCCTTTTCTTTTCTCGCGCAGCATCCGTGAAAATATCACCTACGGCGTCGGGCGCGAAGTGTCACAGGAAGAAGTGGAGGAAGCCGCGAAAATGGCAGCGATCCACGATGTGATCCTGGGCTTTCCCGAAGGTTATAAAACCATCGTCGGTGAGCGCGGTGTGACTGTTTCCGGTGGACAAAAGCAGCGCATTGCCATCGCCCGCACCCTGCTGAAGAACCCGCGCATCCTCATCCTGGATGACTCGACTTCATCCGTGGACACCGAAACCGAAGCGCAGATCCGCAGCGCGATGAAAAAGCTGATGGAAAACCGCACCAGTTTTGTGATTGCCCATCGCATTCAGACGATCATGGACGCGGACTTGATCCTGGTGATGGAAGATGGGCACATTGTTCAGCGTGGGCAGCATCAGAGCTTGGTCCGGCAGGATGGGATATACCGGAAGATCTTTGATATCCAGACTCGGATCGAAACCGAGCTCAAAGTGGAGTTGTCCAGTGCCAGCTGATTACTACGAAGAAGAAGAATTTTCGGGTGAGATATCTGGTGGCGTTCTAAGCCGTATTGCCAGATTATTGAAGCCGCATTGGCGTTCGGTGGCGGGATTCATCGTAACCATTGTGATTGTTTCCATGCTGGATGCTTACTTCACCTTCTTGAGCAAACGCATCATTGACGAAGGCATCCTGCAGGGCAATGTGGACGCCCTAGTCAACATTCTGACCCGTTACGCGGCGTTGATCATAGTTCAGTCGGCGGGCATCTTTGGGTTTGTTTTCCTGGCTGGTGTGCTGGGTGAGCGCATTCGCTATGATCTGCGTCAGATGCTCTTCAATCATCTTCAATCGCTATCTCTTTCATATTACAGCCGCACGCCCGTGGGCTGGATCATGTCTCGCGTCACGAACGACACCGAGCGGGTGGCGGAACTTGTCACCTGGGGGCTGATCGACTCCACCTGGGGTGCGGTCAATATTCTCACCACATTGGGTTTCATGTTCGCCATCAATTGGCAGCTTGCGCTGATCGTGCTGGCGATCCTCCCGGTGCTTCTGTTTGCTGCGGTGCAGTTCCGCAAGCGCATCTTGAAACAGTTCCGCAAGGTCCGGCGGATCAATTCCAAGATCACTGCATCTTACAACGAGAACATCACCGGAGTACGGGTGGTCAAGGCGCTTGGCAGGGAAAATGCCAATCTAAAGGAATTCAAGCTCGAAACCAGTGAAATGTACCAATCCGGTTTTCGCGCGGCCTGGTTAAGCGCGCTTTTCCTGCCGGTGGTGCAGATCATCTCGGCGTTCGCCATTGGCGGCATCATCTGGTATTCAGGCGTGCAGATCGAATTTGAAGGCATCAGCATCGGCGGCATCCAGGCCTTTTTGTCCTATATGACCTTCATGATGTGGCCGATCCAGGACCTGGCGCGTGTGTTTGCCGAGATGCAGCGATCGCTGGCTTCGGCCGAGCGCATCTTTACATTGGTGGATACCCCGCCGGAAATCAAGAACAAACCCAACGCCATCGATCCGGGTACGATTCGCGGTGACATCACCTTCGAGCATGTCTCGTTTTGGTATGAAGATGAGATGCCGGTGATTAAAGATCTTAATCTGAATATCAAACGCGGCGAAACGGTCGCCCTGGTTGGCTCGACCGGCGGCGGTAAGTCCACCATTGTCAACCTCTTGTGCCGATTTTATGAGCCCAAACGCGGACGAATCTTGATCGGTAATCATGATTACACCGACATGTCGCTGGAGGCGATCCAATCACGCATCGGCGTTGTGCTGCAGACGCCGCACCTCTTCTCCGGCACCATCCGTGAAAATATTGCTTACGGACGCTTGACTGCCAGCCAGGAGGAAATCGAACGGGCAGCCAAGCTCACCGGGGCGCATAAGTTCATCACGCACTTCGATAAGGGTTATGATGAGCAAGTTGGTGAAGGCGGCGTGCTGCTTTCGGTTGGACAAAAACAGTTGATCAGTCTTGCCCGCGCCGTGCTTTCCGACCCGGAGATCTTCATCATGGATGAAGCCACCAGCTCAGTGGATACTTTAACCGAAGCCTTGATCCAAAAAGGCATGGAGGCGATCATGCAGGGCCGCACCAGCTTTGTGATCGCGCACAGGCTTTCCACCATCAAGCGGGCTGATCGTATCCTGGTGATCGAGGACGGACAAATCGCGGAGTCCGGCACGCATGCTGATCTGCTGAAATTGGAAGGCAAGTACTACAAGTTATACACTCAGCAGTTCCGCCTCGAGCGCGAGGATGCCTATGATCTTTTTAAAACCGAATCGGATGCTGCAGCTGAAGAAAAGTCAGAGAAATCCTCATAATTTCAGATCAAGAATAAACTTGAAACAAGCGATGAAGGTAAAAATATATAATAATCTATACCTGTGTATGATTATGGCCAAAAAAAGCACTTGACTTGGCGCAAAATATGGCTTAAAACTTGTCGGTTATAATAACCGAACAACCTGAAAAAGGAGTTGACCTGAAATGAATCAAAAATCACGCATATTTTCCTGGGCTGCTGCGATGTCCATTCTGGCACTGACCCTATCCGCCTGCGGTTTAGCCGCCCCGGCCGAACCCACCCAGGATCCCAACATGGTATTCACACAAGTGGCTGAAACTGTGATGGTAAGCATGACTCAAACTGCAGAAGCCATGCCGCCCACGCCCACCCCCGAACCAACCGCTACACCGCAGCCGACGCCAACCACAGCGCCGACCATCGATCCAGCGACCATCCCCACGCAAGGGCCGGCAGCACCTTTAGCACCCACCGCCACAATCCAGCGCTTCGGTGATTCTGCCCAGTTCAACACGCAAAGCCCGATGGATGGCAAGGTGTTCAAGACCGGTGAAGATTTCGCGTTTCATGTCTGCCTGGGAAATAACGGCAGCACCGAGTGGAACACCAAGTATTATCTGGAGTTCGTCAGCGGTCAACGCCTTTGGTCCAACACCAAGTATTTCTATGTAGGCAACATCGTCAAACCAGGCGGCAAATGGTGCTTTGACCTGCCCAGCGTGGCGCCTTATTCACCTGGCAGCTACATCACTCGCTGGTACTTTAAAAATCCGGATGGGCAGTTTATTTTGGAAGTTTATTTCTCTTATAAAGTCGAAGCGTAATTCTTTTATGGAAAATGAAAAGCCGTTGGATTATCCCAACGGCTTTTTTTTAAGTATCCTCAGCCAAAAAATTAAAAAGCCGGTTTTTTGGGCTTGATGTTTGCGCAGCTTTTTTCCAAAGCATCCTTAATCTGCGCGCGGGCAGTTTTTTCGGATATCTGGCAGGAAACCATGAATTCCTCCACGAATTGGTCTTTTATGTCTTCCAGCATCCCGCGCTCATTGGCATGAATATCTTTTCTAAAATTGCGGGCATGGATGTCGCGGATGAGCTGCGCCTTGGACAAAATTGAATTTTCATCAATTAGGTCGTTGATTCCCTGCAGCCGGCTTCG
>CAYPAG010000124.1:0-5608 GCA_964408645.1 uncultured Pelolinea sp. | reverse complement strand
CACTCATCACAGTCATGTCGCTGGTGTCATCGTTATTCGCGCCAGTCATCGCAGCCTTCCATCTCTTCTAAAGACAATTGCTGGATGTTTGTAGCGAAAGCCCGCGGGAAACCGCGGGCTTTTTTTCCTGTATTCTAACCCTCACCCTCCCCTCTCCCTAGAAGGGAGAGGAGTATTGGTGCTTACAAGAAATGGAAATTTTTTATTTAGCCAAGCTTTCTTGTGGATGTCTGCTTAGATTTGACGGCAAAACTAATCAGATAGGCCACCCCCGCAATTAAGATGATGGTCGCGCCAGAGGTCAGATTTAAGTAGAAGGATAGCAGCAAGCCGGTGAATGAGAAAATTACACTCAAGATCACCGACCAGATCATCATCCTGCGCATATCCTTGACGAATAATCCGGCAATGGCTGGCGGAATGGTGAGCAGCGCGATGACCATGATCAACCCCACCACACGCATGGTCATGACCACGGTGATGGCGATCAGACTGACCAGCAGCATATAAAGCCGGTTGACCGGCACATTGACCACAAATGCAAAGGTCTCGTCAAACGAGATCGCCTGCAGTTCCTTGTAGAACAACGCAACGACAAGGATGATGATCACATTCAAGACCAGCATGATGAACAAATCCATGGTCGGCACAGCCAATATACTGCCAAACAGATAGCTCATCAGGTCGGCTTTGTAACCCGGTGAAAGGTCGAGCAGAATAATGCCCAGCGCCATGCCGACCGCCCACATGACGCCGATGATGGTGTCTGAGCGTTCGCGTGTGTGCCGGTGCACCCATCCCATCCCCAGGGCGGAGGCCAGGCTGAACACAATCGCTCCATAAAAGGGATTGACACCCAAGAGGTAGCCCAGCCCAATGCCGCCATATGAGGCATGCGCGATGCCGCCGCTCAGAAAAACGATACGGTTGATGACGATATAGGTTCCAATGATGCCGCAGGCAACGCTCACCAGCACGCCGGCAGCCAGCGCGTTGCGCATGAATCCGTATTGAAAGATCTCAAGCATGCTTGCCCCCTTCGTGCGTATGCGGTGCAAGCACGCGGTGGGGCAAGCCGTGCGCGATGATATCCACCGGACATTCATAAATGGCTTCGAGCATATCCTCGGTGACCTCTTTATCGCCATGATAATGCAGCTTGCGGTTCAAGCAGCCGATGCTCTTGACATAAGATGAAACAGCGTTCATGTCATGGCTGACCATCAGAATGGTGACTGTCTGATTGAGCTTTAGCAGCAGGTCATAAATGGTGTTGGCGACCTGTGGGTCAATGCTGGCGGTAGGTTCGTCAAGCAAGAGAATCTGCGGTCCAGTGGCCAGGGCGCGGGCGATGTACACCCGCTGACGCTGCCCAACGGAAAGATCGCCGATGGCACGGTCTCTGAATTTGTCCATTTCCACTTGTTCAAGCGCGTAGGTGATGAGGTCGCGGTCTGCCTGGGTGACGCGCTGGAGCGGACGTCGGCAGCCAAGCAGCCCCATCTGCACCACCTCCCAAACGCGGATCGGAAACTGGCGGTCGAAATCCACATACTGCGGCACATAACCGATATGGCAGCGGCCATCATCCACACTTTTTCCCATCACGCGGATGTTTCCCTGAAAAGGTTTGATCAATCCGATAATGCACTTAAGCAAGGTGGATTTTCCACCGCCATTCGGGCCAATTAACCCAAGAAAATCTGATTGAAAAATTGTTAGGTTGATATCTTCCAGGATGGTTTGGCCTTCATAACCTGCCGAAAGGTTGGTTATCTCGATGACTGGTTCATTTTCCATATGACCTCACAGGTTTTCTGCCAGGCTCAATGCGACAAGGCGCAAGTTTTCAAGCCAATCCTCAGCCAGCGGGGTGATCAACACCACCTTGCCGTTGATCTCGCTGGCAATATAGTCCGCGATCTGGGTGCTGAATTCGGGCTGGGCAAAAACGATGCGGATATTATTTGCCAGCGCATTGGTGATGATCGCGCTGAGCTCGCTGGCGCTGGGCTCGGTGCCGCCCACTTCAATGGAGATTTCCTCCAGACCATACTCCTGAGCGAAATATCCCCAGGCAGGATGAAAAACGAGGAATTGACGGTTTTGCTTATCTTTTAATAGGTCTTTAATGTCTATTTGCAGCTGATCGATTTCGGTTAACAAATCTTCCAGGTTTGACAGGTAATAACTGGCGTTTTGGTCATCCACTTCCGAAAGCGTCTCGGCAATTCGACGCGCGATGGTTTTGGCATTTTCCGGGGATGTCCAAATATGCGGGTCAAGCTCTTCACCGCTGTGGTCGTCTTCTTCAGTCTCACCCTCGTCATGATGGTCTTCCATCGGGATTTTTTCAATACTGCCAGAGACATCAACCAATACCATTTCTGGATTCGCCGATCTGAACTTCTCCAACCAGGCGCCTTCAAATTCCACGCCGATGGCAAAATAGACTCTGGAACGGCTCAAGGCTGCCATTTGCTCTGGTTTGGGTTCGTAGGTGTGGGGAGAGTCGCCTGGCCCAACCATCACATTCACCTGAACTTTATCGCCGCCGATGCGTTCAACAAAGTATTTTTCCGGCAGGATGCTGACTGTGACATTGAGTCGGTCGCTTTCTTGCTGTGCAGGCGTTGTTGCGCAGCCGGTTAATAGCATCAGAAAAAAAGTTAGCGCGAAAAATCCTGAGGTAAGAAGTTTTTTCATGAATTTCCTTTTTGACAATTTGGGCATAAGCCGTTTAATTGCAGCCAGTGTCCTGTGATGGTGTAACCGAGCTTGTGCGCGGTTTTTTGAAATTCTCTTTCCATTTCAAGCCCGTCAAAGTACACGCTCTGTCCGCAAGCCTCGCAAACCAGCAAATGCTGGTGGCCCGGCGTGCCGCGGAAAACCGTCTGGCACTGGTCAGAATGATGCACACGGTCAACCAAACCCAAATCAACCAGCTTGTCGATGGTGCGATAGACTGTGACCAGGCCAATGCTGGGCAGGCGTTTAACGGCTTGCGCGTGCACCTCCTGCGGCGACAGCGGGCGCTGGCTGGCAGCAATCACTTCCAGAATGATTTGTCTGGGAAGTGTTATGCGACCTCCGTTCCGGCTGAGCGCTTCCTGCCACTTCTCGCTGATTTTTTGTTGGTTGGTACCCATGCTTAATGAAAATGATTTTCAATAAGATTATACGACGACAATCCCAAAAGAATATATAAAATATATAAGATGTCCGCAAAATACAACCAGATGCTTCTTTTAAATGAGCTTTCTGATGAACAACTGCAGTTGGTGATTCAACGTACCAATGAAAGGAGTTACGAGAACGGTGATGCGATCATTTGGCAGGGAGATCCTTGTGAGGCGGTCTTTTGTGTAATCTCTGGTGAGATTGAAATTTTTCGTTTATCGCCCAGCGGGAGAGAGCAAATTCTGGATCGGATGCGCGCTGGCCATTGGTTTAATTTGGTGCCCGGTTTGCTTCCGGAAGCGAAGAATCAAGCCAATGTTCGCGCGCTGACGGATTGCCGGCTGCTGGTGATCACAAAATCAGTATTCACACGTTTGATCGAAGACATTCCCCCGTTTGGAATTGCTGTCACGCGATATTTCGCGCAGCGGCTGGCGCACATGACTGATCTATTGGAGTCGATTTCATTATATTCAGTCAGGCAGCGCCTGGCGCAATTTTTGGTTGAACAGGCGGATCAACAGAGCGGCGGATTTGTGCGCTGGACTCAAACGGATATTGCCAACCGCCTGGGCACTGTGCGCGATGTGATCGGACGGGCGCTGCGCAGGATGTCAGACGAGGGTATGCTGCGTGTGGAACGTGAAAATATTTTGCTGCTCGATCGGGAAAAGCTCCAAAAGGCAGCTGCCGGCGACGAATGAGACTTTAGTCACAGACAGAAATTGAACCAAATGATATCCTGATGGCCAGAAAGGAAATAAGCACCATGACGGATCAAGCACTGCCGATCATCAATCATAAAAAATGCACTGTCTGCGGAACCTGCATTAAGGTGTGTCCCGAGTCTGTTCTGGCGATCCAGGACGGACGGCTGGCCATAGCCAATCCCAAGGCGTGCACTTATTGCGGCACCTGCGAGGAAAATTGCCCCGAAGGCGCTGTTCGGTTGGAGTATCTGATCCGCTGGGCATAACAACAGGAGAATCATGAGCGAATTCATCAATAATTATTCACAAAGAAAAGAAAAGATCAAGGAAGCGCTGCGGCAAATCCATGAGGGTAAGCCCTATGAACAGGTAAAGTCTGTTTTTGCTGAAATCTTAAGCCAGGCAACCGCGGGTGAGATTGCCGAGATCGAGCAGGCTTTGATCTCTGAAGGCCTGCCGGTGGAAGATATTCAGTATTTGTGCGATGTTCATGTGGCCATGTTCCGCCAGTCCCTGGATCAGCAAGCACCACCTGATATGACGCCCGGCCACCCGATTTACACTTTTCGGGCCGAGAATGAACTGGCGAACCTGGCGCTTGAAAATGTAAAAACCTCACTGGCGAATTACAAAGATAACCCCGGCGCAGAAACCAGAAAAAACCTGATCGAAAGTGTCAGAAAACTGACCGAGTACGGCCGACATTACGAGCGCAAGGAGAATTTGTTATTCTCCTATCTGGAAAGATATGGCTTCAGCGGCCCATCATCCGTGATGTGGGGCATCCATGATGATGTCCGCAAGGCCTGGAAGCAGATGCTGCAAAACCTTGAATCAGACCGCCCGGATTCGCGCGAACTTGCGGGGGAGCTCGATAAGATTTTCGCGCCCATGGCGACTGCCATTCGCGAGATGTTTTATAAGGAAGACCGCATTCTCTTCCCCAATGCCCTGGAGCGCCTGACTGACGCCGATTGGCGCGCACTGCACGCGCAGGAGGATGAATTTGGCTTCAGCTATGTCACACGCGGCAGCGATTGGCCGGATGGATCAACCCAGCAGCCCGTGAAAGAAGTTAAAATAGAAGAAACCACTGATGAAGAGAGGATACCTGAAATGAGCGATTTTCCACTGACCCACGGCGACCTCAGCATCTCACAGATTGACATGATGCTGCGCAGCTTGCCGGTTGATATTACTTTCGTGGATGAGAACGATACGGTCTGCTATTATTCCGAGACGCCTGAAAGGATCTTCAAGCGCACCCCGGCGATCATTGGCCGCAAGGTGCAGAACTGCCATCCGCCGGCTAGCGTGGACAAGGTGGTCGAGATCGTGGAGGATTTCCGCGCGGGCAAACGCGATGTGGCGGAATTCTGGATCCAGATGGGCGGGAAATTCATCCACATCCGCTATTTCGCGATGCATGACGCCAAGGGTAATTACCGCGGAACGCTGGAAGTGTCGCAGGAAGTAACCGGAATTCGCGCGCTGGAAGGCGAAAAGCGTTTGTTGGACGCATAAAAAAACTACTGGATTCAGTCAACAACTGTAATTGAAACCCTAAGGGTTTACAAAACCCTTAGGGTTTTATCATTATTTTTCGAGCAGGAGTTTTTTCATGCGAGCTTCATTGAAATCCAAAATGATCTCGCCCCTGATATTAAAGGTAGGGGTGACCTGGAAGCCCTCACCCCAGGCGCGCACCTGCCGCGCGG
>CAYPAG010000123.1:0-5663 GCA_964408645.1 uncultured Pelolinea sp. | reverse complement strand
GGCGAGGTGATCTCGATCGACGCGTTCGGCAACCTGGCCTGCAACCTCGAGGCAACTCACGTAGCGAATCCCGGGATAGCCCAAATCCGTATTAAAGACTGTACGATCAATGGCTTGAGCCTGGCGTTCGCTGACCGCCAGCCGGGTGAGTTGTGCGCGCTGCTGGACAGCTTCGGGCAATTGAGCATCTGCGTTGTCAACAGCAGCGCGGCTGAACTCCTGGATGCCGGCGTTGGCGAGCCGGTCAGATTGATCGATTAATCTTTATTTGAATTCATCATGTCACTGATTACCGCCTTTAACCTTTCCAAATCCTTTGGCGCTGAAGATATCTTCAGCGGCATTGATCTGGCTGTTCCGCCGAGAGCCCGCATCGGGCTGGTGGGCGTCAATGGCGTGGGCAAGACGACGCTGCTGCGCATCCTGCTGGGGGAAGAAGAACCCTCAGGCGGCAAGGTGTCGCGCGCGAAAAACCTGCAGATGGGCTATCTGCCCCAGGAAGCGGTGACCACGTCCCGCCGCACACTCTGGGAGGAATGTCTGTCGGCGCTGGAGGATCTCACGGTCATGCAGGAAAAGCTGCGCCAGATGGAATCCACCATGACTGAAAATCCGGAGGACCAGGAGCTGATCGAGCGCTATGGCGCGCTGCAGCACCGCTTCGACCGCCTGGGCGGGTTCACCTTTGAACACGAGATTGAACGCGTGCTGACCGGGCTTGGATTTTCGGAGGGCGATTACCGCAAACCACTCAATATTCTCTCGGGCGGGCAGCGCACGCGCGCCGTCCTGGCCCGGCTGCTTCTATCCAACCCTGACCTGCTGCTGCTGGATGAACCCACCAACCACCTGGACATCCAGGCGATGGAATGGCTGGAGGGATTCCTGAAAAGCTGGGAGGGCTCGGCTTTGATGGTCTCGCATGACCGTTATTTCCTCGACCAGACCGCGGATCATATTTGGGAAATGACCCCTTCGATGGAGATCTACCGCGGGAATTACAGCGCCTACCTGACGCAGCGCGAAGAGCGCTATGAGCGCCAGATGAAGGAATACGAGGCGCAGCAGGAGTTCATCGCCAAGGAAGAAGATTTTATCCGCCGGAACATGGCCGGTCAGAACACCCGCCAGGCCCAGGGGCGCTTGAAGCGGCTCGAACGGCTGCTGGAGGATGCACGCCTGGCGCCGCCTCAGCACAGCCGGCGCATCCATTTCAACATGGGCGACGCCCAGCGCTCCGGCGACCTGGTGGCGCGCACCTATGACCTGCAGATCGGCTATCCGGATGATCGCAAGGTGCTCATTCATGTGCCCGACCTGGTGCTCACGCGCGGCGAGTGCGCGGCGGTGATGGGGCCGAACGGCGCGGGGAAAACCACCTTCCTGAAGACGCTGCTCGGCGGCTTGGCTCCCCTGAACGGCGAGGTCAAACTGGGCGCCAGCGTGACCGTGGGTTATTTCTCACAGGCGCATGAAGGGCTGCATCCCGAATGGACGCTGGTCAGAGAGATCCAGAACGCGGCGCCTGCCATGATGGAACCTGAAGCGCGCTCCTACCTGGCGAAATTTCTGTTCATGGGCGATGATGTCTTCAAACAGGTCAGCGTGCTGTCGGGCGGTGAACGCGGGCGGCTGGCTTTGGCCTGCCTGGCACTGCAGGGCGCCAATCTGCTGCTGTTGGACGAACCGACCAATCACCTGGACCTGCCCTCGCAGGAGATCTTGCAGCGTGTGCTGGCGGAGTTCCGCGGCACGGTGCTGCTGGTCTCGCACGACCGCTATCTGGTGGACGCGGTGGCGACGCAGGTCTGGGAAGTGCTGCCGCGTGAGCGAACGCTGCGCACTTACAAGGGTAATTACAGCCAGATGCGCGCAGAGCAACGCGAGCTCGAAGCGCTCAAAAATGAAACGATAGCCGGGAAGAAAACTGAAAAAGCGGCAGAATCCCGGCAAACCCGAAAGAAAAGCATCAATCCGCGGGTGCTACGCGAGCTTGAGGAGCAGATCAGCCGGCTGGAAGAAGAGCTCGAGATCGTCTCCGGCAAGCTGGAGAATCCATTGGAAGCGGTGGAGTCCATTTCAGACCTGGGCGCGCAGTACAACACCTTAAAAAACGCGCTGGATGAGAAGTGGCTTGAATGGGAATCTTTGTTTTCGGACTAAAATATATCTTTAAAGAGAATAGATGAAAAAGATCAAAGTCGCGGTATTAGCCAATCTTAAAGTCAATGCCCCCAAATTTGAGGGCATGTCCGAAGACCAGTGGGATGACCTGGATTCGGAAAAAACCATCAATGTGATGGTTGAAGCCATCCGTTCAGCCGGCCACGAATGTGAATTTCTTGAAGGCGACCGGTCCTTGATGGAACGCCTGCCAAAATTCAACCCGGATATCTGCTTCAATATTTGCGAAGGCCATTTCGGCGACTCGCGGGAAGCCCAGATTCCAGCCTTGCTTGAGATGATGCGCATCCCTTACACGGGGTCCAAGGTGCTGGCCCTGGCTTTGGCGTTGGATAAACCCATGACCAAGCGCATTTTCCACTGGCATTCCCTGCCGACGCCCGCGTTTCAGGAGTTTGACCGGGCTGATAGCCCGCTGGATGAGGATTTGAAGTATCCGCTGTTTGTTAAACCCAGCCGTGAAGGCACCAGCATGGGCGTCAGCGCCAAATCGATCGTCAAAAATGAGGACGAGCTGCGCGAGCAGGTCAGTTTCATCATTAATAAATACCGCCAGCCGGCGCTGGTGGAGACTTACATTGAGGGGCGCGAGATCACCGTGGGCATGGTGGGCAACCTGATTGGCCCGGTCGCGCGCAGGATGCCGGTCAATCCCAACGCGCCGCGCATTCAGGCTGGCCTGTATTTTCTTCCGCCTATGGAAGTGAACCTTAAACCCTTTGAAACCACAGATACAGTCTACAGCAACCGCCTGAAGGTTGCCCTGGCTGAGGAACTGGATTACCTGGCACCCGCCCCGATCGACGATGAAACCATTGATGAACTCAACTGGCTGGCCGCGGCGGTTTTCCGCGTGATGGGCGCGCTGGATGTCGCCCGTGTGGATTTCCGTCTGGATGAAAACGACAATTGGAAACCCTATATTTTGGAGATCAACCCGCTGCCCGGGTTATCCTCGATCTCCGACTTGGTGATCGAAGCCCGCGCGGATGGCATCGAACAAGCCTCCTTGGTTAATATGATCCTGGAAGCAGGCATGAAGCGCTATGGGTTGATCGAATAATTTAAAAATTGATAACGACCAACCGCTCGCTTTGATGAACTCGGCGAGCGGTTTCTGTTTTGAAATATTACGTTGGCTGAGCTCGTCGAAGCCAATATTGTTCGTTTTTCTGCTAAACTTGGTGAAATTTCACCACGAATCAAAGTCAACGGAGGAAAGAAATGCAAAAGAAATTATCCCGCGAGCATGTTTTTTACGCGTTCTCGCCTGAGCTTGAGCCCGCCCTGAGTGTAGCCCAGGGCGAAGAATTCGTGCTGGAGACGCATGACTGTTTTTCCGGCCAGCTCAAATCCGAAAAAGATCTGCTGGATTCCCTGGATTGGGACCGCATCAATCCGGCCACTGGCCCGGTGCTGATCGAGAATGTACAACCCGGTGATGTTGTCCGTGTGGACCTGCTCAAGGTCAACGTGGTCGGCCAATCCACCATGGTCACCCTACCCGGCGAGGGCGCGCTGGGCGACCGCATCACCGAGATGGAGACGGCTGTCCTGAAGTATGAAGGCGGCAAGGTGATCTTCCGCAACAAGCTGGAGATTCCCATAGCGCCAATGGTGGGCGTCATCGGCGTGGCGCCGGGGGAGGGGAAGGTGCCCAACGGCGAGCCTGGCGCTCATGGTGGCAACATGGATTGCACACTGATCACCGAGGGAGCCAGCATTTATTTCACCGCCAGCGTGCCGGGCGCCCTGTTCGGCTGCGGTGATTTTCACGCGGCTATGGGCGACGGTGAGATCCTCATCTGCGGCGCGGAAACCCCGGGCGAGATCCATCTGCGCGCGCAGGTGGTGCCGGAGTTGAAAGGCCTGCCCACGCCTTTTGTGGAGACGGGTGATGTGCTTTCATCCATTGCCTCAGCCGGTTCACTGGATCAGGCTGGCAGCGATGCCACCCACAACATGGCTGATTTTCTTACCCGCTTTGCAGGTTTTTCGGTGAATGACGCCGGCATGCTGATGAGCCTGGTCGGCCAGCTCAAGGTCTGTCAGGTGGTCGACCCACAGAAGACCGCCCGCTTCGAGTTTCCCAAGTGGGTGCTCAAGAAGTATGGGTATGCGCTGCCAAAGTAATTCAAATTAAAAAACGTGCGCGTACTGAGCTAACAGAAGTAGGCGTAATAATTAAAAAAATGGTAGGCGTGAAGCATGCTTCGCGCCTACCAGGGTTAATGTATCAAAAATCCTTTATGTACCCCAGTCGCGCAGGTAGAGAAAATCGTAGCCGACCGTGCGGTTGCTGACCTTGGCGATGGGCGGCATGACGCGTTTGAAGTGAAAACGCCGCACGCGCGCGACCACGGTTTCCACGAATTTTCGGTCGAATCCAGCGTCCACGCATTCCTCCGGTGTGTAGCGTTCATCAATATATAGATACAGCAGCTTGTCCACGTCTTCGTAGGTGAATCCCAGTTCGCCCTCATCCGTCTGCCCGGCCCACAGGTCGGCGGTGGGCGCTTTGGAAACGATGACCTCGGGGATGCCCAGCGCGCGCGAAAGCTGGCGCACTTGGGTTTTGTACAGGTCGCCGATGGGATTGAAGGCACAGGCCGAATCGCCAAAGAGCGTGGTGTAGCCCAGCAGGATCTCTGTTTTGTTGCCGGTGCCGACCACCAGCCCGTTGAATGCGACGGATTGGTCAAACAGGGTGATCATGCGGCAGCGCGCCATGATGTTACCCTTGCGCAGGCTGCTCATATCCGGGTATTTATCAATCAACCCGTCCGCCATCTCGCTGATCGGGATGGTCATGGACTGCACACCCGTGGCTTCGATCACCAGCTGCGCGTGGTCCAGCGATTCCTGGCTGGAAGTCTTGTAGGGCATGCGGATGGCCAGCACGTTCTCCGCGCCCAGCGCTTCGGCTGCCAGATAACAGGAGAGCGCTGAATCAATGCCGCCGGACAGGCCGAGCAGCGCCTTGCCAAATCCGGCGCGCGTGGTTTCGCTGCGAATGAAACCGGTCAGGATGCTGCGCGCCAGGTCGGTGTTGATGGTCAGATCGTTCATGCTGCCTCCATTTATCGTCCGGATGCGCTCCCGTCGCGGCTGAGGATGCGGTTCATCTCGCGCTGCACCAGTGCGGTGCGCTCATCGCGCAGCAGGGGCAGTCGCGCGCGGGTATGGTGCAGGTCATTCAGGTTGATCTCGCAAAAAGTGAGCGCTTCCTCCTGCAGCGGTGCCTTGGCCAGCAGCTCGCCGTCTGGGTTGTAGATGGTGGAGCCGCCCCAAAAATGCAGCCCGTCTTCAAATCCCACGCGGTTGCAGTGCACCACAAAGGAGGTGAAGATGCTGGCGTACGCCCGGTTGATGCTCTCCACCCAATGGGCGGTGCTCAACTGCGGCGCGCTGGTCAGTCCGCGCCCGGGAGAAGCGGACATGAACAGGAACACATCCGCGCCGTCCAGCCACAGCAGGTA
>CAYPAG010000122.1:0-5701 GCA_964408645.1 uncultured Pelolinea sp. | reverse complement strand
TATCCCTTTGGGCTTTACTGGTCAGAAGGCAACCGCTTTTTTGATTACTCCACCCTCTTTGGAAGTTATCGCTATATCATCAAGCCTGGAGATTCAATCGACGCGTTCATCAACTGGGGCATGCAGCTGCCCTGGGCGCTGCCCTTCATCATCCCCAGCCTGTCCATTGGCTTTTATCGGTTTTGGTACCAGATCGTCTGGATCCTGCCTGGCCTACTGCTCGGCTTGGCGGCTGTTTGGCCGTCGCGAAAACAGCAAATCCCGTCATGGGTGATCGCCGCGTTCGCAATTTGGTCATTTCTTTTCCTGGACCAGGGGCCGATTTACGCGCCTTTGGTGATCGGAGCCATCTTTACCGTCATCGCCGTGCGCCAGAAACTATGGCTGGGCGCCATCCTCATTTTCATCATTTCCTATTACACACGCAGCGCACGTTGGACATGGGCTTACGCGCCCGGCATCTGGGCAGGCCTTCTCGCGCTGTTGGAGGTGCATCAGCCAAGTCTGAGGAAGAGCGATTGGCCAAAGCTCATCAAACCGCTCATCTTGGGGCTTTCTGGTTATCTGGGCGGCCAGCTTCTGCCGTCCATCATACGCATGCTCAATTCCAACGCGGCCTTGCGTCTCCTTCCCAACCCAGTCGCATCCACTTCGCGCCAGCCCTTGTTATGGGAGCGGCTTTATCCCAATCCCACTTTTCCACCGGGCATTCTGGGTGGTTTGGCCTGGGCCGCGCTGCCTGTGATCTTGTGGCTGGTTGTTCTGCTGATCTCAAAAAAATGGAGCATCCACTGGCTGCAAAAAGCAGCCGTGCTGACCGTCGCCGGAATTTTCCTGGTGGTGGGCATCATCGCCAGCGTAAAGATCGGCGGCGGGAGTAACCTGCACAATTTGGATATGTTCCTGGTTTCTTTATTATTAATTGCAGCCAGCGCCTTCTCACATGCCAACCCACAAGAGACAATATCTGGCAGGCATTCACCTTTCATGAATTTTCTCTTGGCTGCCATGATGATCGCCCCGGTTACATTCACCATGAGCGGCGGCAGCCGTTTGGTGCTCCCTCCGCAGGAAAAAACGCAGGAATCGCTGATCGCGGTTCAGAACAAAGTGGAGGAATACAGCCAAAAAGGTGAAATTCTCTTTATTGATCATCGCCAGCTGCTGACCTTTAATTTGGTCAAGAGCGTTCATTTAAACGACGAGTATGAGAAGAAGTACTTGATGGATCAGGCCATGGCTGCCAATGAGCAATATTTCACAGGCTTTTATGAAGACCTGCGGAATCATCGCTTCGCGTTGATCATCAATGAGCCAGCCAACATTATCATCCGTGGCTCTGAATATTCATTTGGCGAAGAGAATGACGCCTACGTGAAATGGGTCACACAGCCGCTGCTTTGCGCTTATGAACCAATCTATACGTCGGTCGAAACCAGCCTTCAATTGCTGGTTCCACGCGCCACACCCCCGCCGGTTGAAATGGGATGCCAGTAAGTCAGCGAACTTTGCTCCTCCCCAGGGATTTTTACCGCCGCCAGGTCCAAATGGTTGCCCGCGAAATGCTGGGAAAACGCCTGGTTCGGGTGTTCGATGGCCAAAGGGCAGCAGGCATCATCATTGAATCCGAGGCGTATGACGGAGAGCAGGACCAGGCCTGCCATGCGCGCAGCGGGAAAACCGCGCGGAACGCCGCGATGTACGGTGAAGCCGGACGCGCTTATGTTTATTTCACTTATGGCATACATTGGATGCTGAACTGCGTCAGTGGCGAGGATGGATATCCCGCCGCGGTTTTGATTCGAGCCATTCATCCGGCCGAGGGTTTCAACCTCATTCGAGAAAATCGCGAAGGCGTCGAGAGAAAAAGTTGGTGCGATGGGCCTGCCAAGTTGACTAAAGCGTTGGCAATCACCGGCGAATTCAATGGGATAGATCTTTGCGACCCAAACAGTCCTCTTTTCATTGAAGAAGGGATCTTATTCGAAGATGAAGAAGTCCAAACTACGCCGAGGATCGGTATCCAAAACACACCAGAGCCCTGGTTAAGCCAACCCTGGCGGTTCATTGCTCATTCATCGCTAGTGAATGGGGATTTGCTTTAGAGGATATAATCTTTTCAGGAAGGACATCTGATGGACGAGAAAACATATCCAAAATTCTCTTTCGACGCAGCCAAAGTGATTATCTATGGCGGCGGCGGGCTGAGCAAGATGATCATTGAGTCTGTGCGCGTATTGGGAGTGTATCAGATTGTGGGCATCATTGACGACAGCATGGAAAAGGGCACGGATGTGATCGGCTCGCCCGTGTTGGGCGGTGCTGAGGTCCTGCCCGAACTTTTCCAGCAGGGTGTCCGCATCGCGGTTAATTCCGTCGGCGGGATCGGCGATTACAAAGTCCGTTTGAAAGTCTTTCACACGCTGGCAGACGCGGGATTCATCTGCCCGCCCATCGTGCACCCCACCGCCCACGTTGACCCCTCCGCGCGGCTTGAGGCCGGCGTGCTGGTTCTCGCGCAAAGTTACGTCAGCGGCAACGCCAGAGTCGGCATGGGCACACTGATCAATAATTCCGTCGTCATCTCGCATGACTGCGTGGCCGGCGTATGCACCAATTTTTCGCCAGGCGCCATGATCGCGGGCGACGCGGTGATCGGAGATTTTTCGCAGATTGGCATGAACGCCACCGTGAATATCGGCGTGCGGATTGGGCGGGAGTGCCTGATCGGTAATGGCGCGACGGTGAAAAAGGACGTACCGGATGGCACGCGCGTGTTTGCCGGGCAGATCTGGCCGCCCTTCCAGCCCAACAAGCAAAGGACCATCTAACCAACCATGTTTAAACGCAACCCGCCATCCTCTTCAACCGCCCCCGCGCCAGTTGAGCGCGTCACATCGGTATTGGGTGCCGGTATTAACTGGACCGGCAAGCTCAGCGGAAAGGGCGGCGTGCGTATTGAAGGCATATTTGAAGGCGAGATCGGCATCGCCGGTCTGGTAGTCGTGGGCGAAACCGGGAAGGTGACCTGTGAAAATGTGCGCGCGAACACGGTCATTGTGGCCGGCGCCGTGAACGGCGGCATCACCGCGGAGAAACTCGAAATCCGCAGCACCGGTCGTGTATGGGGTAATGTGCGCGTGTCCGCCTTTTCAACTGAAGAGGGTGCTTTTCTGCGCGGCCAGGTGACCATGGAAGATGAGCTTGATCTGGGATTAAGTGACACCGGCGAGATCAAATCCGGCCCCCCGGAAAACACCGAAGATCGTTCCGAGTAATCAAATTTCACCACAGGAAACATTTGAATGGCAGAGAAAAAATATCTTGTTCCGATGTCAAGTCCTGAGATCAACGGCAATGACCGTCAGGCAGTCCTTGAAGTTCTTGAAACCAATTATCTGAGCATGGGGCCCAAGATCAATGCTTTTGAGCAATCGGTCCAATCCTATGTCGGCGTGAACGAAGCTATCGGCGTCAGCTCCGGCACCACCGGCCTGCATCTCTGCATCCGGGCAGCCGGGATTCAGGCCAACGACCTGGTGCTCACGACGCCTTTTTCCTTTGTCTCATCCACCAACGTGATCCTCTTTGAGCAAGCGATTCCGATATTTGTGGATGTTGACCCGCTGACAGGCAACCTTGACCCAATCCTGGCCGAGGAAGCCATCCGGGATCTCGCTTCAGGCGACCTGAAAAAACTCTACCGTTGGCTGCCGCGCAAAGGCGCCGGGCATCCGAAAACACTTAAGGCTATATTGAGCGTGGACGTTTTCGGCCAGCCAGCCGACCATGACCCCCTACGCAACGCAGCCAACGCACATGAATTGGCGATCATTGAAGACTCGTGCGAAGCCATCGGAGCCGAATACAAGAGCCGAAAAGCCGGCACTTTGGGCGATTACGGCGTGTTCGCTTTTTACCCAAACAAACAGATCACCACCGGCGAAGGCGGTATGATCGTCACCAACCGCCATGATGATGCCGAGATGATGCGCGCGCTGCGCAATCAGGGGCGCGCGCCGGGCGACACCTGGCTGCAGCATACGCATCTCGGTTACAACTATCGCTTGAGCGAAATGAGCGCTGCCCTTGGACTGTCTCAAATGAATCGCATTGACCAGCTGATTGAAAACCGCCAACGTGTGGCTGCACTCTATAACGAAATGCTGTCATCCATCGACGGCGTGGAAATCCCCTTCGTGGCGCCCACCACCACCCGCATGAGCTGGTTCGTGTACGTGATCCGCGTAAAACAGGGCATCAGCCGGGATAACACGGCTGCCAAGCTTGAACGAGCCGGCATCCCGGTCAGGCCGTATTTCCTGCCCATCCACCTGCAGCCCTACATGGTTGAGCGCTTTGGCTACCGGGAAGGCGACTTCCCCATCACAGAAGACCTCGGACGCAGAGGGCTTGCCCTGCCTTTCTCAGGCACAATGACTGAAGCTCAGGTCTCTTTGGTGTGTGAAAAGGTTCGGGAATGTCTAAGCGCTTAAGATATTCGGTAATGTAGATAATGGATTTGGTTTTCAAACCTGACCGACAGCGGGGAATCGCCCTTCATCTGGGAGCGCTGCTGCTGAACCTTGCCGCGGTCGGTTTCCTGGTGGTGATGGCGCTGTCCCAATCCATCCGCGGTTTTTTTATCCTTTACCTGATCGGCGCGCTTCTGGTTTTCATTCCCGTACCCTTGATCAGCTACCGGCTTTTCGCGCTGCTGCGCGCCAGCTACACCATCTTCAGGGAAGGCGTAAGCCTCCAATGGGGGCTTAGGTCGGAGGTCATCCCCATGCAGGAGATCGAATGGGCGCGTATGGCAGACGACTTGGCAGTTGCATTGCCGCTGCCCGGCTTCAGCGTGCAGGGAGCGATTCTTGGGATCAAGAATCATCGCGATCTTGGGCCAATTGAATACCTTGCCTCAAACACCGCGTCACTGGTGCTGATCGCCAGCCGGACGATGATCTACGCGGTCTCGCCAGCAGATCCCACCGGTTTCATTGACGCGCTTTACCGTAATTTGGAACTCGGTTCGATCGAACCCATTGAGCCGAAGACTGCGAAGGCGGACTTTCTCGTCGGTTCTCTGTTGTCTGATAAACTCGCCCGCAATCTGATCTTGATGGGCAGCATCCTATCGATCCTTTTGCTGGTGGCAGTCAGCTTCATCATTCCCACTCGCGAATCCATTCCGCTGGGATTCAATCCCATTGGGCAGGCGACCGAGGCTTCACCCGCCGACCGACTTCTGCTCCTGCCAATGTTTTCCCTGCTCATGCTCGCGGCTGATCTGGCGCTGGGATCATATTTTTACCGTAAAGCCGGTTACCGTATGGCTGCATATTTCGCCTACGCGTCCGCACTCGTGCTGCCAGTTTCGTTTCTGGCGCTGATCCTCTTTATCCTTCTTTAAACCCAAATTTTTGACAATTGTCACTTTTAGACCATCGTGATTGTCCTGTCTCTTGATTTTTCCATCCCTTATAATTGAGGTGATTTTTTATACGGACTAAAACCATGCCAAATGAAGAACCAAAATTACAGAGACTGAAAGATACACGCCGCAAAGCAATTGAAGGCGGCGGTCAGGAGCGGATACAAAAGCAGCACGAAAAAGGCAAACTAACCGCCCGTGAGCGCATCAGTGAACTGCTGGATCCGGGCAGCTTCCATGAACTCGAGATGTTCTCCACCCAGCGGG
>CAYPAG010000121.1:0-5706 GCA_964408645.1 uncultured Pelolinea sp. | reverse complement strand
TGCAGGCGCTGGGCATCGATCCGCAGGAACATGACATCCGCTTTGTGGAAGACAACTGGGAATCCCCGGCGCTGGGTGCCTGGGGGTTGGGCTGGGAAGTCTGGCTGGACGGCCAGGAGATCACCCAGTTCACCTATTTCCAGCAGTCCGGCGGCATGAACCTCGATCCGGTGTCGGTTGAGCTCACCTACGGCCTCGAACGCATCGCCATGGCCCTGCAGGGCAATTACAACTTCCGCAAGATCCAGTGGAACCGTGATTTCACTTACGGCGATGTCAACACCATGGCGGAAAAGGAACACAGCATTTATTACTTTGAAACCGCGGATATCGAACGCGTTCGCGAAATGTACCGGCTCTACGAAGAAGAAGCCAATCTCGCGCTGGAAAAAGGGCTGGTGCTGCCCGCCCATGATTACATTCTCAAGTGCTCGCACAACTTTAATATTCTGGACACCCGCGGCGCGGTTGGCGTGACCGAACGCCAAGCGCTTTTCAGTCGCATGCGCGACCTTTCGCGCCGTACGGCCGAAGCATACTACGCGCAGCGCGAAGCGCTGGGTTTCCCCTGGCTTGAAAAAGACACAGCGTATAAATCGAATCCTCAAATGGCGCTGCCCACAGCGGAAGCCGCCATCCAGGTCAACGAACCTGCTGATTTCCTGCTGGAAATCGGCACCGAAGAACTCCCTGCCGCTGACCTTGAAAACGCGCTCGGGCAGCTCGGACGGCTGGCTGAAACGATGCTGGCTGACCTGCGACTGGCGCACGGAGAGATCAAAGTTCTGGGTACGCCGCGCCGATTGACCCTGCTGGTGAAGTCACTCGCGCCCAGGCAGCAGGATTTTTCCCAAAAAGTCAAAGGTCCGCCGGCTGACCGCGCTTTCGGCAAGGATGGCAGCCCCACACCCGCCGCGCTGGGATTTGCGCGCAGCAAAGGCCTGGACGTAAGTGATCTAAAGAAAGAAGAGCTGGACGGCGGCGTTTACCTGGTGGCTGAAGTCTTTGAACAAGGCAAATCAGTCTCCGAGGTCCTGCCGGCAAAACTGGCGGAACTGTCAGCCGCCATCCGTTTTGATAAATCCATGCGCTGGAACGAGAGCGGCGTGGCATTCTCCCGCCCTGTCCGCTGGCTGGTGTCGCTCTTTGGCAGCCACGTAATTCCCTTTGCATATGCCGGCCTCGCCGCTGGTCGTGAAACGCGCGGCCTGCGCTTTACCAATCATGAAAAATTCAACCTGAAGGATGTGAATGCCTATCTGCCTTTCCTGAAAGAAGAAGGCATCCTGGCCGACCCCTCCGAACGGCGCGAGGTCATCGCCGCGCAGGTCAGCCAATTGAAGACCTCCGTCAAGGCGGACGCCGCGGTGGACGCGGGGCTGTTGGATGAGGTCGCGAACCTGGTGGAAGCGCCCACTGCCCTGCTGGCCAATTTTGCCGAAAGCCATCTCGCGCTCCCGCCCGAGGTGCTGGTCGGCGTGATGAAGAAGCACCAGCGCTACTTCCCGCTGCAGTCTGCGGACGGCCGGCTGATGCCGCATTTCATCACTGTGCGCAATGGCGGCAGCCAGCATCTATCGGTTGTCGCCCACGGCAACGAGCAGGTGATCGAAGCGCGCTTTGCCGACGCGGCCTTTTTCATGTCCGAGGACAGCCGCCACACCATTGACGAATTCATCCCGCGCCTGGATACGCTCATCTTCCATCCCAAGCTCGGCTCCATGCTCGACAAGACCAAGCGTGTCTCCGCTTTGGCTGCAAAACTGGCCAAGTCGCTCAATCTCGACCAGGCGCAAGCCGCGGCCGCCCTCGAAGCGGCTTCTCTCTGTAAAGCCGATCTGGTCACCAAGATGGTGGTCGAGATGACCTCGCTTCAGGGCGTCATCGGCCGTTACTACGCGCTGAAGAGCGGTAAAGGCGCGCAGACCGCCCAGGCGATTGAAGAACATTATTATCCGCGCTTTGCGGGTGACAAATCCCCCGCGGGCATGGCCGGTCTGGTGGTCGGCTTGGCTGACCGTCTGGACTCGCTGGTCGGTTTGTTCGCGGCCGGCATGGCGCCCAGCGGCACTAAAGATCCCTTCGGGCTGCGCCGCTCGGCCATCGGGCTGGTGCAAAACCTGGTCAATTTGGACATCGAATTTGACATCCGCGGCGCGCTGTCTGAAGCAGCAGCCAGCCTGCCCATCAAAGCAGCCCCGGAGGTGTTGGATGCCTGCTTCGATTTTATCGCCGGCCGCTTTGAGAACATGCTGCTGGATGAAGGCAAGCGTTTCGATGTGGTCAGGGCTGTCCTGGCTGAGCAGGCCAACAACCCCACCCTGGCCGTCAAGAACATCGAGGAACTTCAGCGCTGGACCGCCCGTAATGATTGGAACGCCATTCTGCCAGCCTTCTCGCGCTGCGTGCGTATCACCCGCGAATTAAACCAGGTGTATCCGGTCAACGCCGCGCTTTTTCAGGAGCCGCAGGAAAAAGAACTGTTCACCGTCTACCAAAAAACCCTGCAGGCTGTCGGCACTTCCAGTTCCATTGAAACATTCCTTTCCAGTTTCGTCACCTTGATCCCAGCGATTAATGATTTCTTCAACACTGTGCTGGTGATGGCAGAGGATGAGAAAGTGCGCGCCAACCGACTGGGACTGCTGCAATCCATTGCCGGGCTGGCCAAAGGAAAAGCGGATTTCTCACGCCTGGAAGGTTTTTAAATGGTTTAATTAGCGGGGCAGCAATGTCCGAAAATAATTTATCAAGAGGTAGAAATGGCATCAGTTCAAATCAAGAATTCATACGGTGACAAATCCGATTCAGAGGTGTTTGAAGCCGCCAAGCAGGCGATCGTTAATGCCGGATACGAAGTCTGGAAAACGCGCGACCTCGCCAAGCTGGTATTGGGCACAGGCAGGGAAAACGGCCAGGAAGTACGCCTAAACGTGGTGGTCAGTATGGTTGATGGCAGCGCCACCATCTCCGCGGAAGGCGACGATCTGGATGAAACCGCGCTGAATCCGGTGGTGGAAAAAATCCACACCGAATTAGCCAAACTGCTGGCATAGGGCCAACACATTCCACTTGCCAACCGCAGGGTTATCCATTAAAGTAAAACCATCCAGAAGATGGTTTTACTTTTATCTTATTAATCCATGAATACCGTTGACGAGATCAAGAACCGGCTGGACATTGTTGATATCGTGTCAGAGAATGTCAAGCTGCGCCGCAGCGGCAAGAGCTATACCGGCTTCTGCCCTTTCCATGCCAACACGCGAACGCCGGCTTTCGTGGTCTTCCCTGATACGGGCACCTGGCGCTGCTTCGGTGAGTGCAACGATGGCGGCGATATTTTCCGCTACGTGATGAAGCGTGAGGGTTGGGATTTCAAAGAAACGCTTAAATACCTGGCCGAGCGCGCCGGCGTCAAGCTGGAACCGCTCACCCCCCAGCGCGTGGAGCAGAACGAGCGCTCCGAACACTTGCGCAAGCTGCTCGAAGATGCGGTGATGTTCTATCGCTCGCAGCTCACCTCCACCGACCCGGGACGCCAGACACTGGCTTACCTGGTGGAAAAACGCGGCATCACCGAGCAGACCGCTGAGGTATGGGGAATCGGCTACGCGCCACAGAGCTGGGACGCCACGGCCAACTACCTCCTCAACAAGGGTTACACCCACGCCGACCTGCTCGACGCCGGCATGGTGTCCGAACGCGACAGCGGCGGTTACTACGATAAATTCCGCCATCGCCTGATGTTCCCCATCCGCGACCCCAGCGGCGGCATGGCCGGTTTCGGCGGCCGCATCCTGGATCCCAATGACATCCCCAAGTTCATGAACTCGCCCCAAACCATCCTGTTTGACAAGAGCCGCCTGCTCTACGGGCTTGATCGCGCGCGCAAAGCCATTCGCGCCGCCAGCGAAGCGGTCATCGTGGAGGGTTATTTAGACGTGGTGGTCGTGCACCAGCAGGGCTTCGAGAACACCGTCTCGCCGATGGGCACCGCGCTGACCGAGGCACAGATGCGCGCGCTCAAGCGCTACGCCCGCCGCTATGTGCTAGCGCTCGACCCGGACGCGGCCGGTGTCAAGGCCACCCTGCGCGGCCTGGAGGTCGCGCGCGAATCGCTTGACCACTCTGACGATCTGGTCTTCGACGCACGCGGCCTGCTGCATAATGAAGCCCGCCTGCAGGCCGACCTGCGCGTCAGCGCCCTGCCTGACGAACTTGACCCGGACGAGATTGTGCTGCGCGATCCGCAGGAGTGGCAGCGCATCATCGCGCAGGCCAAGCCGATCATCTTCCATGTGCTGGAAACTCTCATCCAGGGCCAGGACCTCAGCGACCCCAAGGTTAAAAGCGACATCGCCGCGCGTATCCTGCCGCTGGTTAAGGATGTACCCAACCCGGTCGAGCGCGATGCCTACCGCCAGCAGGTGGCGCGCGTGCTGCAGGTGGATGAAAGCGCGCTCATGTATTCCACCAGCCCCGGCGCCCAGCCCGCCCAGCGCCGCCGGCGCGCACCCGCCCAGCAGCGCCAGCAACCCGTCACCCCGCAGCTGCTGCAAACCGGCGCGCGCGACAAGATCAAAGCCATGGAGCTGGAAGTGCTCACCTACCTGGCGCGCCAGCCCGAACACCAGCACCGCGTCAGCCGCTACCTGGTCAAAGCCGGGCTGCTGCCCTTTGCCTCGCGCGACTTTTCGCTCACCGAGCACCAGCTGGCCTTCGAGGTCATCTCACGCTCCGTGCGCCAGGATGAGAGCGAACCCGAGCAGTACATCCTCGAAAACCTGCCTGAAGAGCTGGAGTTCATTCTGGAGACCGTGGTGGTCGAGCCACAGGAAGGCGAGGGCAAGGACGCCGAAAAATCCCACGCCGAATCCGCCCAGCGCGCGCTGGAGGAAACCATCCGATTGGTGATGCAGCTGCGCCAGCTGTCGGTCAACGCCCAGATCAATCAGCTGCGCTTCCTGCAGGCCGATCCCGAGAATCCGCCTGATCAGAAAGACCTGACCGCTCTGCTCAACAACCTCAATCAGCTCATCAAGCTGCGCGGCGTCCTCGATAAAGCCCTTTCCACACCCATTCTGCAGCCCTAAAAACCCGCTATTGTATAATAATTCGCATGGGAAGACAAAAACCGGGCAAAAAATCCGCGCAGGATGAGCCCGAAGAATTCACGCCTGAATTTGACGAGAACGAGCCTGTTCCCGCGCCTTTTTCCTCTGATGAGGACGACGCGCTTGATCTCGAACTCGAAAGCGGCAATGAGGATTTCGCCGCCGAAGCCGACGACCTGACCATCACCGCTGAAGCGCAGGAGCTGGAAGAAGAATCCACGGAGGACGTCGCTGACCTGCTGCGATCCCGCACTCTCGCGCCCGAGCTTTCCGATGATCCCGTGCGGCTCTACCTCAAGGAGATCGGGCAAATCGACCTGCTGACCGCCGAGAGCGAGTTCCGCCTGGCCACCCGCAACGAAGCCAAGAAACGCCTTGACTGGCTGGCTGAACGCGAGCGCGCCGAAAAGAAAAAAACCGAGCAGACCCATAACATCTTCTCCCAAGTGATCCATGATCTGCTGGAATCCCAAAAGAATCTTCAAATATTCTCCGAGAACAGCCAGCTGATGGACCTGCCGGATTTCGCGCTGGTGCTGGCTGAGGCGCAGGCCCTGCGCGGCAATTGGAAAACCGACGAGCCCTCTTACAC
>CAYPAG010000120.1:2443-5731 GCA_964408645.1 uncultured Pelolinea sp. | reverse complement strand
GGAAATCGAATTGTTTACTCCGCGGAGGCGGAAATCGTGCATGTTCACGATGAATCCTGGCAAGGAATCCACAATCGCTATTTGCGTGAAGGGATGGCGTTCAAACAGATCTATCCTCAGGAAACCTTTGGCTTGGGTGAATTCTTGAGGGCCTTCTTTGAAAACGCGCTGCATGATTTGAAGCAAGCTGCCAAAGAAAGAAAGTTTTTAAGGGAATTTGTCAATGTGATTCGGTTCCGCTGGCTGCAGTTTCACGGCACCTTTATGGGTTATAAACGCTCTGGTCCCTTGACCTGGCAGCTCAAACAGTCTTTTTATTACCCTCGCGGCAGCGCCGGGCAACCAGCCAATGGCAATTCGCGTGGTGTTGAGCCAATCGTTTATTCGGATACTCAAACAAAATAAGGTAGGGCATGGAGGGTAGGTGGCTGATCAAAAAGTTGTAGCATTGGTGCCGATGCGGCACCACTCGCAGCGGGTGCCGGGCAAGAATTACCGGCCGCTGGCTGGTAAACCCTTGTTTCATCACATCCTGGATACTCTCAAATCGTGTCCTGAGGTGGATCGTATTGTGGTGGATACGGACTCCGATGTGATCTTGGCAGATCTTGAAAAAAATTATCCCGAGGTGATCCGGATCGAACGCCCGCCGCATCTGCGTGAAGATGCCATTCCCATGAATGAGATTCTTCTCTATGACTCCAGCCAGGTGCCTGCTGACCTTTACCTGCAGACTCACAGCACCAATCCTTTCCTGAAGCCCTCGACGATATCCAAAGCGATCAACGATTTCCTTGACAACTCACCGCCTTATGATTCGCTCTTTTCGGTCACCCGGCTGCAGACGCGTTTATGGGACGAAAACACCAATCCGATCAACCATGATCCGGATGTGCTGCTGCAGACTCAGGACCTCCCGCCTGTTTTTGAGGAAAATTCCTGCATATATCTGTTTACACGTGAAAACCTCAAGCGTCGGGGAAATCGCATCGGCGATCATCCAATGATGGCTGAAACACCGGTGGAGGAAGCGCTGGATATTGATGAGGAAAGCGATTTTCTCTTCGCGGAAGTGCTGATGAAAACGCTGAAAGAGCGCTAACTGGTATAATCGCTGAAAAATCCCGGAAAACATCAAATGGAAAATTATAAAGTCCTGTTATCGGCGCCTTACATGTTGCCTTTCATCGCGCGCTTCCAGCCTGTTTTTGAACATTACAGCTGTGAATTGGTCATCCCTGAAGTCAATGAACGCATGGAAGCGGATGAAATCCTGGCTTACGCTGGTCAGTTTGACGGCACCATTTGCGGTGATGATCGTTATACGCCGGAGGTGATTCGTCAATGCGCTCCGCGGCTGAAAGTGATCTCCAAGTGGGGCACAGGAATCGATTCGATCGATAAGGAAGCAGCTGAAGCGTTGGGCATGCAGGTTTTCCGCACCACCAATGCGTTCACCGTGCCCGTCTCTGACAGCGTGATGGGGTATATGCTTGCCTTTGCCCGGCGCCAGCCCTGGATGGATGACGAGGTCAAATCTGGTAAATGGACCAAGATCCCGGGGCGCGCGCTCAGCGAATGCACGCTGGGAGTGATCGGCGTCGGTTATATCGGCAAGGCGGTGCTGCGGAAAGCGCACGCGTTCGGCATGAAATTGCTCGCCACGGATATCGTCGAGGTTCCATCGGATTTCCTGCAGCAGGTGCCGGTGGAAATGGTTGAAATGCATGAGTTGCTTGCTCAAGCGGATTTCATTAGTGTCAACTGCGACCTCAACCCCACCAGCCGTCATCTTTTAAATCCATCGGCCTTTGCCTTGATGAAACCTTCAGCTGTGGTGATCAACACGGCGCGAGGCCCGATTGTTGATGAAACCGCCCTGATCAAAGCCCTGAAAAGTGGACATATTGCCGGCGCGGCGATGGACGTCTTTGAGGTTGAACCACTGCCGGAGGATTCTCCCCTGAGAGCAATGGAAAATGTCATGCTGGCTCCACATAATTCCAATTCCAGCCCGGAAGCTTGGGAAAAGGTGCATTGGAACACCATCCGCAATTTGCTGGTGGGTCTGGGTATTCCACATGATGATTTCGAAGCGGTGATGCAGGCGCACAAGGAGGCGTAAAGATGGCGCAGGACAAAAATGTGGTGCTGGTCACCGGCGCTGCGGGCGGCATCGGACGCGCGACAGTTAATCTATTCCATCAGCAGGGTTGGTCTGTGATCGGTGTGGATCGTCAGGAATTTGGCAGCGAGTTCCCCTCGAACGGGTTATTCATCCATTCGGATATCTCTGATCCTGAGGATATCCAGGAGATCTATAACCAGTCAGCAGGTTTCAGCCCGGTGCTGCACGCGATCGTCAATAATGCCGCGATCCAGGTGTCCAAGCCTATTCTCCAGACCAGCGCGGCTGAATGGGATTTGACGATGGCTTCCAACCTGCGTTCGGTTTTTCTTGGCGCCAAATTGGCGCATCCGCTGCTCAAAGCGGGGGGCGGCGGCGCGATTGTTAACGTGAGTTCTGTGCATGCCATCGCCACGTCTGCCAATATCTCCGCGTATGCCGCCAGCAAGGGCGGCCTTCTGGCGCTTACCCGCGCCATGGCGATCGAATTCGCGCCGGATAACATCCGCGTCAACGCGGTGCTGCCGGGCGCGGTGGATACCCCCATGCTGCGCGCCAGCATGGAGCGCGACCTTTATGGTGATTTCTCCGTTCAGCAGCGCCTGGATAACTTGGCGGGCAAAACGGTCAATGGCCGTATCGGCACGCCCGCTGAGATCGCGCACGCGATCTTTTTCCTGGCTGATGGCTCGCAATCATCCTTTATGACCGGACAGGCGCTGGTGGTGGATGGCGGAGCGACCGCCCGCTTGAGCACTGAGTAAACAACGCATGGAAAAAATTAAATCTCTGCTAAAAGAACGGCTGCCGGAATCCTCGTTGAATGCCCTGCGCAATGCGCGCGATGGCATTCGCCGCTTTCCTCAAGATGTTGAAGCTTACACCCATCCCGTCCGCCGCGATACGATGCGCCGCCTGCGCGAGCTGCGTGACCGTTATCAGGGCGAACGCTGTTTCATCATTGGCAACGGTCCCAGTCTCAACCGCACGGATCTTTCAAAATTGAAAAATGAATTCACCTTTGGGATGAACCGCATCTTTCTCATGTTCGAGGAATTGGGTTTTTCCACCACTTTTTTTGTCTCCATGAACGATTTGGTGATCGAGCAGTCGGTGGAGGAGATTCAAAAACTGGCGATTCCCAAATTTGTCAATTGGCG
>CAYPAG010000120.1:0-2343 GCA_964408645.1 uncultured Pelolinea sp. | reverse complement strand
CATTTCCACCCCAAGTATTTCGGCAAGGGTTTCCGCTGGCAGCTGCCCGACCTGGAAACCTCAGAGGTGGCTTACGCGATGGCGCGCCACGCGTATGAACAAGACGGCAGGCGGGTGGTGGACGCGACCGTTGGCGGCAAGCTGACCATTTTCCCGAAAGCAGACTATGACTCACTCTTCTAAACAAGCTAATAACCTTCCTCTCGTAACGATTGTGATGCCGTCCTACAACCAGGCGCGTTATCTCGATAAGGCCATTCAGTCTGTGCTTGATCAGGATTATCCCAACATCGAATTCTTCGTGGTCGATGGCGGTTCGAAGGATAATAGCGCGGAGATCATAAAGAAATACCATCAAGCCAACCCGGAACGTTTGGTTTGGTGGGTGTCTGAGAAGGATAATGGACAAGCGGATGCCATCAACAAGGGATTGAAGCGCGCGAAGGGTGAGATTGTCGCCTGGCTGAATTCAGACGATATCTACCTGGACGGGGCGGTCAGCAAAGCTGTTGATGTGCTGCGCAAGGATCCCGACCTGGGTTTGGTTTATGGCAACATCAAATCCATGGATATGGACGGGCAGGTCTTCAATGAGATCACATATGGGGATTGGGGATTGGAAGATTTGATGGCATTTCGGATCATCGGCCAGCCCAGCGTGTTCATGCGGCTCACGGCTTTTGAAGCGGCTGGTGGGATGGATACCAGTTACGATTTGCTGCTTGACCCGCTGCTTTTTATGCGCATAGCCGCTCATTACAAGATCCAATACATTGACGCTTTTTTTGCTTCCGCTCGATTTCACCCGGATGCTAAAAATGTCTCCCAGGCGCGCAAATATGGCGACGATGCGCTCAAAATCGTTGAAATGATGCCCCATGATCCGGATTTTAAAGACGCTTATAACAGAAATCGCGCGAAGATTCTCGCTGGGGCATATCGGCTGGGGGCGCATTACCTTCTGGACGGGGGGGATTACGCCAAGTCCTTTTCCTGGTATATGCGAAGTTTTATCAATCATCCGGCGACGGCGCTGGAAGAGTTTCCTCGTATCGTCTTCAGTTTCTTTGCCATGTTCCTGCCGATTGAGAAGTTGAAGAAAAAATATCTTGAACGCCGCGCTGCAGGATATACTGACCAGAAATACAGTTAGCTTATAAGGACGCATGTCTAAAGCTGCTGGAATTGACGAACAGATCGAAAGAAATACCTGGCGGGGTCATCGCTGGATATGGATCGGGTTGATTCTGCTGGCTTTCCTGTTCGGGTTGGCTGTCCGGCTTTATGATCTGCGTGACCTGCCGCTGGATTTCCACCCCACACGTCAACTACACTCGGCGTTGATCGCGCGCGGCATGTATTACGAGCAATCCGAAGAAGCGCCTGAATGGATGCGCGAACGCGCGGTCATTCAGTGGAAAGCCGAGGGGCTGATCGAACCGCAGATCATGCAGCGGCTGACGGCATTTACTTACCGGCTGATTGGCGCGCCTGAACTTTGGGCGGCGCGACTTTGGGCGATCTTCTTTTGGACCTTGGGTGGTGTTTTCCTGGTGTTGCTTGCGATTGATATTGCCGGGTTGGAAAGCGCTGCATTTGCGTCCGTTTTCTACATGCTCTGGCCGTATGCAGCCATTGCCAGCCGGGCGTTCCAGCCGGAATCCCTCAGCATGGCCAGCATCATTATGGCTCTATGGGTTGCCTATCGCTGGGTAAAAAAACCCGGAATTGGCCGCTCGGTGGCAGCCGGATTGGCTTGCGGAGCGGCGATCTATATCAAATCCACCTCGGTTTTTCTGCTTGCGCCGGCGGTTGCCGGATTGGTGCTTTCTACTTTCAACCTGCGCAGCGCGATAAGGAATATCCAGGTTTGGGTCGTGGCCATCTTGGCTGTGCTTCCATACGCCATTTATCATATTTATGGCGTTTATGTCATCGGTTTACTGGGTGAACAGTACGCCCTGCGATTCTTCCCCAATTTGTGGATCGATCCGGCCTGGTATCTGCGCTGGATCGGCGAGATGAATCATGTCATTGGGCTGGAGGTCTTCCTGGTGTCTTTTGGCGCCGCGTTGACACTCGCAAAAAAACCTGCTTTTGGCATGTTGCTTGGGCTCTTGATTGGCTACATCATCTATGGATTTGTGTTCTCTTATCATGTGTCCACGCACGATTATTATCATCTGCCGCTGATGGCGCCGATTTCACTGGGATTGGGATTGTTGTTCAAAACGATATTGGATGCGATTGAAAAAAAGCGGAGGATTTTGGGCCAGCTTGTCATGGTCGTGTTCATCCTCGGTTTTATGATGTTGAAAGCCTGGGACGTGCGCGTCACACTCA